>DATLIA010000066.1:0-16084 GCA_035540215.1 Actinokineospora sp. | reverse complement strand
GCGGCCCATCTTGCCGATGCCCTGCCTGCGGGCCGCCCACCAGCCGGTGATGACCTTCGTGAGCGTGGTGACGGCCGCCAGCGCCACGGCGATTCCAAGAACGGGTGGAATCGTGCGCGGGTCGGTGTTGAGCCCGAACACGACGAAGAACATCGCCGCGAACAGGTCCCGCAGTGGCTCCAGCAGCTTCGTGGCGTTCTCCGCGGTCGATCCGGAGATCGCGATGCCGAGCAGGAACGCGCCCACCGCCGCCGATACCTGCAGCTGCGAGGCGATCCCGGCGACGAGCAGCGCCGCGCCGAGCACGCGCAGCAGGAAGACCTCGGGCTCGGGACTGTCCACGACCATCGACACGAACCGCCCGAAGCGCAGGGCGACGACCAGCACCACCGTGATCACGACCAGCGAGATCCCGACCGCGGTCAACCCGCCGAGCAGGGTCGCGCCCGCCAGGACCGCGGTCAGGATGGGCAGGTAGACGGCCATCGCGAGGTCCTCGAACACGAGGATCGACAGGATGACCGGCGTCTCGCGGTTGCCCAGCCGCCCGAGGTCGCCGAGGACCTTGGCGATGATGCCCGATGACGAGATGTAGGTGACGCCCGCCATCGCCATCGCGCCGACCGGGCCCCAGCCGAGGATCAGCGCGACGGCCGCGCCGGGCGCCGCGTTGAGGACGATGTCCAGCAGGCCCGCCAGCCACGATCGGCGCAGGCCGGTGACCAGTTCCTCGGCTGAGTACTCCAGGCCGAGCAGGAGCAGCAGCAGGACGACGCCGATCTCGCCTGCCAGGTCGGCGAACTCCTCGATGCCCTCCAGCGGCACGAGCCCGCCGGAGCCGAAGGCGAGGCCGCCGATCAGGTACAGCGGGATCGGCGAGATGCCGATCTTCCACGCGAGCCTGCCGAGCAGTCCGAGGCCGAAGAACACCGCGCCCAGTTCGATCAGGGCGATCGCGGGGTTGTGCACGGGCGGCTCAGCCGGTTTCGAGAACGTCGGCGGCCTTGGCCAGGCCGTCGGCCGTGCCGACCGTCACGAGCAGGTCGCCGCCCGCGAACGGGAAGTCCGGGCGCGGCGACGGGTGGACCGTGCCGCCGCGGACGATGGCGACGACGGACACGGCGGTGCGGGTGCGCAGCGCGGTGTCGCCGAGGGTGCGGCCGTCGAACGGGGACCCGGGGACGATCGGGAGCTGCCGGGTGGAGATCCCGGTGACTTCCCGGTGCTGCTCCTCCAACCGCACCACGAGCTGTGGCGCGCCGAGCAGGCCCGCGAGGGTGCCCGCCTCCTCGACGGTCATCGGGATCGACGCGACACACGAGTCCGGGTCGTCCTGCTTGGACACGATCAGGTCGGTGTGCCCGTCCCGATGCGTGATCACCCCGATCCGGCGCCCGGAGCGCAGTTCGAAGTCCTGACGCGTGCCGATGCCCGGCAGGGGAGTCACCTCGACGTTCACTCTCCCACCGTAACAAGAACGCGTCCGGTGGCCGGGTGGGTGCGGTGGATCTAGCGTGGTCGGATCGACCGAGTCTCCGGGAGGCGGAGCATGCGCACCAAGTTCCTGCTCGACGAGTCCGACCTGCCGACACGCTGGTACAACATCGTTCCCGACCTGCCGGAGCCGCCACCGCCGCCGCTGCACCCCGGGACGAAGCAGCCCATCGGCCCGGCGGATCTGGCGCCGCTGTTCCCGATGGCGCTGATCCTTCAGGAGGTGTCGCAGGAGAGCTACATCGACATTCCCGACGAGGTGCTCGACGTCTACCGGCTCTGGCGGCCGTCCCCGCTGTTCCGCGCCCACCGCCTGGAGCGGTCGCTCGGCACGCCCGCGCGGATCTACTACAAGTACGAGGGTGTCAGCCCGGTCGGCTCGCACAAGCCCAACACCGCGGTCCCGCAAGCGTTCTACAACGCGCGGGAGGGCGTGCGGAAGCTGACCACCGAGACCGGCGCGGGCCAGTGGGGCAGCGCGCTGGCGTTCGCGTGCGCGGTGTTCGGCCTTGACTGCGAGGTCTGGCAGGTGCGCGCGTCGTACGACCAGAAGCCGTATCGCAAGATCATGATGGAGACCTACGGCGCGACCGTGCACCCGAGCCCGTCGGACCGCACCGCGTCCGGCCGGGCCGTGCTGGCCGAGCACCCGGACTCCACGGGCAGCCTGGGCATGGCCATCAGCGAGGCGGTCGAGATGGCCGCGGGTGACCCAGATGTCCGGTACGCGCTCGGCAGCGTGCTCAACCACGTGCTCATGCACCAGACGGTGATCGGCGAGGAAGCGCTCAAGCAGTTCGAGCTCGCCGGGGACACGCCGGACGTGATCGTCGGCTGCACGGGCGGCGGCTCCAACTTCGGCGGCCTGGCCTTCCCGTTCCTGCGGGAGAAGCTGGCGGGCCGGATGGACCCGAAGATCCGGGCGGTCGAACCGGCGGCGTGCCCGTCGCTGACGAAGGGCGTCTACGCCTACGACTTCGGCGACACCGCGGGCCTCGCCCCGCTGCTGAAGATGCACACGCTTGGGCACGGCTTCGTCCCGGACCCGATCCACGCGGGCGGGCTGCGGTATCACGGCATGTCGCCGCTGCTGTCGCACATCTATGAGCTCGGCCTGATCGACGCGGTCGCGATCCCGCAGTTGGAGTGCTTCAGCGCGGGCGTCCGGTTCGCCAGGACGGAGGGGATCATCCCGGCGCCGGAGCCGACGCACGCGCTGGCGGAGTGCGTGCGGGAGGCGCTGCGGTGCCGGGAATCGGGGGAGGAGAAGGTGATCCTCACCGCGCTGTGCGGGCACGCCCACCTGGACATGCCCGCCTACGCGGCTTACCTGAGCGGGGAAATGGTCGACCACGATCTGCCTCAGGAGGAGGTCGACCGCGCGTTGGCCGAACTTCCCGTGTTGACGTAGCCGCTCAGCGGTCGGCGGCTCGGCGGGCGAGCGTCCAGCCGCCGATCGCGATGGCGATCAGGGTGGTGGCCACGGCGAAGGTGCCGTGCATCCCGGTGGCGACCTCCGCTGGATCCGCTGTCGCGACATCGGTCGAGGCGGACGCGAACGTGAACACCGCGCCCATCACCGACGCCCCGGTGATGAGGCCCAGGTTGCGCGAGAGGGTGAGCGTGCCCGAGATGACGCCGCGCTGGTCCGGGCGGACATCGGCCATGACCGCGGTGTTGTTCGACGTCTGGAACACCGCGTAGCCAATCGTGAGAACGACTATCGGCGCGACGTACCCGGGGATGCCGAGGCCCGTCGGTAGGGCCGACAGCGCGAGGGACCCGACTGTCATCGCGACGAGTCCGAGGAGCGTCATGCGGCGGACACCGAACCGGTCGGCGACGCGGCCGGCGGGCACGCTGGTCAGCGCCGTGACCACCGGGCCGACCGACATCACGAGCCCGACTCCGGCCGCGCCGAGTCCGATCGACCGCGCGAGGTAGAACGGCCCGACCACAAGCGTCGCCATCATCACCGTCGACACGAGCGCGCTCATCGCCAGACCCGCGCCCAGCGCCGGATCCCGCAGTGACGCCAGGCGGATCATCGGCGCCGCGGGTCCGGTCGACCGCTGATCGACGGGTAGGTGCCGGGAGGCGAGGAAGATCGCCAGGACCCCCAGCGGCACGTTGGCGAAGAAGATCGCCCGCCAGCCGAGCCCGGAGATCAGCAGGCCACCCAGCGACGGCCCGAGCGCGGTGCCGATGGCGGACATCGTCCCGAGCAGACCCATGGCCGCGCCGGTCCGCGCCTTGGGCACGGTGTCGCCGACGAAGGCCATGGTGAGCGCCATCATCACGGCGGCGCCGATGCCCTGCGCCGCTCGGGCGGCGATCAGCAGCCAAAGCGCTGGCGCCAGCCCGCACACCACCGACGCCGCCGTGAACAGCCCGATTCCGGCCAGGAGCAGCCGTCGGCGGCCGGTGCGGTCACCGAGCCTGCCGACGGCGACGGTCAGGCAGGTGATGGCGAGCAGGTAGGCGATCACGATCCACTGGACCTGCTGGAAGGACGCGGCGAACGCTTGCGCGAGGGTCGGCAGGGCCACGTTGGCGATGCTCGTCCCGAGTGAGGACAGCAGCATCGACAGGGACAGGCAGGCCAGCGCCCACCGGATCGCAGGAGAGGCTGTCAGCTGGGGTGCTGCCGTTTGGGGTGCTGTCACTGAGCGCGCTTGCCGGTGAAGACCGTGGTGGGGAACAGAAGGAACGCGTCGGGCCGGTGCAGGATGCTGTCGGGGGAGTCCGGGTCGATCAGCACGTCGAGTGTCTTGCGGTCCTGCGCGTCGATGCCCTCGCCGACGGTGTTCCGCACCCGGGTCAGGAAGGAGTGCAGATATGCGCGGCCTGGTTCGGTCAGCGGCGCGGGCAGGTCGAGGACCGCGGTGAAGGAACGGACATCGGTGAGGTCCGCGCGGGTGAGCATCGCGGGCCAGTCCTCCACCACCGAGACACTGCCCGGGAGCCCGGATCGCATCTCCTCGAACCAGCCTTCCTGCGCCGCGTCGAGCCGCGCCTGCAGGCCGGGGACGCCGACGCCGATGTCGCGGGGCAGGAAGCGCATCGGCAGGCCGCCTTCGGCGACGGCGAGCACGCCGCCGGGACGCAGCAGACCGGCCAAAGTGTCCAGGGCGGCCTGCTGGTCGCCGAGGTGGTGCACGGCCTTGGCGCTCCAGATGAGGTCCGCGGTGCCGAGGTCGGCGAAGCCGTCGGGGAGGTCGGCGTGCAGTACGGACACCGGGTGGCCGAGCCGTTGGCCTCGGGCGTGCGCGCGGTCGAGCAGTTCGGGGCTGCCGTCCACGGCGACGGCCTCGGCGGCCGGGAACGCCTCGGCGAGGACACCGGTCATCACGCCGGGGCCGCTGCCGATGTCGAGTACGCGGTCGGCTTCGTGGTCGAGCAGGCCCTTCAGGTGGGCGGCGGTCTGGCGGAGGGCGGGGAGCTGCAGGTCGCCGGTGTTCTCCAGCCAGGTGGCCATGACGGCCCAGTCGATCTCGGTGTTGTGGCCGTGGCCGTGGCCGTGGCCGTGCTTGTGTTCGCTGTGGGTGCTCATGCCGTCGAGCGTGCATCCTGTGCGGTTCGAGTGGCAACTCTTGTTGCTGATTCCGGGACGGCGGGGTGAAATGGTGGCATGGACGATCCGGCGCCTTACCAAGCAGTTCTCGACGAGGTCGCGCCTCGGCTGCGCGACCTGCGGACGCGAAGCGGGATGACGCTGGCCGCGCTCGCCGAGGCCACGGGCATCTCCAAGAGCACGCTGTCCCGGCTGGAGTCCTGGCAGCGGCGGCCGAGCCTGGAACTGCTGCTGCCGCTCGCCGGGGCCTACCGGGTGCCGCTGGACGACCTGGTCGGGGCACCCGAGGTCGGCGACCCGAGGGTCAGGATGAAGCCGCGGGCGATGTCGGGCGGCGGGACGTACATCCCGCTGACCCGGGGGCCCGGCCCGCTACAGGCGTACAAGATGATCATCCCCGATCGTGGGCCGGAGCCGGACCTTCGCACACACGAGGGCTACGAGTGGCTCTATGTGCTCGACGGCCGCTTGCGGCTAGTGCTGGGCGACAAGGACTTGGCGCTGGGGGTCGGTGAGGTCGCCGAGTTCGACTGTCGGCTGCCGCATTGGTTCGGAAGCGCGGACGGGCGTCCGGTGGAGATCTTGAGCCTGTTCGGGCGGCAGGGCGAGCGGATGCACGTCCGAGCCAAGTCTGGCCCTGCTTAGGCGCTGAGTCCCGCTCGCTGCGCGACCTTGGCACTGAAGAGGAGCGTCAGCCGGGGGAGGTGATGGGCGACGGCGTCCGGCTCGGCGACATCCCAGTCGATGTCGGCGGGGTCCGGGGCGCACGGTAGATCGAACCCGGCGGCCAGCAGCGCCTGCTCCAGGCCCGCTTCGCGGCCGGTAGCGTCCTGGTAGGCCTCGTGGGCGGCGTAGTCGAGGCTTTCCCAGTCCGGCCAGCACTGGTCCGACCATGCCTTCATGGGGCGGGCGGCCAGCGACCGAACGGCCTCCAACTCGGCGAGGGTGTCGGGGTTCTTGACGATCCGGTCGAACGTGGCGCGGCCCAGGCTCAGCAGCCAGAGCTGGAAGTACCAGAAGCTGTCGTCGGAGCAGAAGCCGTCCTGGATCACCCTGGCCGCCGCCCACATCGGCCAGGTGTCGGCGCGGAGGCGCACCTCGGACAGCTTGACCTGGAAGGCGACGATCTGCTCGACCGGGAGCCGGGTGAGCTCCTCGGTGAGCCACTCGGCTTGCTCGTCGCGGTCGCCTGGCTGCTCGGCGGCGCGGGTGATCAGCAGCCAGAAGGCCTCATCGGTCATGGCGATCATCGTCCCACCGGGGACCGACAGGACGGAACCCCTCGTCAGGGCGACAGCCGAAAGTGGCCGCGGGCGATGATCTCCCGCATAGACTCCCGCCGTGACTTCAGCGATTACCTTCGCGTCGGGGCTGTACTGGCGTAAAAGCAGGTTCAACGGGTTCAGGTGCGTGCCCGCGATCTTCTCGGTCGACGCGGGCCGCTTGCGGCTGACGAGTGCCAAGGAGTTGGCATTCGACGTGCCCTGCGCAGAGGCGCGGGCAGACTTCAGCATGTTTTGGACGTTGACGATCATAATCGGGGACCGCAAGTTCGACATCGTCGACAGCAGCCCGATCTTCACGAACTTCAACCGGGCCATGGTGGCTGAACTGGAGCAGCGCAAGGCGCGCACCGCGCTGCCGAGTCATCTGTCGGGCGCGACGAAGACGCGCGAGTTCGGCTACTTGAACACCACCGTCCTGCCGTGGGATCGGGTACTGACCGCCGCCGGGGTCAAGGGCGCTGAGGACTGGAGCAAGCGATAGCCGCACCGCGGAATCCCCCAATTCTCAGGTGCGCTATCAGGAAAGGCCAGGCCGCGGGATAGTCGGGCAGGGTGATGTCGGTGGCGAGCTTCTTGGTACCCGACACCAGGATCCGCCGGACCAGGCGGGTTTGAACAGGGGCGTTGCGGATTCGCGGGCCGGTCGCGCTGGCGGGCGCGAGGAACCGGCCGGGGTTGGCGCCGCGCTGCCACTTGGCGGCGTAGGGGCGCATGCGGCGCTCGTAGGCGGCCAGCGCGGAGCGGTGGGAACCGGGGACGCGCCTAGGCTGCTTCGGTCACGCCGATCATCGTGGATCAGGGCCGACAGGACGGAACAGGCTGCGGGCGATGATCTCCCGCTGGATCTCCGAGGCGCCCTCGTAGATCCGTGGGGCGCGGACCTCCCGGTAGAGGTGTTCGAGCAGGTGGCCGCGTTCCAGCGCGCGGGCGCCGTGGACCTGGATCGCCAGGTCGACGGCCACCTGGGCGGTCTCGGTGGCGAACAGCTTGGCCATCGCCGAAAGATGACCCGTGTGGCCGGGGTCGGCGTCGTAGGCCGCGGCGGCGTCGTGGACAAGCAGGCGCGCCGCGCGCAGTCGGGTGGCGACGTCAGCCAATTGGTGGGACACGCCTTGGAAGGTGGACAGGGAGCGGCCGAAGGCGTGGCGTTGGGCGGCGTGGGCCACGGCGGCGTCGAGCGCGGCCTGGGCCATGCCGACGGCGAAGGCGCCGACGCTGGGGCGGAACATGTCGAGGGTGCGCATGGCCACCGACCAGCCGCCGTCCACTTCGCCGAGCACGCGGTCGCGGGGGACGCGGACGTCGGTGAAGCGGAGCCGCCCGATGGGGTGTGGGGCGATCAGGTCGATGTGTTCGCCGGTCAGGCCGGGGGTGTCGCGGGCGACGGCGAACGCGGTGATCCCCTTGGCGCCGACGCCCTCGGTCGTCCTGGCGAAGACCGAGTAGACCTCGGCCTCCGGCGCGTGGGAGATGTAGGTCTTCTCGCCGTTCAGGACGTAGTCGTCGCCGTCGGCGGTGGCGCGCAGGGTGAGCGACGCGGCGTCGGAGCCGGCGTCGGGTTCGGTGAGGGCGAAGCCGACCGCCGCGCGGCCCGTGGCGATGAGCGGGATCCACTGCTCGACGACCTCGGGCGACCCGGCGAGCAGGATCGGGTACGCGCCGAGGCCCTGCAGGGCGAACGCGGTCTCGGCCTCCGTGCAGTGCCGGGCCAGGGCCTCGCGGATGAGGCACAGGTCCATCGCCGACGTCGGGATGTAGCCGGTGTCGCCGCGCTGGAAGATGCGGCCGAGGAGGCCGTGTTCGGCCAGCGCCGACAGCAGGGGGCGGTTGATCCGGCCCGCGACGCCGTTCTTGGCGATCTCGCGCAGCGGACCGGCCGCGACCTTCTCGGTGTGCGCGCTCAGCTCGTTCACGGAATGACCGCCGTCCCGATCAGCTCGATCATGGCCTCGGCGTCGAACAGCTCGACGACTCCGAGGAGCGCGACGGCCGGGTAGTGCCTGCCGAAGTGCTTGCGCCACAGCGGTCCCAGCTCGGGCAGCGCCGCCTTGTACCCGGCCACGTCGGTCACGTAGATCACCAGCGAAACCAGATGCCCCGGTTCGCCGCCCGCCGCCGCGAGCGCGGCGACGACGTTGCCCGCGGCCTGGTCGAACTGTTCGGCCATGGTCGTGCCGACGATCTGGCTGTCGGCGTCCTGCGCGGTCTGTCCGCCCAGGTACACCGTGCGGCCGGGCGCGGCGACGACGGCGTGCGCGAAGCCGACCGGCTTGGCCAGTCCGGGCGCGGTGACGATCTCGTGCGGGGTCACCGGCCGGTCCACTTCGGACGGCGGCCCTCGGTCCACGCGGTGTAGAACTCGTTGTGGTCGGTGGACTTCATCAGCAGGGCCTGGGTGATGGCCTCCAGCTCGATCGCGCTGCCGAGGTCCATGTCCAGTTCGCGGGTCAGCAGCACCTTGGTCGTGGAGTAGGCCAGCGCCGGGCCGTCGGCGAGTCGGCGGGCCAGGGCGTCGGCGGTCGCGCCGAGGTCGGCGTCGGGGACGACCTGGGTGGCCAGGCCGATCCGGTCGGCCTTGGCGCTGTCGACCTTGTCGCCGAGGATCAGCAGCTCGGTGGCGCGCCCGAGGCCGACGAGGCGGGGCAGCAGATAGGCAGAGCCCATGTCCGCGCCCGCCAGGCCGACCTTGGTGAACAGGAACGCGAACGACGCCGACTCGGCCAGCAGCCGGAAGTCGCTGGCCAGGGCGATGACCGAGCCCGCGCCCGCCGCCACGCCGTTGACCGCCGCGATCACCGGCAGCGGGCACTCGCGCAGCGCCTTGACCACGGCGCCGGTCATCCGGGTGAAGTCCAGCAGTTCGGCCGGGGCCATCTTCTGGAGTTCGCCGATGATCTCCTCGACGTCGCCGCCGGAGCAGAAGCCCCGGCCCTCGCCGCGCAGGACGAGCACGCGCGCGTCGCCGCGGTGGGGGAGTTCGGCGAGCAGGTCGCGCAGGTCGGCGTAGACGTCGAAGGTGAGCGCGTTCAGCTTCTCTGGCCGGTTCAGAGTCACGGTGGCGACGCCGTCGGTGACGTCGAATCCGAAGTGCTCCCACTTCTCGGTAAAGCCAGGCGAAGCCCGGAACGGACTCATGAAACTCCTCCTCCATCAAGCACAAGCGTCTGGCCGTTGATCGCCCCGGCCTCGGGCGCGGCGAGGAAACCCACCGCGAAAGCGACTTCTTCGGGCTCTATGAGCCGACCCAGCGGGGACATCGCGGCCAGCGCCGCTTCCCCGTCCTTGCCGGTCCTGGCCTCGATCCGCCGGATCGTCTCGGCGGTCATGTCGGTCCGCACGAAGCCGGGACACACGGCGTTGGCTGTGACGCCGGACCCGGCGACCTCGGCGGCCACCGCTCTGGTCAGCCCCACGGCCGCGTGTTTCGACGCGGTGTAGGCCGAGGTGTACTTCGACCCGGCCAGCCCGGCGACCGACGCCACGGTGATGATCCGGCCGCTGCCGCGCTCGGCCATGCCGGGAAGCACGGCCCGGGTGCACAAGAAGGCGCCCAAGGCGTTGACGTCCATCTGGGATCGCCAGTCGGCCACACTCGTCCGGGAGACCGGTGCGCTGGTGGCGATGCCCGCGTTGTTGACCAGCACGTCCACTGCCATCCCGGCGAAGAACGCCGCCACCGCGTCCTCGCTGGTCACGTCACACTCGGCCCGACCGACCGCGACCACTTTGTCGCCGTCGTCGCGGAACCGGGCGGCGATGGCGGCACCGATGCCGCGGGTGCCGCCGGTGACCACCACGAGCCGGTTCACTGGGCGACGTCCAGCTGACGCAGGGCGCGCCGGTCGAGCTTGCCGTTGGTGGTTCGGGGCAGGGCGTCGACGAAGATCACTCGTTCCGGGGTCTTGTGCGGCGACAGGCGTTCGCGCACGTAGGCGCGCAGGTCGTCGGGGTCCAGCTCGGTCCTGGCCACGACGTAGGCGTACGGGCGGACCAGGCCGTCGGTCTCGTGCCCGGCGACGGCGCACTCGACCACGTCGGGGTGGCCGATGAGGCAGTGCTCGATCTCGCTGGGCGCCACCCAGATCCCGCTCACCTTGAGCAGGTCGTCGGCCCGGCCCTGGTAGTGGAACGCGTGCTCGGCGTCGCGGCTGAACAGGTCGCCGGTGTGCACGGTGTCGCCGCCGGGGAACGTGCGGGCCGACTTCTCCGGGTCGCCGTGGTAGCCCAGCGCCGCGGTACCGCCGATGATCTCCAGCGTGCCGGTCTCGCCGTCGGGCACCTCGACCCCGTCCGGGTCCACCACCCGCGCGCGGTAGCCGGGGACCAAGGTGCCTACGCCGGTCGAAGGAACGCCCGGCCGGTTGGAGATGTAGATGTGATACGCCTCCGACGAGCCGATCCCGTCGACCACCTCGACGCCGAAAGCCTTGTCCCACTTGCGGTGCAGCTCCGGTGGCAGTGCCTCCCCAGCCGACGTGCACAGCCGCAGGCAGCTCAGGTCCTGCTCGGCGGCGGCCGGGTGGGCGACCATCGCGCTCATCATCGTGGGCACGTTCACCAGGATCGTCGGGCGGTGCTTCGCGATCAGCTCGAAGATCCGCTCCGGTGTGGTGCGTTCGGCGAAGACGATCCCGGCCGCGCCGACACCGAACGGGTACAGCGCGGCGAGGTCGCGGGCGTAGCCGAAGAACAGCTTGGGCACCGGCAGGACGATGTCGTCCTGGCCTATGTCCAACACGCCCCTGGCGTACCAGTCGTGGCTGAGCACCGGCGCGCGGTTGGTGTGCACGCAGGCTTTCGGCGCGCCCGTGCTGCCGGTGGTGAACTTCCACAGCGCCACGTCGTCGCGCAAGCTGTGGTGGGCTTCCAGCTCGGCTGGCGCGGCGGGCACGAGGGCCTCGAAGTCGTGTTCGTTGTCCCGCAGCTCAAGGCCGCCCGCGCCGACGACCAGGACTTGCCTGCCCGCGGTGCCCGCCTCGCGGACCCGGTCCAGCGTCACCGGGTCGACCACGATGACATCGGCGTGGGTGTAGTCGATGAAGTACGCGTAGTCCTTGGCTGGCAGGAACGTGTAGACCTCGGCGGTCACCGCGCCGAGCTTCTGCGCGGCGTACCAGGTGGCGACGAACTCGACGCCGTCGTTGAGCGCGAGCAGCACGCGGTGGCCCGCGCGCAGGCCCAGGTCACGTAGGACGTGGCCGACCTGGTTGGTCAGCGCGGCAAGCTCGGCGTAGGTGGTGGCGCCGCCCGCGCCGATCAGGGCCGTGCGGTCGCCCCGGCCCTCGTCGACGTTGCGGTCGAGGAAGTACGTAGCCAGGTTCAGCCGCTCGGGGAGGGTCTCGTAGCGCAACACCGCGGTGTCCCTTCAGTCCTGCTCGGCCAGGTCCCGGATCACGTCGATCAGCAGCTCGGTCAGTGTGTCGAAAGTGGACAGTCCCTCGGCCGCGGTCGCCTCGGCGGGCGCGCCGCAGTAGGCCAGATCCATGCCCATCGCCGGGAAGTCCGTGCGCCCGTCGCGCATGGCGGCGGGCATGTCGACGACCAGCGGTGGCAGCGTGCGCATCGCCTCGACGTCGACAAGGTCGGGGTGGTCGGCCAGGACCAGCGAGGTCTCGTAGCGGCCCGCGTGGCACGACCCGGAGCGGAACTCGTCGGTGAGCCGCGCCGCCGTGTGTCGCCGCAGCAGGTTCAGGTAACCCGTGCGGACGCCTCGATTCTCCAGCGTGGCCACGGCGCGCAGCAGGGTCGACACGTGTTCCGGCTCGAAGTGGTTGTTGACGATGACGACGCGCGGGAACCCTTGCTGGGCAAGGGAAGCGCAGACGTCGACCACCATGGCGTGCAGCGTGTCCTCGCTGACGCCGACCGCGCCGGGGAACGCGGCGCCGTAGCGGGTCACGCCGTAGGGCAGTGGCGGCAGGGTCAGCACCCGGACGTCCGGGTCGTCGGCCAGCCGCGCGGCGGCGCGGTCGCACATGCCCGCGGAGATGATCGGGTCGGTGGACAGCGGCGCGTGCGGGCCGTGCGGCTCGATCGCCCCGACCGGCAGCAGGAGCACCGGGGTCGGGCCGGTGCGCAGTTCGGCGACGGCGGGTGAGGTGAGGTCGGCGAACCGTGTCACGACAGGACCACCGCCTCGATCGCCGATGGCGCCGGGCTGAGCACGCACAGGTCGGCCCGGCCCGCGGCGACGATCGTGTTCACCTCGTCCGGTGTGGTCAGGTAGCCGCCGACCATCGTCGGCACGCTCGCCTGGTTGCGGATCTGGTCCGAAAGCGTGGTCAGGTAGCCGCGGCGGAACTCCGGCTTGGCCTCGGCGGTGGTCTGACCGGCGCGGACGTGGATCAGGTCGGCGCCGTGGCTGTGCACCGCCGAGGCGAGTTGGATGCCGTCGGCCAGGGTGAGTCCGCGCGGGGTCCAGTCGGTGACGGTCAGCCGGACCGACAGCGGTCCCTGCCAAACGGCCCGGACGACGTCGATGACCGAGAGGGGATAGGCCCAGCCAGTCCATTCGTCGTCTCGTCGGTTGGTGAGCGGGGACAGGAAGCCCGCCAGCAGATGCCCGTCGGCGAGGTCGAGTTCGAGCAGGTCGACCCCGGCCGCGGCGGCGTGCGTCGCGGCGTCGGCGAACGCCTGGCGCACCCGCTCCAGGTCGGCGGCGTCCATCGGCTTGGGTGTCTGGGCGAACGGCGCGTACGGGATGGCCGACGCGGCGATGATCGGCCACGACCGGGCCGCGGGCAGCGGGATGTCGAGCCCGTCGGCCGGGGCACGCGTGGCGCCACGGGCGCCCGCGTGGCTGATCCGCAAGCCCAGCAGCGCGCCTGCCTCGTGCATCTTGTCGGCGACCACCGCCCAGTCGCCGGGGGAGTCGAGTACCGGGGTGTCGGCGTGCGCGCGGCCATCGGCGGTGACCGCGACCGGTCCGGCCAGTACGAGTCCAGCGCCCGCCCGGGCGGCGCGGACCGGGTCGGCGTCCTCCACGACCAGCCGGTTGGGCAGCCGGGTCCCACCCACGCGCAGCGGCGCGAACAACGGGGGCGGGGCGACCGCGCCGGGCACCTGGTCGGCGCCGTGGGCGAACCACGCGTCGAGCACACGGATCAGGTCGGGGTCGCGCTGGGCCAGGTTGGTGTGCGACACCCGGCCGCTGCGGGTGAGCAGGTTGAACGCGAACTGGATCGGGGCGAAGCGGGTGTAGGTGGCGGTGCGGCCGAAGTAGGCCGCGCTCTCCGCCGCGGCCTGCTGGAACCGCTCGACCATGGGCTGGCGGTCCAGCTCGTACTCGGTCAGCGCCGCGCCGAGGTCGGTGTGCCTGGCCAGTGCGGTGGCCAGCCCGACCGCGTCCTCCATGGCGAGCTTGGTGCCTGAGCCGATGGAGAAGTGCGCGGTGTGCGCGGCGTCGCCGAGCAGCACGACGTTGCCGTGGTGCCAGCTCGCGCAGCGGACCAGCGGGAAGTCCAGCCACAGCGAGCGGTTGGACATCAGCTTGTGGCCCGCGAGGTCGTCGGCGAAGAGCTTCTCGCAGAACGCGATGCTGTCGGCCTCGGTCATCGTGTCCAGGCCCGCGCGCCGCCACACCGGCTCGGCGCACTCGACGATCCACGTGCTGGTGTGCTCGTCGAACGGGTAGGCGTGCGCCTGGAACAGGCCGAACTCGGTCTCCTTGAAGGAGAAGGTGAACGAATCGAGTACCAGGTCGGTGCCGAACCACACGTACTTGCAGCCCTGCGGGGCGACACTGGCCCGGAACCGTTTGGCGTCGCGGTTGCGGACGCGGCTGTTGGCGCCGTCGGCGGCGACGATCAGGTCCGCGTCGGGGAAGTCCAGGTCCTCGATCTCGACGCCGAAGCGGAGGTCGGCGCCTAGTTCGCGGGCTCGCCGCTGCAGGATCGCCAGCAGGTGCTTGCGCGCGATGGCGGAGAACGTGTGGCCGCGCGAGCGCAGGAGTTTACCCTGGTAGCGGATGTCCACAGTGGACCAGCGGGCGAACGAGTCGGTGATCTCCAGGTGGGTGGCCGCGTCGGCGTCGCGCAGGGCGCCCAGGGTCTCCTCGGAGAACACCACGCCCCAGCCGAACGTCGCGTCCGGCGCGTTGCGCTCCAGGACGGTGACGTCGTGGCCCGCCTTGCGCAGCAGGATCGCCAGGTAGAGCCCCGCGGGTCCGGCGCCGACGACGGTCACGTTCATGAGAGCGCCTCGGCGAGCCGGTCGAGGTCGTCGAGGTCGGCGACGGACGGGAACAGGATCAGCTCGTCGCAGCCCTCGTCGGCGTAGCCGCGGACGAAGTCCTTGATCTCGCGCGCGCTGGTCAACGCGCCCGCGGCGATCTTCTCGGCGAACGGGCCGGTGAACGCGTAATAGTCCCGCAAATAGTCCCGGCCGCGTTCCGCGTCGCCGAGGGCGATGTAGCCCTGGCCCCACAGCGCGGGCTCACCCGGCCTGCCGAGGTCGCGCCACGCGGCGCGGGCCTTGGTCGCGGCCGAGCCGAAGGCGCGCGGCGGGCCGCCGCCGTGGGCGTAGCCGTCGCCGTAGCGGGCCATCCTGGCGAGCGCGGCGCCGCTCGTGCCGCCGACGAGCAGCTCGATTCCCTTGGCGCCGAACGGGATCGCGGGGCCGATGTCGGCTGACTCGAACTCGCCGCGCAGGTAGGCCAGTTGCTTGGACAGCGTCGAACCGCGCGTCTTGTGGTCGACACCGGCGGCGGCGTAGTCGTCGACGCGCGCGCCGACCGCGAGGCCGAGGGTGAACCGGCCGTTGGACAGCGCGTCGACCGAGACCGCCTGCTTGGCCAGCATCGCCGCGCCGCGCAGCGGGCCGATGGCGATCATCGTGGCCAGACCGATCCGCGTGGTGACCGCCGCGGCGGCCGAGAGGGCGACGAACGGGTCGATGCTGTCGTAGCGCACGCGGTCGAGGACCGCGAGCGTGGAGAACGGGCCGCCGTCCGCGCGTCGCGCCCACTCCACGAGTGTCGCGCCGTCACATCCGGGAACGGTGTTCGGCAGTCCGATGCCAACCTTCACTGCGTCACGTCCTTGTGGCCGCGGTCACGTCCTGGAAAAACCCTACGGTTGACCTGACTCAGGTGTCAACTATGCTCCGACCGTGTTCGAACCCGCCCCGCAGGACCTCGTCCTGACCATTCTGGGAGCCCACGTCGGCCCCCGCTCGGGAGCGACCGTCTGGTCCGGCGGACTGGTCGCGCTGCTGGCCGAATTCGGGTTCACCGAGGGCGCCGCCCGCGTCGCGCTGACCCGGCTCGTCCGCCGTGACCTGCTGGAACGCGCCAAGGACGGCCGGTTGGTGCATTACACGCTGACCGCGCGCGCCGCGGCGGTGCTGGCTGAGGGCGACCGGCGGATCTTCGGTCTCGGCCAGGGCGATGGCGCCGCCGACCAGTGGACCGTCCTGTGGCACACGGTCCCCGAGGACCAGCGGGTCGCCCGCGCGCGGCTGGTGCGCAGGCTGCGGTTCCTCGGCTTCGGCCCGGTGCAGGACGGCACCTGGCTGGCCCCGCGCGACCGCACCGCCGAGGTCGCCGCGCTGCTCGACCAGCTCGGCGTCAGCGCGCACGCCGGGATGCTGCTCGGCGCGCCCGCGCAGGTGCCCGACTTCGCCGGTTTCATCCCCCGGGTGTGGGACCTCGACGCGCTCGCGGCCCGCTACGAGTCGTTCGTCGCCGAGTTCCAGACAGCGCGGGCCGACGACGAGCGCGCGGCGTTCGCGC
>DATLIA010000065.1:0-11846 GCA_035540215.1 Actinokineospora sp. | reverse complement strand
ACGTTGCGGGCGGTGACCCGCACGAGTGTGGTGATGTGCTGGGCGTTGACGACCAGTTCGATGGAGCTGATCGGTGGACGTGGGCGCGGACGGTGTGACCGGTGGTGCCGGGCCGCCAGGCGTGGTTGCCGTCCTCGTCGGCGGCCCACACGGAGGGGTACACGGCGACGAGTTCGGGCCCGTGGTCGAGTTCTCCAGCCACCAGTCGACCGACCGGTCCGGCTGCGGCAGGGCGGGAGTGATGGGTGAGGACGCGTGGCCGCGTGGTCCACGAGGCGGATCCGGTGATAGGCCCAAGCCAGGCCGCGCGAGCCCACGCGATCAACGATCCGATTAGGCTCGTGTCATGGCTGTAGTGAAGATCAACGCGATTGAGGTCCCCGAGGGTGCTGGGGACGAGCTGGAGAAGCGCTTCGCCGCGCGGCTCGGCGCGGTGGAGGGCGAGCCCGGGTTCCTCGGGTTCGAGCTGCTGCGTCCGACCGCGGGCGAGACGCGCTACTTCGTCTACACCCGCTGGGAGACCGAAGAGCACTTCCAGGCGTGGGCCAGCGGATCGGCTCGCGAGGCGCACGCCGGTCAGCGCGCGAAGCCGGTCGCGACCGGGTCGAGCCTGCTGGAGTTCGAGGTGGTGCAGAGCGCGGGTCCCCGCGCGGCGGAGTGAACGCGGCGCTAGACCAGGCGGCCGAGCTGGTCGCGGGGGCCGATTCCGTTCTGGTGTGCGCGGGCGCGGGCATGGGCGTCGACTCCGGGCTGCCCGACTTCCGCGGTGACGAGGGCTTCTGGCGGGCCTACCCGCCCTATGAACGCCTCGGCCTGAGCTTCGTCGAGCTGGCCGACCCGGTGCACTTCGGCAGCGACCCGGAGCTGGCCTGGGGCTTCTACGGCCACCGCCTGCGCCTGTACCGCACGACGGTTCCGCACGCGGGCTTCGACATCCTGCGCCGCTGGGGCGCGCACGCCTACACGTCCAATGTGGACGGCCAGTTCCAGAAGGCGGGCTTCACCGACGTCGCCGAGGTGCACGGCTCGATCCACCACCTGCAGTGCCTGCTGCCCTGCCGGTCGGCCATCTGGCCCGCGGGCGCGGACATCGAGATCGACCCGGACGCCATGCGGGCCACCGGTCCGCTGCCCGAGTGCCCGTCGTGCGGCGCGCTGGCCCGGCCGAACATCAGGATGTTCGGCGACTACACCTGGGTGCCCGACCGCAGCCAGCACTACCTCGACGCCCTGGCGGCCTGGCGACGATCGCAACTGGGCAAGCGGCTGGTGGTCATCGAGATCGGGGCGGGCAACGCGATCCCGACCGTGCGCCGTCAGGCGGAGCTGGCCAGCGCGGCTACCGGGGCGCTGATCCGGATCAACCCCCGGGAACCCGAACTCCGCCATGGGCGCGGGCTTTCCCTGCCGATGGGCGCACTGGAAGCCTTGAGCGAGATAGACGCGCGCCTATAGCGATCTGGGTAGCGCTATCTCAGCCAACAGCGCGTTGTGATCGCTGCCCGGCAAGTCGTAGACCTTGACCTCAGCCGCCCCAAGCCGCCGGTCGATCAGCACATGGTCGATGGTCACCGGCGGTCCATAGGGGAACTGCGACCAGGTCGGCCTCATCCCCTCCCCGGTCAGCTCGGCGCTGTCGGAGTACCCGCGATCCAGCACGTCCTGCAGCGGCTGGTGGTCCAGCGTCGCGTTGAAGTCCCCGGCCAGGATCCGCGGCCGCCCATCGGAATCCGGCGACGGCAACGCCCGCAGGTCCGACAGCCACCGCACCCGGTCCTCGGCCGTCCCCACCGGCGGGCACGTGTGCACCGACACGATCTCCACATCCGTCTGCCCGGACAAGTCCAACACCGCCGCGGGCTGGTCGAACAAGGTCCCCTGCACCAGCACGATCTGCCGCAGCGGCATCTTCGCCAGGATCAGACTCCCCGACGCCCCCGCAGCCGCCGATCCGACCCGGTTCGGCAGCAGCCGCGACAGGCCCTGAGCGTCCAGATCGGCCAGTGCCTTCGGGGTGACTTCCTGCAGTGTCAGCACATCCACGCGCGCGTCGCGGACGAAGCGCAGCAGCGTGGCCGAGTCGGCGCGGCCGAACAGCAGGTTCGCCGACATGACCCGGACCCGCTGTCCCGTCGGCAGCGACTCGCCGTCGGCCAGGTAGCGGGGCACCAGCATGAAGGCCAGCGCGATCGACAGCAGCAGCGACGTGAACGCGAGCAGCCGCCTGCGCAGCACCAGCGCCAGGAACGTCACGAACAGCCCGAACCCCGCCAGGTACGGCGTGAGCGCGAGGAGCGCCGTGGTGTAGCGGTTGAGGTCGAACCCACCCAGCCGCAGAACCGTCACCCCGACCAGGACGATGACGAGGAAAGCGATGAACACCGTGACCCACCGACGCCGCGGGCGGGGTGGCTCCGGCTCCTGCATGACCTCGTCGAGTCGCAGGGTCACGCTCTCTCGTTCCCGCGCTTGTAGTTGCCGGTGGCGCGGGCCAGCAGCTGCTGGGCACCGTCCTCATCGGTCCGCGCGAGCTTGCCGAGCAGCGTCGCCGCCGCCGTCCCGCGCACCGTGGTGACCGTCCGGCCCCCGCGCGAGATCAGCACCTGCCCGTCTTTCGTCTCCCGCCAGTCGAACGGGTCCTCCTGCAAGCCCATAGGTCAAGGATGCCTGACGTTTCCCCGCGCGCCGCGCCACTTGTTCACCGTGTCCGGGGACGTCGCTGGGCCGACCGGCTGACAAACGCCGAGGGCGGCCTCCCCGAACCCGGGGAGACCGCCCTCGACATGGTCGATCCTTACTCGCCTGAAGCCGCTTCCGGCTCGCCCTGGTCGCTCGCGGCCGGAGCCGACAGCTCGACCGGCGGGACGTCCGGGACCTTGCTCGGCTTGGGCTCGCCGCGGAAGACGAAGGTCGCCTTGTCGTGGCTCGACTCTTCCGTGCCGTCCCAGCCCTCGACGTCGGTGATGATGATCTGGCCGGGCTGGATCTCCCCGAACAGAATCTTCTCCGACAGCTGGTCCTCGATCTCGCGCTGGATCGTCCGGCGCAGCGGGCGGGCGCCCAGCACCGGGTCGAAGCCGCGCTTGGCCAGCAGTGACTTGGCCTTCTCGGTCAGCTCGATGGCCATGTCCTTGTTCTTCAACTGCTTCTCGACGCGGGCGATCATCAGGTCCACCATCGTGATGATCTGCTCACGGGTGAGCTGGTGGAAGACGATGATGTCGTCGATACGGTTGAGGAACTCGGGCCGGAAGTGCTTCTTGAGCTCGTCGTTGACCTTGTTCTTCATCCGCTCGTAGTTCGAGCCCTGGTCGTTGCCGCTGGTAAAGCCCAGGCTGACGGCCTTCGAGATGTCCTGGGTGCCCAGGTTCGAGGTGAAGATGATCACGGTGTTCTTGAAGTCCACCGTGCGGCCCTGGCCATCGGTCAGGCGACCGTCCTCGAGCACCTGCAGGAGGGTGTTGTAGACCTCCTGGTGCGCCTTCTCGATCTCGTCGAACAGCACGACCGAGAACGGCTTGCGCCGCACCTTCTCGGTGAGCTGGCCGCCCTCCTCGTAGCCGACGTAGCCGGGAGGGGCACCGAAGAGCCGCGACGCGGTGTAGCGGTCGTGGAACTCGCCCATGTCGATCTGGATCAGGGCGTCGTCCTCGCCGAACAGGAAGTTCGCCAGCGCCTTCGACAGCTCCGTCTTACCGACACCCGAGGGGCCGGCGAAGATGAACGAGCCCGACGGGCGCTTCGGGTCCTTCAGACCCGCCCGGGTGCGGCGGATCGCCTGGGAGACGGCCTTGACGGCGTCTTCCTGGCCGATGATCCGCTTGTGCAGCTCGTCCTCCATGCGCAGCAGGCGGGAGGTCTCCTCCTCGGTCAGCTTGAACACCGGGATGCCGGTCCAGTTGGCCAGCACCTCCGCGATCTGCTCGTCGTCGACCTCGGCGACGACGTCGAGGTCGCCGTCCTTCCACTGCTTCTCCCGCTCGGCCTTCTGGCTGAGCAGCGTCTTCTCGTTGTCGCGCAGCTTCGCGGCCCGCTCGAAGTCCTGCGCGTCGATCGCGGACTCCTTGTCCCGGCGCACGTCGGCGATCTTCTCGTCGAACTCGCGCAGGTCCGGCGGCGCGGTCATCCGGCGGATGCGCATCCGCGCGCCCGCCTCGTCGATGAGGTCGATCGCCTTGTCCGGCAGGAACCGGTCGTTGATGTACCGGTCGGCCAGCGTGGCGGCGGCCACCAGCGCCGCGTCGGTGATCGTGACGCGGTGGTGGGCCTCGTAGCGGTCGCGCAGGCCCTTGAGGATCTCGATGGTGTGCTCGAGGGACGGCTCGCCGACCTGGATCGGCTGGAAGCGACGCTCCAGGGCCGGGTCCTTCTCGACGTACTTGCGGTACTCGTCGAGGGTGGTCGCGCCGATGGTCTGCAGCTCGCCGCGGGCCAGCATCGGCTTGAGGATGGAGGCCGCGTCGATCGCGCCCTCGGCGGCACCGGCACCGACGAGGGTGTGGATCTCGTCGATGAACAGGATGATGTCGCCGCGGGTCTTGATCTCCTTGAGGACCTTCTTCAGCCGCTCCTCGAAGTCACCGCGGTAGCGGGAACCGGCCACGAGCGAGCCGAGGTCGAGGGTGTAGAGCTGCTTGTCCTTGAGGGTCTCGGGCACCTCGCCCTTGACCACCATCTGGGCGAGGCCCTCGACGACGGCGGTCTTGCCGACGCCGGGCTCGCCGATGAGGACCGGGTTGTTCTTGGTGCGGCGGGACAGCACCTGCATGACCCGCTCGATCTCCTTGGTGCGGCCGATGACCGGGTCGAGCTTGCCCTCGCGGGCCGACGCGGTCAGGTTGCGGCCGAACTGGTCGAGGACCAGCGAGGACGACGGGGTGCCCTCGCCGCGGCCACCGGACTCCGAGGGCTTCTCGCCGCCCTGGTAGCCCGAGAGCAGCTGCAGCACCTGCTGGCGCACCCGGTTGAGGTCGGCGCCGAGCTTCACCAGGACCTGGGCGGCGACGCCCTCGCCCTCACGGATGAGCCCGAGCAGGATATGTTCGGTGCCGATGTAGTTGTGGCCCAGCTGCAGCGCCTCACGCAGCGACAGCTCCAGGACCTTCTTGGCCCGCGGGGTGAAGGGGATGTGCCCGCTTGGCGCGTGCTGGCCCTGGCCGATGATCTCCTCGACCTGCTGCCGCACGCCTTCCAGCGCGATCCCCAACGACTCCAGCGCCTTCGCGGCGACACCTTCACCCTCGTGGATCAAGCCCAGGAGGATGTGCTCGGTGCCGATGTAGTTGTGGTTGAGCATCCGGGCCTCTTCTTGGGCCAGGACGACCACCCGCCTCGCGCGGTCGGTGAACCTCTCGAACATTCGCACTCCCTGACTGCTGCGCCGGCGGCCCTTCTCCACTTCCTTCTAGTGGATTCAGCACCGTGGGACCACTGTAGTAGGCCGGGCGTTAGCTCTCAGTGCCACTTCGTGCCCAACCGCCCTTTGGTGGTCGCTTCACCCTCCACAACGTGCGCTGGCCTGGCCGGATTCCGCGAAACGGCTGTTGTCCGCTGAGCGCGAACACGCCGTTTCTCCGCATGAGCCGACTCACAGGCGCGGCTTCGATCTTCGGGGTAAGGTTAGGCAAGCCTCACCAAAGAAGAGAGGGGCGCCGATGCGATCGGGACCGCATCCCGCCGTCGGGTCGCGATGACGACCGCGGCCCGGCTGGGCCACGCCTACCTCGCCAAGTCCGTGCACCGGATCGACAGCGACCGGATCGCGCACGGCCGCGGTCCCGGATTCCTCCGGTTCGGCCTGCCCGCCGAGAGCCCCGACTGGGTGACCTGCGACACGTTCCTCGGTGATCCCGTCGGATTCTCCGCCTGGCGCGCCGACCTCGCGGCCTGGCTGCGCGAGAACTACGGAGAATCACCCGATCGAACGGTCGGCGGATACCTCATGTCCTGGTACCTGTCCGTCCCCGCCCTCGCCGCCGGCCTGCTGTTCCACCACGAGCGCCGCGTGCCGTCGATCCGCCCGGCCGACCTCGCCTTCCACCGCGCCCCGGACAAGACCGACCCGGACGGCGTCGCGCTGCTCTCCCCGTACTTCGTGTGCCTGCCGGACGACCCGGCCGCGGGCACCCCGGAGGCGGTCGTCGTCGCCGACGAGGCGACCCTGGCCGCGGTCCTTCGCGGCCGGTTCCGCACGCACGCGTCCGCGTTCATCGCCCGGTTCGGCCCGCAGGTCCGCTTCGGCAACCACACGCTCTGGGCCGCCGCGACAGACGCGCTGGAAGGCGGCCTGTGGCTGGCTGGACGGCTCAGCGGCGACGAAGGCCCCGCCGTGCTGGACGCGGCATTGGTGATGGGCGATGGCCGTCCGCCGTTCACCTCGGCGTCGAACCTGCGGCCCGCTGCTAAATCGGATGGGCCGACGCAATGGACCCGGCGCCGGGAAAGCTGCTGCTTCCACTATCTGCTTCAGTCCGGTGGCGGAGAGTGTTCGACATGCCCAAGGCTGAGCCGCAAGTGCTGATTGGCTGAATATCTGTTCAGCCTCTGAAATAACACTAGGGGCCATCCGCCGCGGCGGATGGCCCCTAGATGTTGTGCCTCAGGCTTGCTCGTTGTACGCGTCGAGAACCTCGGAAGGGATTCGGCCGCGGTCGGAGACCTTCATGCCCTGCTTGCGGGCCCACTCACGAATTGCCTGGTTCTGCTCGCGATCGGCCGAGGCGGCCCGCGGCGCGCGGCCGACAGCGACCTTCAACGCGCGCTTGCGGCCACCGGAACGGCGTGCGCTGTCGACGAAGTCGGCAAGCGCTTCGCGCAGCTTCTCGGCATTGTCGGAGGACAGATCGATCTGGTAAGAGGCGCCGTCAAGACCGAACTCGACAGTCTCGGCCGCCTGCGAACCATCGAGGTCGTCGACCAGCGAAACCGTAACCTTCTGTGCCATTGCGTCTCCTCCGGGCGTGAATGTGGCCTGCCCAATGGGTGCACGGCCGTCACGGATATAAATACTCCTTGTCAGAGGTTAGCGCAAATCCTCCGCAATGCGTTAGTGCTCGATACCCCTGCGTGTCATTCGGGGCGAACCAGGGGGAAGAGGATGGTCTCCCGGATACCGAGACCGGTCAGCGCCATCAGGAGCCGATCGATGCCCATTCCGACCCCGCCACTCGGTGGCATTCCGTACTCCAACGCGCGCAGAAAGTCCTCGTCCAGGCGCATGGCCTCATCATCTCCGGCGGCGCCGAGGCGGGCCTGATCCTCCAGGCGTTCGCGTTCCACCACCGGGTCGACGAGTTCGGAGTAACCCGTGGCCAGCTCGAATCCGCGCACGTAGAGATCCCACTTTTCGGCGACCCCCGGCACGCTGCGGTGCTGGCGGGTCAGCGGCGAGGTCTCCACGGGAAAATCGCGGACGAAAGTCGGCTCGAAAAGATGATCACCGACGAGGTGTTCCCAGAGTTCCTCGACGAGCTTGCCATGGCCCAGCTTGGGATCCACCTTCAGTTCCAGCCGGTCGGCGTGCTTGCGCAGCACGTCGGCGGTGGTCTGCGGGGTGATCTCCTCGCCGAGCGCCTCCGACAGCGACCCGTACATCGTCAGGGTCGTCCATTCGCCGGACAGGTCGTATTCGGTGTCGTCGGCCAGGGTGACCACGTGCGAGCCGTTGACGGCCTGGGCGGCTTCCTGGATGAGTGACCTGGTCAGCGCGGCCATCGAGTCGTAGGTGGCGTACGCCTCGTAGAACTCCAGCATCGCGAACTCGGGCGAATGCGATGAATCGCTGCCCTCATTGCGGAAGTTGCGGTTGATCTCGAAGACCCGCTCCAGCCCGCCCACGACACAGCGCTTCAGATACAACTCGGGCGCGATACGCAGGAACAGGTCCATGTCCATCGCGTTCGAGTGCGTCACGAACGGCCGGGCCGCGGCGCCGCCGTGCAGCGTCTGCAACATCGGCGTCTCGACTTCGAGGTAACCGCGTTCGTGGAAACTATCCCGCAGCGAACGGACAACTCCGGCACGCTTGCGCACGGTGTCGCGCGCCTGCGGGCGCAGGATCAGGTCGACATAACGCTGCCGAATGCGAGTTTCCTCACTGAGCGCCTTGTGCGCGACCGGCAGCGGGCGCAGCGACTTGGCCGCCATCCGCCACTCATTGGCCAACACCGACAACTCACCGCGACGAGAGGTGATGACCTCACCGGAGACGAATATGTAGTCACCAAGATCGACATCGGACTTCCACGCCGAAAGGGCTTCTTCACCGGCGTTGTTCAGGCTCACCATGGCCTGGAGTTCGGTTCCGTCGCCCTCGCGCAGAGTGGCGAAGCAGAGCTTGCCGGTGTTGCGCAGGAACATGACCCGACCGGTCACCCCGACGATGTCACCGGTGGCGGTGTCGGTCGGCAGTTCGGAATAGGCCGCGCGAATCTCGGCGAGACTGTGCGTGCGCGGGAGTTCGACCGGGTAAGGGTCCACTCCGGCGGCGAGCAGCCGCTCCCGCTTCTCCCGACGGATCCGCATCTGCTCGGGAAGGTCGTCGGTGGTCACGGCGTCTGGAAGCTCTTCAGTCACGCAGGAAGCCTACGGCCAGCCCTCTGACCTGGTTATGTTGGGTTTATGGACTAGCCCGCCTCCCCGGAATTCTATGGTTGGTCGCCCGTCGAGCCATAGGCGGCGGTTTGAGCGGTAACCGTGGTCCGGCGCCGCCACGTTCCCCTTAGGTGACGGTTGGCGCCCATGCCGTTGGCTACGACCCTGAGCTGCCGTCATCCAACCGCGATGGCGGCACAGCCCACCGAATCCCTCTGCCGGACGAATCTGGTGCCTTGGTCGGGGTGGGCCACACGTTCACTGGTTCAACACCGAGGCCGCGCTCATCGAGATCACCCGCGTCTACCCCCAGACAGGGTCCTTGCGGTGCTGTGGAATCACGACGCCTTGGGTGGCGGCTGGTCGAGCTGACCTGTACGAGCGTCGGCCAGATCCTGCGGCCCGGCTGGGTCGTGCCGGAGCACCCGCGGCTCAGCCCAGCTGAGGAAGGCCGCTTCCCGCACGTCCAGCGGCGCACGATCGAGAGCTTCATCGCCACCCTTGCCACCCACTCCCAGGTCTCCCTGGCCACTGAGCACGAGCAGGAAGAGCTGTTCGAGCGCGTCCGCGACTACCTCGCCACCCGGCAGGAGACCGGGCACGGCGAGTTCGACCGGCCCCTGACCACTATCGCCCTGCGGTCAGTTGTTTCGCTCGAAGACAAGCCGTAGGCCCAACAGCGTCAGATCCGGGCGGTGGTGCGAGATCGAGATCGACTCATCCACCACCAAAGGCGCCAGCCCGCCCGTCGCGATCACCGTCAACGGACCACCGTGACCGGTCTTCGACAGCTCCCGGGTGATCCGCGCGACCAGGCCGTCGATCTGCCCGGCGAACCCGTACATGATCCCGGACTGCAGACACTCCACGGTGTTCTTCCCGATCACCGACCGCGGCCGCACCATCTCGACCTTGCGCAGCGCCGCCGCCCGCGACGCGAGCGCGTCGACCGAGATCTCGATGCCCGGCATGAACACCCCGCCGAGGAACTCGCCCTTGGCGGAGATGACGTCGATGTTGGTCGACGTGCCGAAGTCCACGACGATGCACGCGGTGCTGAACAGGTGGTGGGCGGCCAGCGTGTTGATCACGCGGTCCGGCCCGACCTCCTTGGGGTTGTCCACCAGCAGCGGCACCCCGGTGCGCACGCCCGGCTCCACGATCACGCGCGGCACCTTGCCGTAGTACTGCGCGAGCATCACCCGCAGCTCACGCAGTACCGCCGGGACGGTGGACAGCGCGGAGATGCCGGTGATCTCCTCGGCGTGCTCGCCGAGCAGGCCCCGCATGGTCAGCGCCAGTTCGTCGGCGGTGATCCTGGCGTCGGTGCGCATGCGCCAGTCCCGCAGCAGCTCACCATCACCGGTGTGCAGCCCAAGCGCGATGTTGGTGTTGCCGACGTCGATGGTGAGCAGCACGGTTCGTCTCAGCTCTCGTGGGCGAGCAGGGCGTCGAGCCGGGCGGCGTCGACCGTCTCGGCGGGGGGCTCGGCGGTGGCCGCGCCGCTGAGCAGACCGGAGTCCGCCGGGGCGTGCGCGGCGTCGGTGCCCGCGTGCACGATCTTGTTGTCGGCGTCGACGAAGATCACCTTGGGCTGGTGGGACGCGGCCTCCGCCGACTCCATGAGCCCGTAGGCGATGAGGATGACGATGTCGCCGGGGTGCACCAGGTGGGCGGCGGCACCGTTGATGCCGATCACCCCGCTGCCGCGCTCACCCTCGATCGTGTAGGTCTCCAGGCGCGCGCCGTTCGTCACGTCGACGATGGCGACCTGCTCGCCGGGCAGCAGGTCGGCGGCTTCCAACAGGATCGGGTCGACGGTGACCGAGCCGACGTAGTGCAGGTCCGCCTGGGTCACGGTGGCCCGGTGGATCTTGGACTTGAGCATCGTGCGGAGCATCAGGGAGATCCCTTCCTACTGGTGCTGAGCGAGGTCAGGGGTGCCGAGGAGCACCGGGACGTTGTCGATGAGCCGGGTCGCGCCGATCTTGGCGGCCACCAGCAGCCGGGCGTCGCCGCGTTCCGGCGCCGGTCCGAGGTCGAGGCCGCGGAGCTCCAGGTAGTCGACCTTGAGCTCCGGGGTGTC
Organism: Actinokineospora sp.; assembly: GCA_035540215.1. Lineage (GTDB taxonomy): Bacteria > Actinomycetota > Actinomycetes > Mycobacteriales > Pseudonocardiaceae > Actinokineospora. Next base: position 1,168 of record DATLIA010000065.1, on the reverse strand, counting down.
GTCGAGGATGGCGCGCGCGGCGTCGACGACAGCGTCGACGCCGCCCTCGCTGACGTGCGCGCCCGCGGCCAGCGCGGCCGAGATCGCCACGGCCGCGGAACGCTGGTCGGCGTCGAGGTAGGCGTTGCGCGAGGACATCGCCATGCCGTCGGACTCACGCACCGTCGGCACGCCGACGACCGCGACCTCCATGTCCAGGTCGCGCACCATCTTCTTGATCAGGGTGAGCTGCTGGAAGTCCTTCTCGCCGAACAGGGCGTAATCCGGCCGGACGATGTTGAACAGCTTGGCCACCACCGTCAGCACGCCCGCGAAGTGGCCGGGGCGGACCGCGCCCTCCAACTCGTCACCCAGCGGTCCCGGCTGGACGGTGACCTGCGCGCCCGGCGGGTAGAGCGCCTCCTTCGCCGGGGTGAAGGCCAAGGCGACGCCCTCCTGCGCGCACGCGTCGAGGTCAGCCTCCAGCGGCCGCGGGTAGCGCTCGAAGTCCTCGCCCGCGCCGAACTGCAGCGGGTTGACGAAGATCGACGCGACCAGCACGGTGTTCGGGATCCGGCGGGCCCGGCGCATCAGCTCGCGGTGGCCGTCGTGCAGAGCGCCCATCGTCGGCACGAAGGCGATCTTGCGGCCGGTCGCGCGCAGCGCCCGGGTGGTCCTGGCCAGGTCGGACGGGTCGCTCAGGACGTTGAGCTCGCCCGCGACGAACCGCGGCGGCGTGGTCATGCGGGCTCCTCGGTGATGGCGGCGCGGACATCCGCGACCAGGTCGGCGCGCAGCAGGCCGGACGCGGTGGCCCGGTCGGCGGTGCGGGCCGCCAGCGCCCGGTAGGCGGGCAGTGCATCGGGGGCGTGCTTGGCCAGCACCCCGACGTGCTTGCGGACGGTGCCCGCGTCGCCGCGGGCGACCGGGCCGGTGAGCGCGCGGTCGCCGTGGCGCAGCGCGTTGTCCAGGGCGGCGGACAGCAGCGGGCCGAGCATCCGCTCGGGGTTGTCGACACCGGCGCCGCGCAGCAGGTCCGCGGCCTCGGCGACCAGTGTGACCAGGTGGTTCGCGCCGTGGGCCAGGGCCGTGTGGTACAGCGGGCGGGCCGAGTCCGGGATGCGGACCGGCTCGGCGCCCATCTCCATCACGAGCGCCTCGCCGACGCTCCACGCCGCCTCGTCTGAGT
>DATLIA010000064.1:0-6239 GCA_035540215.1 Actinokineospora sp. | reverse complement strand
GCGCAGGACCGGGTCCAGGAGCGCGGCGGTCGTCGGCGCGGGGAGGCCGACCAGGTCGGCCGCGGTCTGCCCGGCCATGGCCTGGCTGAGCGTCCGGCGGGCGTGGGGGAGCACGCGGTCGAGCAGCAGGGCGATGGACTCGGGCGTGGTGAGTGCGCCGTCGAGCAGCGTCGAGACGTCGGCGAGGGTGAGCGCGTCACCCAGGGCGGTGGTCACCAGGTCGCGTGGCGCGTCGTGCACTTCGGCGACGGCCGCCGCGTAGTCGGGGTCGGCGGACAGGCCGAGCAGGGTGGTCCGGGCGGCGGTCGTCAAGGCGCCCGCGACGCGCAGGACGCGGGTCGCGGGGTCGAAGCGCACCCGCTCGGCGAGCGCGTCGGGCACGGCGATCGCAAGTGGCGCGACACCGGCGACGGTCGCGGTGAACTCGGTGCTGCCGTCGAGGATCCCGATGATCTTCGCGGCGGTCCCCGCGTCGATGACCAGGCCCAACGCCCGCTTGAGCGCGTCGGCGGTCGGGGGTTCGCCAGCCTTGGTCTGCTCCACGATCGGCCGCAAGCCGTCCCGCAGCGCGCGGAACGTCGACACGGTCCTGGTGGTGTTCGGATCGGAGCCGCCGAGCAGGTCGTCCAGGTCCGGCACCGTGAACGCGGTCTCGCTGATCTCGCGCGCCGCGGCGATGAACATCGCGGTGTTCGCCACGGTGCCGAACGGGACAAGGCCGCTCAGTGTCCGCAGGGCGATCAGGTCGGTGATCCGCAGATCCAACGCCCTGGCAAGCAGTCGATGCCGGTAGAGGATGGAGAGGTTGGCCAAGTTGAGCGTGTCGTCGGGCAGCGTGCCGTCGGCGCGGAGGGCGGCGACAAGCGCGGCCAGGTCGTCGGCGCTGATCCGCAGAGCGGCCAGCACGGGGGCGAGGTGGTCGGCCAGCGGCTGGCCCGCCCCGGTCAGCTCGGTGCCCGCCGCGTCGAGGGCGAACGCCGGGTCGGCAGGTGTGGCGACCGACGGACTCAGGAACAGTCGCGTGTACGCAGAACGTCCATCTGGGACAGTCGGGGAGGTTTGGATCGGGCCCAGGAGCGCGACCATCGTCGGGTGGTCGACGCCGAGGTCGTCCCGCAGCCGGTCGACCTGGGCGAGTGTGTCCAATGTGGACTGGTCGATCGCGGTGGCGCCGAGCACGTCGAGTTCCGCGTCGAGCGTGCCGAAGTCGACCGAGCGAGCCCCGGCCAGCTTGACGAACCGGTGCAGCCGGTCCAGCGTGGCGACGTCGAGGCCGCGCAGCGTCACCTTGGCCAGGTCACACGGGTCGACGCCCGCGGGCACGTCCAGGGTGACCACCCCGCCCGGGTTGACGTGCCGGGTGCGGACGAGCGCGATCAGGTCGGTGTAGTCGAGCCCGGTCGCGTCGAGGAACGTGGGCACCATCGTCACCGCGGCGGGCAGCGTCCCGGCCGCCACGCCATAGCAGTCCTCGACAGCCGCCGAACCCGTGATGACCGCAGCCATCTCGGGCGCGACGCCGAGCACCTCGGCGGTGGTGTCGGTCTGCCCGAAGGTGTCCAGGACCTCCAGCCGCGACGTGCCAAGTAGACGGAGGAACTCGCGGACCGCGTCGACCGGGCGGTTGTATGGCAGCTCGAACGGGTGGACGGCCGCGCGCAGCGTGTCGTAGGCCGCCTCGTTCAGATAGGCGGGCGTCGTCGCGAGGTCGGCGGCGGTGGCGCCTGCCGGGACGTCCTTGGCGATGGCCCGGCCCAGGGTGTCCTGGTCGATCGCGGCGCCGTCGACGGCGATGTAGGTCTCCAGGATCTCGTTGACCAGGTCGACGTAGGGCAGCGCGGTGTCGGTGTTCTCGCAGCTCAACTTGATGAACTGCAGGTCGGGCCTGCGCCGCAGCAGCTCGGTGACCGGCCTGGCGCCCACCGCGGGCGCGATCGGCGGAGTGAGGAAGTGCAGCAGGTCAACGAGGTAGGCAGCCGGGCTCAGCACCGACCGGCAGCCCGTGCACTCGCAGAAGGACGACTCGTTGAACAGCGTCGCCCAGTCGAAGCCGCGGTTGTCCACCGCGCCCGCGCCGATCACGGCGGGGGAGACCCCTCGGGAGGTCTGGTGCACCGAGGCGAACAGCGCGGCCGCCGCCGTGCTCACCGTGCGCGCGGCCTGGTGGGCGGACCGCGCGTGCGCGGTGCTGGTGAACACGGTCCCGAACTGGCTGAGGAACTGCTCGGCGGGCACCCGCGCGATGTGCTGGGCGCTGTGCAGCCCGGCGCCCAGCAGCCGGTGCGTCGCGGTCGCCTCGGCGGTGAACCGGCCGACCCGCTCCAGCCTGCGCAGCTGGTCGACCACGGCGGGCCGGTCGGCCTCGGCCACTCCGGCCAGGGCGAGCGGGTTCGCCGCGAGGTGGTCGCGCAGCGCGGTGCGGCCCAGCTCGAAGGTCGGCTGGTCGCGCAGGAACCGGGTGACGCCCGCGCGGATCGGGTTGGCCGCCACCGCGTCGAGGTCGGCTGGCAGGTCGGGATAGGCGGTCAGCTCGTGGCGCAACGCGGTGAGATGGCTTATCGCCCGCGCACGGTCGAGCCCGTCGAGGTCGACGCCGTCGATCGGCGAGGTCCGCAGGTCGAAGCCGGGATTGCGGGCAAGGACACTCGCCACCAGGTCGCCGTCGACCTCCGGCCGCGCGCTCAGGTCGGCCGCCGCCGCCGCGCCGGGGAACGCGGTCCGCACCGCGAGCCACATACCGTCCACATAGGAGTCGAACCGCTCCTCGGCGGTGTCGCCGGGCAGGCCAGGGGGTACCACGCCGTCGCCGCCCGCGCGGACCAGGTCGGCCCATTCCGCCCGGCCCAACCCGGCCAGATCCGCCAGGGAACCCCGGTCGCGCAACGCGTTGAGGACGCCGGTGTGGTTCAGGGTGAGCGCCGCGTACTGCAGGGTGTGCCGCACCTCGGCGAGTACGGCGGGGTCGATGGGCTCGGCGTCGTCGGCGAGGGCCCGCCAGAAGGTCTCGGGCGGGCCGCTGTGCCCGAGGAACCGTGTGACCAGGTCGACGCGCTGCGCGTCGGTCAGCGCCGACGCGGCGAGCACGGCGCCGAGTCCTATCCGCCGCGCTTCGTCGTCCGCGGGCGTCAGCGCGACGGTGGCCAGTCCGCGCAGCAGGGTGTCGACCCGCTCAGCGAAGTCCGACTCGCCGATCACCCGGCGCGCTGCGGCCTCCTTGAGCGCGGTGACCAGCCCCTTTGTCCCGTGGTTCAGCAGGCCGGCCGGGTCGAGCGCGACACCCATCCTGGCCAGCCCGTAGCCGACGTCGATGGGACCGCCGACCGTCCGCGCCAGCCGCGTGGCCCCGACGAAGGCCAGCACCCGCTCGGCGGGCAGATCCAGCGCGCAGGCCAGGGCCCGCGCGTCGTCGTCGCCGAGGTCGGCCGGGTTCGCCCCGGCCAGCGCCGGGTCGAGCACGGCGGCGACCTCGTCCAGTTCGATTCCGCGCCGCGCCCGCCAATCCGCCGCCGCGAGGTCCACCACGGCCACCCGAGGCGCCGGACACGGCACCGGCGCCTCGGCCGCGGTGTCCTCGGCCCGCACGACAAGCTGGATCGCCCGACCGGGCCGCGCCTGCTCATCGCCGCGCGAGTAGACGACCAGGTAGCGCCCGGTCGGGGCGGCGACAGCCTCGGCGAGGGTGCTCCGCTCCCCGTTCGCCCGCCTGCCGACCAGGTCGATCCGCAGCCCGCCGAGCCCGCCACCCGCCGGGTCGGTCACCGTGCCGATGACCGCGGCCAGCCCCGACCGGTCCACCAGCGCGGCGATCAGGCGTGCCAGCTCGACGTCCACCAGCACACCGCTTGGCCGCTCCCGGCCGTCCTGCTCCTGGACCCGCGCGACGGCCTCGGCCGTGCCCGATCCGAAGCGGGCGGCCGCGAACTCGTCGGCGGGCACGGCGAAGCCGAGCATGGCCAGGTCGGCGTGCAGTCGCGCCACCCCGATCCCCAGGTCGCCGAAGGCCGCCACCGCACCAGAGCCGTCGCTCATCCGTCCCACTCCATCCCGACGCAGGCCGCTCACGCGCGCGGCGAGGCACTGCCGTCTACGTCGGACAGAGTGCCCTGCCTGTTAGGCCGAACGAGCGTATTTGCCTTCGCACCGCGTGTCCGGGTCAGACCAACAGCGCGGGCTGGTGCTCCTCGAGGTGCTCGCGGACCACAGGGTCGCTCAGCGCGATCTTGCGCGACGCGTCGGGGAGTCGCCGCAGCAGGCCGTACAGGGCGTCGCCGCGCACGTTGAAACTGAACATGTCGATCACGTTCTGGGCGGCGGCGAACTCGGCGACCTTGGTGTTCGACAACCTGCGCACCTTGTCGTCGACGCTCAGGTAGAACCAGGCTTCCTGCTGCTTGCCCATCGGCAGTGCCAGGAACGCCGTGACGGCCGTCTGCTCGACCGGGGTCAGCGCGATGTCGGCGGCGACCATGGCGTGGTGCTCAGGGTGGTCCCGCAGCAGCCGCAACCTGGTGGCCACGGGTGCCGCCGCCGCGATGGCCTTCTTCGCCGCGGGCGTGGTCGCCGCGGCGATCTGAGTCCGAGTGGCGAGGCAGTCGGCCCACTCCCGGATCTCGTCGTCGGCCGCGTTGTAGCGGGCGCGGTCGTCCTCGCTGATGCTCTCCCAGAGGTGCTTCTTGGCGACGGGGGCCATCGGGATGAACGCCATCGCCCAGGCCAGGAACGCGTCGTATACCGCTGTCGTCCGTTTGCCCAGTGTGTCCATGAGCGCCGTCGTCGGCTCCTGCTCGTGCTCGACGTCGACCCGGCAGGACATGATCCGCAGGTGCGTCCAGCCCGCGCGGTGTGCCTTGCCGAACAAGCCGTCACACGTGTGTCCCACGACCGGGCACTGCCCTGGCGTCGAGCACAGGCGGATCGCCTGCTGCCCGCCTTCGCCGACGAGGACGAATTGCGCGGGTGGGAGGTCGAGCCGGTTGAACCGGTTGATCGCGGCCAGCTGATGAGGCTTGAACGGCTCGTACACGTAGTTCATGACCGGGGTGCCCTCGGTCGCCGAGTCCATCGGGACCAGGGGAGCGGTCTTCCTGACCAGCTCGACCAGGTTGATTATCGGCAGTCCGGAGCCTTCATCTGTGAAGAAGTCCAACCGCATGCCCCTCGGCACCATGACAGTCTGCGTTCCCTTGCGCGATCCGTGTCCGATGACGACACCGTGCATCAAAGTCCTCCAACCAGAGACAAGCCGACCAGATGCCATCGCCAGGATGCCCCTGGGCGTAACGAGGGAAACGATCACGTTTCCGGCAGGTGCGGAACTGGTTGGTGCCGCCGCGCCGAGCGCGCACCCCGATGCGACTCGAGCCGTCGCGAGATCGCGCCCGATCAGTCCGGGCTGTCGCACGTCGGAATGGTGCCGTAAGGTCTGGACCAATTTGAGTCCGCGGGCGCGGAGGGGATCAGGATGAGGATTGTCCGAGTCACCGCCACCGAGGTCGTCGTCCGGGCGAACCCCGGCGCGATCGAGTCCCCAGGGTTGAACAAGCCCCTGCACAAGATTCCGGTGCGGGGCACCAAAAGCTGGACCCACCAGTTCGACGAGCTGCCCAAGGTCGTCATCGAACTCGAACTCGCCGACGGCACCGTCGGGCTGGGGGAGCTCTACCGGAGCCACGACTGGATGACCGTCGACGGGATCGCCAACGTCCTGCTCGGGCAGGACATTCGCGAGCTCTGCCGCCAGGACCTGCCGTTCGCCAAGGTGCGCGAGCACGACGGGTTCGAGATCGCCATCTGGGACGCCTACGCCAAGCTCCACGGCCTGCGCGTGGTGGACTTGCTCGGCGGTCCGGTGCGGGACCGGGTGGCGGTGGGCGCCTGGACCGGAATCCGCCGCGACGACGAGGTCGGCCCGCTCGCGAAACACTATGCCGACCTGGGGTTCACCTGCCTCAAGTTCAAGTGTTCCCTCGACGACGACATCGTCGCCTGGGCGGCCGCCGTCGCCGGCGCGGCGCCCGGGATGCAGGTGATCTTCGATCCCAACGAGCGGTTCGAACGGCCCTACGAGACCCGACGCCTGGCCATCCGCTTGGCCGAGATCGGCAACGTGCTCTGCCTGGAGGACCCGATCCCGCACTGGATGCGCGACGAGTACGCCGAGCTGCGCCGCACCAGCCCGGTCCCCATCGTCCGCCACATCGCCCTGCCGTACCCGGTGCTGGGCAACCGGATCCAGGACG
>DATLIA010000063.1:0-10302 GCA_035540215.1 Actinokineospora sp. | reverse complement strand
TGACGTCGACGTGCTCGCCCCGGCCGACGAGGACACCCCGCTGCCCGAGTTCGTCCACCCGGCCGGGCGCGCGGTCGGGATCCCGTACAACGGGTCGGTGGCCCGGCTGTCGTTCGGCCCGGTGTCCTACGCCCGCGTCCGACGCTGGATCCGCGACCACGACTTCGACGTGCTGCACCTGCACGAGCCGACCGCGCCGAGCCTGTCGATGCTGGCGCTGATGATCGCCGACGGACCGATCGTCGCCACCTTCCACACGTCCACCCCGCGATCCCGCACACTCAGCGCGATGCAGGTCGTGCTGCAGCCGTTCCTGGAGAAGGTGACCGCCCGGATCGCGGTGTCGGCGCTGGCCAGGCGCGTGCAGGTCGAGCACCTCGGCGGCGACGCGGTGGAGATCCCCAACGGCGTCGACGTCGGGTTCTTCCGGGACGCGCCGCCGCTGGACGGCTACCCGCGCGCGACGGGAACCATCGGCTTCGTCGGCCGCTACACCGAGCCACGCAAGGGCATGCCGGTCCTGCTCGACGCGCTGCGGCGGCTCGACCTGCCCGATGTGCGGCTGCTGGTCGTCGGCCGCGGCGACCAGGACGAGCTGCGTCGCATGGCCGGTCCAGAGCTGGCCGACCGACTCGACCTGCTCGGCCAGGTCGACGACAAGACGAAGGCCCGGGCCCTGCGCAGCGTCGACGTCTACTGCGCGCCCAACACCGGCGGTGAGAGCTTCGGGATCATCCTGACCGAGGCGATGTCGGCCGGTGCCGCTGTCGTCGCCAGTGATCTCGACGCCTTCCGCCGCGTTCTCGACGACGGCCGCGCGGGCGTGCTCACCGCGGTCAGCGACCCGGACGCGCTGGCCGACGGCCTGCGCTCGGTCCTGACCGACCCGGCTCGCCGGGCAGCACTGGTGGCCGAGGGGGAGCGGCGGGTGGCCGCGTTCGACTGGTCCGTGGTGGCGAACCAGGTGCTGCGCGTCTACGAACAGGCCGTCGCCGCCGTCCCGCGCGGAGTGGGGGAGGTCCCGTGACCGGGCTCGAGATCACGCTTCTCGTCGTTGTCCTCGCCATGGTCGTGGTGATCGGCGTCTGGCTGGTCGGCACCGCCAACCGCCTCGACCGCCTGCACATCCGCACCGACGCCGCCTGGGCCGCGCTCGACGCCGCCCTCGCCCGCCGCGCCGTCGTCGCCCGCGCCGTCTCGGTCGTCATCGACCACGACCAGGCCGATCCGCTGCGCGCCGTCGCCGAACGCGCCGAGCGGGCCGCCCGCCCCGACCGCGAGGCCGCCGAGAATGAACTCACCCGCCTGCTCGCCGCCGTCGACCGCCAGGTCCTCAGCCTGACCCTGGCCGCCGAACTGATCGACGCCGAACACCGAGTGGTCATCGCCCGCCGCGTCCACGGCGACGCCGTCCGCGACACGCTGTCCCAGCGCCGCCGCCGGTTCGTCCGCTGGTTCAAGCTCGCTGGCACCGCCCCCGAACCCCGCTACCTGGAGATCGCCGAACCCGAACTGGGCGCCGACATCCCCCGGCCGCGCCCGTCGGCCCGGGTGATCCTGCTCGACGCCGACGACCGCGTGCTGCTGTTCCACGGCCACGACCCCGTCCGCGCCGAGGAGACCTTCTGGTTCACCGCGGGCGGCGGCGTGGAACCCGGCGAGGACCTGCGCACCGCCGCGTCCCGCGAACTGGCCGAGGAAACCGGCGTGGAACTGTCCCCGGAGGCGCTCACCGGCCCGCTCTGGCGCAGGCGCGTCGCGTTCAGCTTCGAGGGCCGCAACTACGACGGCGAGGAGTGGTTCTTCCTCGGGGATCTCCCCGACGGCGCCGCCATCGACACCGCGGGCTTCACCACCCTGGAGTCACGCACGATCGCCGGACACCGCTGGTGGAGCGCGGCCGAACTCCGGGAGACCGCCGAGACGGTCTACCCGGTGCAGCTGGCCGACCTGATGACGACCGTGCGCGAGTGGGACGGCACGGTCAAAGCGGTCCGCTAGGCGAACTGCGCGGCCAGCGAGTCGGGCAGTGGGTCGAACCGGGAGAACCCGCGGGTGAAGGTCGCCGACCCGGATGTCATCGACCGCAGTTCGATCAGGTACCGGGGCAGCGCCGTGGCCGGGACCTCCGCGTAGATCAACGTGTACCCGTCGCTGTCGGACTCCGTTCCCAGCACCCGCCCACGCCGCGAGGACAGATCTCCTAGAACTGTCCCGAGGTGTTCGTCGGGCAGCCGCACACGCACGGCGTCTATCGGCTCAAGCAGAGAGATCCGCCCGTTCCCCGCCGCGTCCTTCAGCGCCAGGGAGCCCGCGGTCTGGAAGGCCGCGTCCGACGAGTCGACACTGTGCGCCTTGCCGTCCACCAAGGTCACCCGGATGTCCACGACCGGATGCCCGCCGTGCAGCCCGCGCTCCAACTGCGCCCGCACGCCCTTCTCCACCGACGAGATGAACTGGTGTGGCACCGAGCCGCCGACGACCTTGTCCACGAACTCGAATCCGGACCCCGTGGGCAGCGGCTCGACCTCGATGTCGCACACGGCGTACTGGCCATGTCCGCCCGACTGCTTCACGTGCCGCCCGTGTCCACGCGCGGGACCGGCGAAGGTCTCCCGCAGCGACACCTTGACCGGCTCGGTCTCCACATCGGCCCCACCCGCCCGCAGCCGGGCCAGCACGACATCGGCGTGTGCCTCGCCCATGCACCACAGAACCAGTTGGTGCGTCTCGGGATTGCGGTCCATCCGCAGCGTCGGGTCGCCGGCGACCAGCCGGGAAAGGTTGCGCGCCAACGTGTCCTCGTCGCTGCGGGTCTTGGCGATCACCGCGACCGGCAGCAGCGGCTCCGGCATCTTCCACGGCGCCATCAGGATCGGGTCCTCCGGCGCGGACACGGTGTCACCGGTCTCCGCCGAGCCGACCTTGGTCAGCGCGCACAGGTCGCCTGCCACGCAGTAGGGCACCTCGCGCAGGCTCGCCCCCAATGGCGAGTAGATGTGCGCGACGCGTTCATCGATGTCGTGGTCCTCATGGCCGCGGTCGGCGAGGCCGTGGCCGGACACGTGCACGGACCGCTCAGGGCGCAAAGTGCCGGAGAAGACGCGGACCAGTGACACCCGGCCGACGTAGGAGTCGACCGCGGTGCGCACGACCTCGGCGGCCAGCGGGCCGTTCGGGTCGGCGGTGAGCGCCGCGTGCGGCCTGCCGTTCGGGTCGGTGACCATCGGCACCGGGTGCTCGAGCGGGGACGGGAACGCCCTGGTCAGCGCCTCCAGCAACGCCGACAGGCCGACTCCGGTCTGCGCGCACACGGGGATCACCGGGTGGAACGAGCCCCGCGCGACGGCGGTCTCCAGGTCGGCGATGATCGTGTCGGTGTCGATCTCCTCGCCCGCCAGGTAGCGGTCCATCAGGGACTCGTCCTCGCTCTCGGCGATGATCCCTTCGAGCAGTTCGTTGCGCGCGTCGGCGACCTTGTCCAACTCGCCCTGGCTCGCCTCGCGCACCGTCGCCGGGTGGCTCCCGTCGAAGTGCCGCTGGGTGATCAGCCCGAGCAGGCCGTCCTTCGTCGGCAGGTACAGCGGCAGCACGCCGCCGCCGAACGCGGCCTGGCACTGGGCCAGCTCACCGGCGAAGTCGGCCCGGGGGTGGTCGAGCCGGGCGATCACCAGAGCCCGCGGCATCCCGACGGCGGCGCACTCGTTCCACAGCGTCGTCGTCGCGGAGTCCACGCCCTCGGCCGCGCACACGACGAACAAGGCCGCGTCGGCCGCGCGCAGGCCCGCGCGCAGCTCGCCGACGAAGTCGGCGTATCCGGGGGTATCGATCAGATTGACCTTGATCCCGTCGTGCATGAACGGCGCGACCGCCAGACCGACCGACCGCTGCTGGCGCACGGCGGCGGGATCGTGGTCGCACACCGTCGTCCCCTCGGTGACGGACCCGGCGCGCGGCAGCACGCCCGCCGCCGTCAGCAGCGCCTCGACGAGGGTGGTCTTGCCCGAGCCGGAGGGGCCGACGAGAACGATGTTGCGCACCTTGCTGGGATGTTCCGCCGCGACACCAGACTCGGTCAGGCCGTTGTCGGAGTGCTTGCTACCCATGTCGCCCACCTCCACTCGATCGGAGAGCCGCCGGGGCTCCCATCGGCAGTTTGTGTCCGATCTCACACCTGTTCTCCGGCGGGGACAACCCCGGCCAGCCATGCGGGGCAAAGTGGCATTCGAAAGTCATCTCGGATTGGCATGCGAGAGCGGGCCACCTGCGACGTACGCTGTGGTCAGCGGCGCCGCCGCACTCTCCTGTCCCAAGCTCGAAAGGTCGCATCGTGTCCGACGCACAGACCACCGCACCCGCCCCCGAGACCGGCACCGTCCGGGTCAAGCGCGGCATGGCGGAGATGCTCAAGGGCGGCGTGATCATGGACGTGGTCGACGCCGAGCAGGCCAAGATCGCCGAGGACGCGGGCGCCGTCGCCGTCATGGCGCTCGAGCGCGTGCCCGCCGACATCCGCGCCCAGGGTGGCGTGGCCCGGATGAGCGACCCCGACCTGATCGACGGCATCATCGAGGCCGTGTCCATCCCGGTGATGGCCAAGGCCCGCATCGGCCACTTCGTCGAGGCCAGGGTCCTGCAGTCCCTCGGCGTGGACTACATCGACGAGTCCGAGGTCCTCACCCCGGCCGACTACGCCAACCACATCGACAAGTGGCAGTTCACCGTGCCCTTCGTCTGTGGCGCCACCAACCTGGGCGAGGCCCTGCGTCGCATCACCGAGGGCGCGGCGATGATCCGCTCCAAGGGCGAGGCGGGCACCGGCGACGTATCCAACGCCACCACCCACATGCGCAAGATCCGCGGCGAGATCCGCCGCCTGCAGAACCTGGCCGAGGACGAGCTCTACGTCGCGGCCAAGGAGCTGCAGGCCCCGTACGAGCTGGTCCGCGAGGTCGCGCGGCTCGGCAAGCTGCCCGTCGTGCTGTTCACCGCGGGCGGCATCGCCACCCCGGCCGACGCCGCGATGATGATGCAGCTCGGCGCCGAGGGCGTGTTCGTCGGCTCCGGCATCTTCAAGTCGGGCAACCCGGCCCAGCGCGCCGAGGCCATCGTCAAGGCCACCACGTTCCACGACGACCCGGACGTCATCGCCAAGGTCTCGCGCGGCCTGGGCGAGGCCATGGTCGGCATCAACGTCGAGGACGTCCCGGAGCCCCACCGCCTGGCCGACCGCGGCTGGTGACCCGGAACTGATGGGTGGCCCGAATCGGGCCACCCATCAGGACCTCGGGTAGACCTCGATCTTGGCTTTGTGGCTGTTGGAACCACCCAACTTGGCGTCGCAGGTGATCAGCGGGATGTCCAGTTCCTCAGCGAGCGCCACGTACGCACCGTCGTGCGGCGAGATCGAATGGCGGAGTTCCCAGGCGCGGTTCACCAACGGGCGATGCGACGACTCGGTTATCGGTGCGTTGATCAACCAGCCGATCGCGCGATCGGCTTGCTCGCCGTCCACCAATCCGTGGCGGAGCATTCGACTGGTCACGCCAAGAACTTCCAGCCAGAGGACTTCCGGCGCGTACAGCGTGCTGGTCAGCACCCGCTTGCGAAGATCGGCCGCGGGTGTTGGGCGGATGAGGACTTCGATAAGTGCGCTGGCATCGATCACCGCTTTGGTCATGCGCCCGCGATCCGATCGATTCGCTCGTCCCGGCACTCGTGGAGGATTCGGACGACATCGACATGTGACGGGCCATCAGGCCGTCGGAATCTGTCGAGGTCCGCGAGGATGTCCGCCATGGTCGGGCCGCCTGCCAACTCGGCGTGCCTGCGCTCCAAGTTCGCCCGGAGGCTGAACGGCGTGCTCACCGAGGCCGGTCCGTGAGTGGACGAGTTCGGCAACGATCGGGCTGGTGAAGACCGATCGTCGTCGTGGGCTTTCTCTGCCATGACTCAAGGTTAGACCCCATCACCGACAGTTCCAGCTCGATTTCACACGTGTTCGGACACCATGCAGGCCGTCGTGCCGGGTTGGAGGGCCTCGAAGACATGGGGCAGGTCACCTGGGTACGCGACATAGTCGCCGGGCGCGATCTCGATCGGCTCGTCGGTCAGCCCGAGCAGCGCCCTGCCAGACACAAGTACGACGTGCTCCACCACACCCGGCATATGCGGTTCCGACTCACGGCGGCTGCCTGGTTCGGCGCTGATCAGATAGATATCGCGGCGGGCGTTCGGCGGGCACGACGCGAGCAGGGTCGCCACGTAGTCGGCGCGCTCGGAGTAGATGGCGGGCCCCTCGCCCGCGCGGATGACCTGGACCTGCGGACGCGGCGGCTCGACGAGCCTGCTGAACGGGACGTTCAGGGCGACGCCGAGGGCCCACAGGGTCTCCACGCTCGGGTTGCCCGACGCCGATTCCAGTTGCGACAGGGTCGACTTCGCGATTCCGGCACGTTTGGCCAGCTCCGACAGCGACAGGCCGAGCCGCTCGCGCTCGCGACGCAGCGAGTGGGCGATGACATCGAGGGGCGCGCCGCTCATGACACTCCTGTTCGGTATGGCGTACGCGACGTTCGCCTTGACGAACGTCGGGTGAGTCGTTCAGCATATGAAACCATGCGTTCGATTTGGCGAACACTCGATGCCGAGCTGTGGCGCGGCGTGCTGGCCATCGCCGTCGCGGCGGTGGTGAACGGCCTTTCCTTCGGCGCGATCTCGGTCGCGGCGGGCACCCCGGTGTGGGTCCCGGTCGTCATGTCCCTGCTGGTCTTCGCGGGCGGCTCGCAGTACCTGGCCGTCGGCGTGGTCGCCGCGGGCGGCAACCCGGTGGCCGCGGTGCTGGGCGGACTCATCCTCAACGCCAGGCACCTGCCGTTCGGGCTGGCGGTCGGGCAGCTGATCGGCACGTCGTGGCCCGCGCGGCTGGTCGGCAGCCACCTCATGGTCGACGAGTCGGTCGCCTTCGCGATGGCCGAGCCGGACCCGCGGCGCGCGCGGGCGTCGTTCTGGGCGTGCGGCGCGGCGCTGTTCGTGGCGTGGAACGTGGGTGTGCTGGGTGGCGCGTTGACTGGCCAGTTGGTCAGCGATCCGGCGGTGCTGGGCCTGGACGCGGTGTTCCCGGCGATCATGCTCGCGCTCGTGCTGCCGTCGCTGACCGATTCGGCCAAGCTGCGGCCCGCCCTGCTCGGCGGCGCGATCGCGCTGGCGACCACGCCGTTCCTGCCCGCGGGGGTCCCGGTATTGCTGTCGCTGGTCGGCCTGATCGCCGTGCCCCGCCGCGTGAAGGAGGCAGCGTGACGCTCGTGCCGATCCTCGTGCTCGCGCTGGGGACCTTCGCCTTCCGCTTCGGCGGCGTCCTGCTGCGGGAGCGGATCGAGTTCCCCGACCGCGTCCGTGAGCTGCTCTCGACCGCCGCGATCGTGCTGCTGGTCGCGCTGGTGGCCACGTCGTCGCTGGTCAAGGGGCAGTCCTTCGCCGGGTGGGCGCTGCCGGCAGGCGTTGTGGTCGGGGGCGTCCTCGCTTGGCGCAAGGCGCCGTTCGTCATGGTCGTGGCCGCCGCGGCGGCCACGGCGGCACTGCTCCGGCTCGCCGGAGTGGCCTGAGTAGGCTGGTTGAACCAATGGAGGGGTCGAAGTGTCCGCAGATCGTCCGCTGATCGGTGTCCTCGCGCTGCAGGGTGACGTCCGGGAGCACACCACCGCGCTCGAGGCCGGTGGCGCCCGCGTCATCCCGGTCCGCAGGCTCAGTGAGCTGTCCGAAGTGGACGGACTGGTGCTGCCGGGCGGCGAGTCGACGACGATCTCGCGGCTGCTGGAGACCTTCGAGCTGCTGGAGCCGCTGCGCGCGCGCATCGCGGGCGGCATGCCGACCTACGGCTCGTGCGCGGGCATGATCCTGCTCGCCGAGAAGGTCCTCGACGGCAGGCCCGACCAGCACCAGCTCGGCGGCCTGGACATGATCGTCCGGCGCAACGCCTTCGGCAGGCAGGTCGACTCCTTCGAAGAGGATCTCGACGTCGACGGTGTCGACGGCGGACCGATACACGCCGTGTTCATCCGCGCGCCTTGGGTAGAGTCGGCGTCCCCGGCCGTCCAGGTCCTGGCCAGGGTGCCCGAGACACCGGTCGCGGGTCCCGCCGCCGGTAGGATCGTCGCCGTCCGGCAGGGCAACGTGCTGGCCACGGCGTTCCACCCGGAACTGACCGGTGACCACCGGGTGCACCGCCTGTTCGTGGACATGGTCGAAGAGTCATGACGGAGGAGAGATGAGCGGCCACTCAAAGTGGGCGACTACCAAGCACAAGAAGGCCCACCTCGACGCCAAGCGTGGCAAGCTCTTCGCGAAGCTGATCAAGAACATCGAGGTCGCGGCCCGCACCGGCGGCGGTGACCCCAGCGGCAACCCGACGCTGTTCGACGCCATCCAGAAGGCGCGGAAGAGCTCCGTCCCGGCCGACAACGTCGAGCGCGCCCGCAAGCGCGGCGCGGGCGAGGAGGCGGGCGGCGCCGACTGGCAGACGATCATGTACGAGGGCTACGGGCCCAACGGCGTCGCCGTGCTGATCGAGTGCCTCACCGACAACCGCAACCGCGCCGCGGGCGAGGTCCGCACCGCGATGACCCGCAACGGCGGCTCCATGGCCGACCCGGGCTCGGTGTCGTACATGTTCAACCGCAAGGGCGTCATCATCCTGCCCAAGAACGGCCTCTCGGAGGACGACGTCCTCATGGCCGTGCTGGAGGCGGGCGCCGAAGAGGTCAACGACCTCGGCGACAGCTACGAGGTCGTCTCGGAACCGACGGATCTCGTCGCCGTCCGTACGGCGCTGCAGGACGCGGGCTACGACTACGAGTCGGCCGACGCGAGCTTCCTGCCGTCGGTGACGGTGCAGTTGGAGGCCGAGGGCGCACGCAAGATCTTCAAGCTGATCGACGCGCTCGAGGACTCGGACGACGTGCAGAACGTCTTCGCGAATTTTGATATCTCCGACGAGGTAATGGCGGATGTCGATGCGTAGCAGAACGTCTTCGCACTGTGTCATCTTCGACATTTCCGACGAGGTCATGGCCGAGGTCGGCTGACACCGATGGCCCTGGACGGCGTCACCGCCGAGGACGAGAAGCTGCGCCAGTGGCTGCTGAGCACCGCTGACGTCGACGGACACGCCGTCGTCGAGGTGCCCGGCGACAACGACGGCGCCCCCTACGCCTTCTCAGTCGGCGCGTGGCGGCGGTTCGGGGCGCCGGAGGCGGTGGTCATCGGCCTGCCGGTCGACATGGCCCGGCCGCTGATCGACATGTACGTGCGGAGGGCGAGCGCGGGGGAGCGGTTCTTCCCCGGCTTGCCCTACCTCGACTTCTTCGACGGCGTCCCGGTCGTGGTCGAGCGCGTCCACAAAGGCCACTACCCGGAGTTCCTGGGCAGCGCGTTCCTGCTCTACCCGTCCGGCGAGTTCCCTGCCCTGCAGCTGATCGTCGCGACACCCCAGGGCAAGTGGCCGTGGAGCCCGGACGCACCGAAGGGTTTCGACATCTGGCAGCCCGTTCTCACCAATAGCGGATTCCCAGAAAGCTGGCGGCCCGGTATAGACGGTCCATGACCACTCCAGCGCCGCGCCCTCGGCCACGGGACATGACCGAGGCCGAACTCGGGTTCGCGCCCAAGCCCGCTGTCCGCTGGTTGGCGCCGAAGGTGCTCATCAGCACCGGAATCCAATCCGTCATCGCGACGATCTTCGGGTCCTACGCCGACAAGCGTGAACTCCAGGGCAGCCTCCCCGCCAAGATCCACCGCTACGACGACGATGACGAGCTCTGGATCGACTTCGTCGCCGACGTCGGCGATGGCTTCGACCCGACCTACTCCGTCGCGTCCCTGCTGGCCGCCGAGGCGCTCGAAATCGAAGGGCACGGCGAACTGCCCCGCGGCAGGCTGCTGATCATGGGTGGTGACCAGGTCTACCCGTCGGCCTCCACGCAGAACTACGAGGACCGCAGCAAAGGTGTCTACCGCGCCGCGTTCCCGGCGCCCGACGGTGAGCCGCCGACGTTGTTCGCGCTGCCCGGCAACCACGACTGGTACGACGGCCTCACCTCCTTCCTCCGCGTCTTCGCCCAGCAGCGTGGCTTCGGTGGCTGGGAGACCGCGCAGACCCGGTCGTACTTCGCCATCGAACTGCCGCACCGCTGGTGGCTCTTCGCCATCGACACCCAGTTCGACGACTACGTCGACTCCCCGCAGCTGGAGTACTTCCGCAAGGCCTCCGCCGAGCTCCGGCCGGGCGACGGGGTCATCCTGTGC
>DATLIA010000062.1:0-14351 GCA_035540215.1 Actinokineospora sp. | reverse complement strand
ACGCGAACGGGCGCGCACACGTGTCCCGCGTGTACGTCACGTTCGACCTCGACAAGTACGTCGGCAAGCGCATCACCAGGGGCCTGGTCGTCATCGGGGAGACCGGCGCCGCCGACTGCACGAAGCGCGCGATCGAGATCTGGTCGACCGACACCATCGACAAGACGCCGAGCTGGTCGACCGCGCCGGTGGCCGAGCAGAAGCTCTACTCGATCACCACGGGCAGCTTCTGCTCGTCGTACCTGGCCTTCGACGTCGCCCCGGCGATCGCGAAGGCGGTCACCAAGCAGAAGCCGCGGGTCACCTTCGAGATCCGGGTCCCGGCGAACGTCGAGAACGACGTCACCTTCGGCCGGACGCTCTCGTCGTACCAGCAGGTCGGCCTGACCGTCGGCTACAACAGCGCGCCGGTGATCACCCCCGCCGACCGCTACGCCGCGGGGTTCCCGTGCGACGGGACGGCGCCGTACCCGGCCATCAACAACGGCCTGTTGCAGGCTCGGGCCACCGACGCCGACCCCGAGCAGAGCCTCAAGTACGACTTCGCGGTCTGGCTGGCGGACGACCCGGCCGCGCGGGTCGAGATGTCCGACGACGTCTCCGGCCTGTCGTGGTTCGCGAGCGCCCAGGTGCCGTCACCGGTGACCGGTAAGACGTACCTCTGGCAGGTCAGGGCGGGCGACGGCGTCGACACGTCGGCGTGGTCGCAACCGTGTGGCTTCGTGTGGGACTCGGCGC
Organism: Actinokineospora sp.; assembly: GCA_035540215.1. GTDB lineage: Bacteria > Actinomycetota > Actinomycetes > Mycobacteriales > Pseudonocardiaceae > Actinokineospora. The sequence continues at coordinate 13,613 of DATLIA010000062.1, read as the reverse complement.
GGCCGTCCGCGCCGCAGGTGACGTCGAGCAATGTTCCGGAGGACGGCGAAGCGCCGATCGGTGAACCGGGCGTGTTCACCTTCTCCGGCCACGGGGACACCGACGTCGCCGCGTTCGAGTACACGTGGGACGAGTTCAGCGTCCCCGGCTGCACGTACCGCGAGTGGGGCAGGCTCGAATGCCAAGACCCGCTCGTCGGCCAGCACGTCGTGCGCGCGGACGCCGCGGGTGGCTCGGCCACGGTGAACCTGACCCCGCCGAGTTCTGGTCCGATCCGGCTTCGCGTCCGGTCTGTCGACGCGGCGGGCAATCGGTCGGAGCCGGTCGAGTACCGCTATTACGTCAGCGACGGCGCGCCCGTTGTGACGGTGGTCGGCGACGAGCCTGAGTTCGGGCGACCCGTGACACTGCGGTTCGCGCCGCACGAAGGCGTCACCGGGACCGTCGACTACACCTACGTGCTCGACGACGCCGCGCCTGTCGTCGTCCCGGCCGGTGCCGATGGCACCGCGACCGTCACCTTCACCGTGTCGGGCAGCCACTTCCTGACCGTCCGCAGTCGCAGCGCCAGTGGCTGGGTGTCCGGCGAGGCCGGGTGGCAGTTCCGGATCGACCCGTGGCCGACCGTGCGGTCGGCGGAGTACCCGTCGAGCGGGGAGCCCGTGGGCGGGGTCGGCGTCCCCGGCACGTTCACGTTCACCCCGTCGCCGGGGACCACGGTCCAGGGCTACCGGTACGCGTTCGCCTGGGACCAGGAGCTGGTGTTCGTGCCAGCCGACGCCGCGGGCCTGGCCACCATCACCTGGACACCGACGGAGCGTGGCTTCTACGCGCTGGAGGTCTACGCGGTAGACGCTGACGGGAACACGATTCCCTACAGCGCGTACTACACGTTCGTCGTCGCATAACCGACCTGGGATGTCCCGGCACGGGTGCCGGGACATCCCAGGTGGCAGTATCGGGTGCGTGGACAAGACAGCAACGGCGCAGACCGTCCAGCGGCTCTGGCAGGCAGAGATCCTGCCCAGCCTGCACGACTTCGTCGCCATCCCAGCCCTCTCCCCTTCCTTCGATGAAGCCTGGGCGGCCAACGGCCACCTGGACGCGGCCGTCGAGCACCTGCGGGCCTGGATCACCAAGCGCAACCTGCCCGGGGCGACCGTGGAGGTCGTCCGGCTGCCGGACCGCACGCCGCTGCTGCTGGTCGACGTTCCCGGCACGGTCGACACGGGCACCGTCCTGCTCTACGGCCACCTCGACAAGCAGCCCCCGGTCGGCGGCTGGGCTGAGGGCCTCGGCCCGTGGAGCCCGGTCCTGCGCGACGGCAAACTCTTCGGCCGCGGCGCCGCCGACGACGGGTACGCGGGGTACGCCGCGACCGCCGCCGTCGAGGCCGTGCGCGCGGGCGGCGGCGACCACAGCCGCTGCGTGATCCTGTTGGAGACCTGCGAGGAGTCCGGCAGCTACGACCTGCCCGCCTACCTCGAACACCTCGACACCCGCCTCGGCGAGGTGTCGCTCGTGGTCTGCCTCGACTCCGGTGGCATGGACTACGACCGGATGTGGCTCACCATGTCCCTGCGCGGCCTGGTGTCGGTCACCGCGACCGCGCGCGTGTTGACCGGCGGGCAGCACTCCGGCACCGTCAGCGGGGTCGTGACCAGCTCGTTCCGCGTCCTGCGGCAGCTCATCGACCGGATCGAGGACTCGGTGACCGGCGAGATCAAGCTCGCCACGATGAACGTCGAGATCCCGGCCGAGCGTGCCGCTGAGGCTCGCGCGACCGTCGAGTCCGCGCCTGGCGCTGTCGTCTCCGCGATCCCGTTCGCCGAGGGGGTTCGCCCGGTCGTCGACGACGAGGTCGAGCTGGCGCTCAACAGCAGCTGGCGCCCGACGCTCTCGATCATCGGCGCGTCCGGGATGCCGGAACCGGCTGACGCGGGCAACGTCCTGCGCCCGTTCACCACGCTGACGCTGAGCTTCCGCCTCCCCCCGACGGCCGACGCCGATGTGGCTCTGGCGGAGGTGAAGGAACTCCTGACCACCGACGTCCCCTACGGCGCGCAGGTCGAGCTGACCCGGCTGGAGGCGTCTCCTGGTTGGAACGCTCCAGCTCTCGCCCCGTGGCTCCGGTCCACTTTGGACACTGTGAGCGACGGTGTCTTCGGCGCGCCGTGGCGGACGATGGGGATGGGCGGGTCGATCCCGTTCATGGGCCTGCTCGCGGAGCGCTACCCGGAGGCGCAGTTCGTGATCACCGGGGCGGTCGGTCCGGACAGCAACATCCACGTGCCAGACGAGTCACTCGACGTCGGCCAGGCCACCCGGGTCACCGAGGCCGTCGCCCACATCCTCGACGCCCACGCGAAAGCCTGAGCTTCCCAGCGCCGGGGCGACCCGGCGCTGGGTCGTCGGTCAGGCCTCGTCTTGCCCGGAGTCCGTCACGCAGCCCGCGATGTGCGGCCAGTCGCACCGATCCAGCGGCAGGTGGGTAGTGCAGTCCCGCCAGTCGCGGGAATCAGACCACGCCGCTCGCCTGTGGCGTCAAGGGTTTCGCATTTGGCAAGTCCATGAACGGTTCGCGGATGGCTAGTGGCCCGCCCGCGACCCGCGCGGCGATCCGGCCATCCGCGTCGATGAGCACCGCACCTGGCGTGCCGCGAACGCGGTACCGGGCGGCGATCTCGCTGCCCTCCTGCACAAGCAGATCGCCGACTCCATGTTCAGTCGCCCAAGTCCGGTTCGCCTCGACCGTGCCGCTGCCGATGACCACGAACGTCACCATGCCCGCCCGACGCGCCCGCCACCGCGAGACCGGCCAGGTGATCGACCGGGAGATTGGCCCCTGGCACCCCCACGACGACCCCGGCCACCACCATGATCACCGCGTTGCGGACCACGGTCCACCGACTGATCGGCGCGCTGCTCGCCACGCCGAAACGCGCGCGACTCGGCGCCAGTCCCTTTGTCGGCTGCCGGATGATCACCCCAGTGAAGGCCACCAGCAACGCCACCGCGACGCCCGTGGCCCAACGAGCCGACCAGTGCGGAAGGATGGCGACGGCAACGGCGGCTTCAGCCGAGGGCAACAGCCACCCGGTCACCCTGCCACATCGCCCGCGCCGGAGATCTCGGCAGTGGAGCGGCCCGCGAGCGTCGTCACTCGTGCCTTTGCCGATGTGGCGTTTGTGCGACCAAATCCTACATGATCTACTTAGGGCTGCGCGGCGGCTGGTGCTACCGCCGGCAGGTGTGTGGACTGAACGATCGGGTTCCTTTAGCCACTTGTCATGGCTGTCTCGGTTTGATGCCAGCGCTTGACAGTGGCCTTCGTCGCTAGAATTATCCTGCCGATAATATACGATCGTGAATCGCCCTTTGACGGCTGACGTGCAGTGACGTCGATTAATGATCCTTTCACGGATATGGACGGAGTCGGGGCATGGCGATCTGGACAAACCGGGTGTCAGGTGGCGGTCGCGTACCGGTCGGACGACGGATTGCGGCTGTGGTCACCGCCGTCGCACTGTGCGCGTCGGCCGGGCTGATCACCGTGCCGGTCGCCGCGGCGGCGACCACCATCGACTTCTACGCCGCACCCGACGGAACTGGGACCACCTGTTCGCTGACCGTCCCCTGTTCGATCGGACAGGCACAGCTCGCCGCGAGGGCGGCGGCGTCCACCGCGGACTCGGACATCAACGTCTACCTGGAGAACGGCACCGTCGGCAAGCCTGCCGGAACCGCGAGCGCCCCGTACCGGCTGACCGCGCCGCTGACGTTCACCGCCCAGGACTCCGGCCAGAACGGCCACCGGATCAACTGGCAGGACTACGCGCTCGACACGTCGAAGGCGGCGATCAGCGGCGGCCAGAGCGTCACCGGCTGGACCCTCACCGACTCGGCGAAGAACATCTGGTCGGCCTCGGTGCCGACGGGAACGCAGACCAGGCAGCTCTTCATCGACGGGACCCGGGTGCCGCGCGCCCGCGGAACCGCCCCGACGATGACGGCGACCACCGTCGGTTACACCGACACCGCCCAGACGATGGCGACTTGGCGCAATCCGGCGGACATCGAGTTCGTCTTCACCGGGGGCAACGGGCCATGGACCGAGCAGCGGTGCGACATCGCGAGCATCTCCGGCACGGCGATCACGATGCGCCAGCCGTGCTGGGACAACGCCCACCTTCGGCTGCCTGCAGGCACCACGGTGCACACGAACGACGGTGAGAACGCCTGGGGCAGCTTCCCCGGGCTCCCTTTCGCCGCCAAACCGTCCTATGTGGAGAACGCGTACGAACAGCTCACGGCTGGCCACTGGTACCTCGACCGGTCCGCGAACCAGGTCCGCTACATCCCAACCGCCGGTCAGACCATGTCCAGCCTGAAGGTCGTCATCCCGACCCTGGAGCACCTCGTCCGGGGCACCGGCACCCTGGACGCCCCGGTGCGGAACCTCACCTTCTCCGGCATCACCTTTGAACACACGACCTGGTTGCAGCCAAGCGGCAACGCGGGGTTCGCCGAGATGCAGGCGAACATGACCCTCACCACCCCGGGGGCGACCCAGGGCCTGTGCAACTACATCACGCCCGCCGGATCGTGCCCGTTCGCCGCGTGGAGCAAGCCGTTCGCCGCGGTGGAGTTCACCGCCGCGCACAGCGTCGATTTCATCGGCAACACCTTCACCCGCCTCGGCGCGGCCGGTCTCGGCCTGTCCTTCGGCAGCCAGGACAACCTGGTGCAGGGCAACGAGTTCACCGGCATCTCCGGCAGTGGCGTCCTGCTCGGGGACACCACCGACGCGCAGCCGATCGGGGGTGACCTCCGCGAGATCAACACCCGAAACACCATCGACAACAACTACATCCACGACATCGGCGTCGAGTACCACAGCGGAGTGGGTATCTGGGCGGGCTACGTCCAGCACACCAAGATCACCCACAACCAGCTCAATGACCTGCCGTACTCCGGAATCTCGCTCGGCTGGGGTGGGTGGCACACCAACTGGCAGCATCCGGACGAGAACTCCAACATCAGTGGCGACAACCTCGTCGCCAACAACCTGGTGTTCCACTTCATGCAGGTCCTGCGCGATGGCGGGGCGGTCTACACCAATGGCTCCATGGGGACCAGCTACGAGCACGGCCTGACGATCAGCGGCAACGTCGCCTACGACGACAACACCAACTTCGACTACTACAACGATGAGGGCGGCCGGTACGTCACCATCACCGGCAACATCAACTACCGCAACGGGAACCGGTTCAACGGCGGCTGTTCCACGGTCGGATACATCAAGGTCGAGAACAACTACACCCACGGCGCCCTCCACGGGTACCCGTGCGCCGGGACGGTCGGCAACTCGGCCAGCGGCAACATCGCCATCCCGGCCGACCCCGGTGCCGCCGACCTGCCGTCGTCGATCCTGTCCGCGGTCGGGCTTGAGGCCGCGTACGCCGGTCTGGCCACCAAGTACGCCCCCCGAGTGGCCGCGGCCAACCTGAACGCGGGCGCCCTGCTGATCTCCGGGTCCGGCTTCACCCCGACCTCGACGGTCAAGCTCGCGGGCCAGGCCGCCACCAACGTGGTCTACCTGTCGTCGGGCTACCTGAAGGCCACGGCTCCGATCGGTGTCAGCCAAGGTGACGTCACGGTCACCACCACCGCGGGAACCAGCGCGATCAGCCCCGCGGGCGCTGTGATCGATGTGGGTTCGAGCACGAACCTCGCGCCGCTCTCGACGGCCGTCGCCAGCAACGTCTACCAGAACTCGGCGACCTACAACGGTCAGAAGGCGATCGACGGCAACACCGCGACGCGCTGGGCGACCGGCTTCGGCGTCCAATCCGCGACCCTGGAGGTCACCCTCCCCGGATCGGTCTCGGTGAACCGGACCGTGCTGAAGGAGAACCAGTCGCTGCGCCGCATCCAGGCGTACACGATCGACTACTGGAACGGTTCCGCCTGGGTCGCGGCGGTCACCCGTGGGGCACCGGCGGCAGGCCAGTCGGACACCTTCACTCCAGTGACCACCACGAAGATCCGCCTGAACATCACCCAGTCCAGCGACGGACCGTCGGTCGACGAGTTCGCGATCTACTCGGGCAACCTTGCCCTGACCGCGACAGCCGTGGCAAGCAACACCTATCAGAACAACGCCACCTACGCCGCAAGCAAGGCGATCGATGGCAACTCGGGCACGCGGTGGGCCACTGACGTCAACACCGCGACGCTGGAACTGACCCTCCCGTTCGCCGTCCCCGTCAGCCGCACCGTGCTGTTCGAGAACCCGTCGTTCCGCCGCATCCAGGCGTACACGATCGACTACTGGAACGGCTCAGCCTGGGTCACCGGGTCCACCGGCGCAGCGCCCGCCTCTGGCCAGGTCAACGCGTTCACCCCGGTCACCACCACGAAGGTCCGACTGAACATCACCCAGGCAAGCGGCGCTCCCACCGTCGACGAGTTCCAGGTGAAGTAAGAGCTGAACCCCGGTCCGAGGTGCGGACCGGGGTTCTTCATCGCACGGTGGTTCGTGCCGATGTGGAGGTCAGCGACCCAGCGCCGGACCCCTGGCGCTGGGGGCGTGCGTCAGAAGGTGCCGGTCAGGTTCTTGCTGATGCCATTTGTCGTGTCGGTCACCGTGACATTGGTGAACACCACCGACATCGGCGGGTTGCATGACGGCTGGAAAGTCGCCGTCACACTGAGCGAGAAGTTGGCCTTGCCGTTCTGCACCGGGAAATCACCCGCCGCCGACACTGAAGACTTGTTCACCGCCTTCGGGTGATGCCCGCCGCCGTTGATACATAGCGCGGTCGCCGAGACCACGATGTGCACTTGGTCTTCGTCACCAAGTCCGGCCTCCTTGCCGGACACCGTGAGCGTGCTCCCGGATACCGACGCGGTGACGGTATTGCTGACGAAGTGCGGACTCCCCGCCAACGCCTGCGGCACGACGAACACGAATGCCGCCAGCGATGTCGCGAACACTACGAGGAACCGGCGCATCGCCGCCTCCTTCCCGCCCGCGTCCGCTCCGCCCCTGCGCGGATATGCGAGATGGCGCGAGCACGGGCCCACGCTACGACCGTCCAACCTGCGCCACTACGGCCGTTGTACCCCACGACAGAGCTGGTCAGCGCGTCGCGTGGTCTCCGGGAGGCGGTACTTCGGGGTCAGCCGGAGCACCAGCTCGGTCGCGGTATCGATGTCGATGAGGTGGCCCACCGACACGAACACCGGCTTGACGTTCTCGCGGGTCCGCAGGGCTCGGCCGAGCGGCCACCGGTCGTCCTCGATCCGCGTCCAGTCGCCCCGGTTCGGGCCGGGGTCGGCGAAGCCGCCGAAGGGACTCTTGCTGACCCCGATCGACGGGACGCCGGTCAGCACCCCCGCGTGACAGGCCAACCCAAACCGGCGGGGGTGGGCGATTCCCTGGCCGTCACAGACAAGAAGGTCCGGTTTCACGGTGAGTCTGTCGAGGGCCGGTAGCAGCAGGGGCAGCTCGCGGAAGGCGAACAGGCCTGGGATGTAGGGGAAGTCGACAGTGCCGGTGACGACGGCTTGGTCGACAACTTCCAGCGTGTCCAGGTCCAGCACGACTACGGCGGCGGTTCCGATGTCGGTGTAGTGCACATCCAGCCCAGCTGCCGTCTTCGGCGCGAAGCCTTCTGGGGTTTGATCTATGACGAGATCCCGCAGCCGCAACTGTTCGGCGACCGCTTCGTCCTCAGCGGACGGCCAGCTCACCGTCGGCCCGTCCCTGCCAGGGGTCGATGCCGCTCGCGATAGTGCATCAAGCTCTGGAGATCGGCCGACTTCGTCCAGCCTCCGCTGTCGGTCCGTGTGAATCCCCTCGTTTCCGCGAACCTGTCGTCGCCACACAGGCGCAGGCAGGCTGAGCCGTCGGCGTTGATCGCGGTCACTTCGCACTCCAACTCGAGATGGCTGGCCAGGGTGACGACATCGACAACCCGCTCGCACTCCCCGGCGGCCACCTGTCGGCGGTCCGTCAGGACGACGATCCCGCTGTCATCGATCGACCGCGCTCGGTGCTCTTGGCCTGCGATGGTGACGTAGACGCCGATCCGGGGGCGCCGGTACGCCTCCGCGGCCGGAGTCCGGTTCTCCCGCCACAAGTCGAAGATGAGGTCGCGTTGCTCCTCATACACATTGGTCAGCTCGGTGATCGCGACTTCGCGTCGGTATTCGTACTTGTCCGCTTGGACGAAACCGTTGTCCAATGCCCAGCCGGTGGACGCGCCCGCATAGATGGCCTCGACCATCCCATGATCACTAACGCACAGGATGTCGACCAGGTGTCCGCGCCAGGTGGCGAACGTTTGAACGGAGTAGACGCGTTCGCATTCTGTCCAAGGAACCTTCGCGACCCATAGTCGGTGCACGTCATCTCGTTGGAACAGCCTCAGGTCCGGATTTTCGGCTTCCCGGCTGACAAGGACGACGTTGTCCGCGCGGTAGGAGTAGTGGCACGCGCGCGTATCCCCGAGGAGTACAGCGTGACCGCCGAGCCGTATCGGGTTCATCCGCGACGCAGTCGGCCCGCCACGAGTTCGCTGTACGCGAGTTTGCCGAGGAGCAGCTCACACGCGTCGGACTCGGACGGCAGCCGAACCAGGTGGTTCTTCTGGCCGCGCTCAAGCCAGTAGACCTCCCAGATGCCGTGGGCGTCGGGCAGCACGCACCAGCACTGCTCGTCGCGGGCGCCGAGCGCCACTACCCTGGGTTCGATTCCCATCGCGTCCAGGGCGGTGCCGAGGGCTTGCAGGTTCACAGCGGGATCTCCCTGAGGTAGCCGGCGTTGATCAGATCCACCACGGAGTGGGGTAGCACATACTGCGTGCCGCCACCAGGCTGGCCCATGGCCGGTGCGATCGGACCCTCCCACACCGGCAGCGGACGAACCACTTCGTACTGGTGGTAGCCGTTGTTGAGGTTGTCCGGCGGCAGGCCACGCTGCGGGTAAGGCGTGTCGGCGGGCGAGACGAAGTCGCCCCGCGCGCTGCCGAAGCGGTCGATGGTCTGGCCCGGCTGCAGGACGCCAGGGGTCCGCGACTCGGGCGTCGCGAAGCCCTGCGGGTGCGCCTCCGGGTCGGGCCACTCAAGCATCCGGTTGCCGTAGCGGCCGGTGTCGCCGCCGGGCCAGTACTGCTGATTCCATCCGGCTTCGCCCAGGCCCGCGTGTGGGTCGTAGGTCGGCGGCATCAGGTCGCGGACGGCTGGGTGGTCGGCAGGGACCCCGTTGGTGTTGATGATGGCGTCTCGATTCGGGTTCGCCCTGGCCTGGGTGATCAAGTCATCGTCGATCAGGTTCGCGTTCGGGTGCTGGAGCTGGTTGGTCGGGATCGTGCGACCGTTGGCGTCATAGTCGCGCGGGGTGACCGGCGGGGTTGGGTCCACGTCAGGGGGCGTGGTGTGTGGTGTTGTCGGCGCGTCCGTCGCTCCGCTGGGCGTGGTCGAACCGGACGGCGTCGTGGGTGTCGTGGTCGACGGTGTGTCCGGTGTCGCCGAGCCGGAGGGTGTGGTCGAGCCACTCGGTGTGTCGGGCGTTGCGGACGACGGGGTCGTCGGCGTGGCCGAGCCGGACGGCGTCGTGGTCGGCGTGGCCGATCGAACGGTGCTGGGAGCGTCCGGGGACTCGGCACCGCGGGAGGCGGTGCGGAGGCGCTGGAGGCCGCGCTTGACGGCTTCCCAGATCTCGCCGAGCTTGCTCATGATCGGGCGGAGCTTCTCCAGCGACCGCGTCAGCTTGGTGATGATGTCGGTGACCCGCCCGACCCACTTCGCCACGAGCGCCGCGACCGAGGCGACGACGTGGGGTGTGGCCAGGCCCAGCGTGAGGCCGAGTTCGGCCAGCCACTGCGGGAGCCGGATCAGCAGCGTCGAGATGCACTCGGCCACCAGGTCGCGCACGATCCCGCGCACGACGCCCACCAGCACGCCGACGACCTCGACGACCGTGCCGATCGTGTCGGCGCCCGTGCCCGCCGCGGTGATGTGTTCGGCCTGCTGGGTGGCGTTGGTCCGGTAGGCGTCGGCCGCCGGGCCCTGCCAGCCTGCCGTGCCGTTGGTCACCTCGGTCTGGTAGTCCGCCGCGACGCCCGCCACGGCCTGCGACACGTTCTTCCACGTCCGCGCGTACGCCGCGATCTGGTCGGCGTCCCCGGCCAGCCAGTTCAGCGCGTCGCGCAGCGGGGCGACGTGTTCGATGACCCACGAGACCGCGTACTGGCCGAGGGTGCCGATCGGGTCGAGCACGAGCGACAGCGCCTCAAGGCCGCCGCCGAGTGCACCGATGCCGCCCTCGACCCACGATCCGTTCTGCACGCCGTTGTAGATGTCGACCGCGGACTCGGCGATGCCGATGCCGGTGACCGCGGTCGTGGAGTCCTGCCGTTCGGCGATCAGCGGGTTCGTCACCGGGCACCGCCCGCGAAGGGCTGGGTGTTGGCCTGCTCGACGTTGTCGTACGACGCGGTGTTGTCGCGGATGCCCTGGGCCGAGTCGGACATCGACTCCGTCGCCTGGCGGATCGCCTCGACACCCGGGCCGCTGACCATGTGCACCACCGGCACGAAGAACTGGCAGATCACGCCGTACGCGCTGTCGCCGAGGTGGACCTGGTTCGCGGCCTGGACCGCCTGGTCGAGCCGGTCGTGCAGGGCGTCGAGCCTGCTCGCGTGACCGCCTAACTCGCCGGTCAAGACTCCGTATCCGTTTGGCACGGCGGGGACTCCGTTTCGATCAGGTCAGGATGGGAGGTCCGCCCCAGGAATCGTCGTCGTCATCGTCACGGGGAGGGCGGGGTCGTTGCGGGCTGGATCGTCGAAAACCGGGCGGGCGTGCTGTGTCGTTCGGGCCTTCTTCAGGAACATCGCCCAGTCGCATCTCCTCGACTGTGCTCCCGGTCGGACGCTCAAGATCGGGCTCCGGTTCCGGGAATCTCCGCCGATAGGAGTCGACCACCGCGTTGACCGTCTGCTCGTCGTCGCCGACCGTGCGGACCATGACCTCGGCGACCTGCTCGGTGATCTTGGCCTGGGCGCGGCGCATGGTCGTCAGGACCATGGTCGACAGCTCGGTGCCCGGCAGGTCACGGCTCTTGTCGCTGATCACCAGGTCGGTGACCGCGCCCGTGGCGTCGACCGTCACGCGGACGACGTCGTCGCGGGAGACTTCAGTGACCGTCACCGCGGCCACCTCGGCCTGCATCGACTGGTAGCGCTGGGCCTTGGCCTCGATGTCGGCCGCCCACCGGCGCATCTCCTGCTCGGTCTGGAAGCCGTCCCCACCGAATCGCGGCTGTGTCACACCGTTCCCCCTCGTCCGACCCGCCGGAACCTACCGTCACCAGGCCGGGTACCGCACCTGCCACTCGGGGATCTCCAGCGAGTTCTGCTGGCTGAATTCGATCAGCGCGTCCTGGGCTAGACGTTCGATGACGTCCCGAAGTTCCAACTCCGCCACCCAGTCGGTCGGGATGGCGCCCGCGCCGTGCACCGCGCCGAGCAGGTTGCCGCACAGCGAGCCGGTCGAGTCGCTGTCACCCGAGTGGTTGACCGCGAGCAGCAGCCCGTCCTCAAGGTCCTCCGCGACGAGCGCCGCGCACACCGCGATGGCCAGTGCCTCCTCGCCTACCCAGCCGCCGCCGAGCTCGGCCAGCTTCTCCGGGGTCGGCCGCCCCTTCTCCGCCAGCGTCACCGCCGCGTCGAGCGCGTTCACGGTCTCGGCCGACTCCTCCCAGGTGACCAGCTCGGCGCGCACGTCGGCGATCGCCTCGGCCAGCTCCGCGCCGTCGAGCAGGCGGTGGACCATGAACGCCAGCGCGCCCGCCGACAGGTAGCCGCTGGGGTGGCCGTGGGTCAGCGCACCCGCCTGGGCGGCGATGACGAACCCGTCGAGCGGGTCCTCCGACCACAGCGCGCACGGGGCCGCGCGCATGACCGCGCCGCAGCCCTTGGAGTCGTTGAGCTTGTTGGACAGCGTGCCCCGGTCGGCGCCGCCCGCGAAGCCCTCCAGGGCGTGCAGCACGGTCGACCCGGGGGCGCGGCGGTGGAACAGGTCGCGCTCGCCGATGAGCCACCCGTCGGGCTCGGCCTGCATCGCGTAGGAGCCCGCCGCCTTGTGCCAGGGGATGCCCTGTGTGTGGTACCAGCGCTGATAGGCGTGCTGAAGCACCGACGACGGGTGCTGTTCGAAGTAGAGCAGGCGCCGGGCCACGTGGGCGCGGATCATCGCCTCCAGGGTGAACAGCGTCATCTGGGTGTCGTCGGTGATCTTGCCGCGGCCGCCGTACGCCTCGGCGTACCCGGTGGCGCCGTCCGCGCCGCAGCGGGCCCGGATCTCGTTGATCGAGAGGAACTCCACCGGTCCGCCGAGCGCGTCGCCGACCGCCCCGGCCGTCAGGCAGCCGACCAGCCGGTCGGCGGGGATCACGCGGTCATATGGGAAATCGCCGTCCACGCGCGCAAGGCTAGTAGGGCAGTCAGGCGATCGTGTCGTGAAGCTCCCGCAAGCGCTTGCTGATGAACTGGGCGCTGCCCGGGACGGCCATGACCGACTTCTCGCCGCGGCCAGTCTGGTAGATGGCCCACCGGCCCGCCCGCAGATCGATCGCGGTGATCCACTCCGCCGCGCGCGCCCGCTTGCCGCGCTGGTCCCGCTTGGCGGTGTACAGCTTCGCGCCGCCGACGCGGGGCTGCTTCATCAGCTCGTCGAGCCTGCGCGCCTGCGGCGGGGCCGCCGTCGCGCGCCTGCCGTAGCCGTCCGGCTTGGCCGGGGTCAGGTCGGCGACGCGCACCGAGATCGCCTCGCCGCGCGCGGCGGGCACGTTCGGCAGCCGGTAGACGAACGACTCCAGCGCCCGTGCCGCGTCGATCCGCTCGAAGGTGACCTGGTCGCCGATCCGCTCGGCCAGCACGCCGAGCCTGCCCGCGGTCGCCGTCAGCACCGTGTACGGGCCCTCGGCGTCCTTCAGCCAGCCGTAGTACTCGGTGCCCGCGCGCTGCACGACCTGGAGCAGGTCGAGGAAATCGGCGTCGATCCCGCGCTGGGTGAGGACCCGCGCCTGCTCCAGCTCGCGCCGGAGCTGTGCGTCGGTCTCCTGCTTGAACCGCGGCGAGTAGTAGCGCTCACCACCGGTGAAGATGGTGTGCGGCTCGCCGAGGTTCCGCGTCTCCAGCAGCCGGTAGAGCGTGTGGACGGAAAGTTCGACCTTCACCCTTACTCCCCGATGACCGGCGGTGCGGTGACCTCGTCGGTGCCGAAGATCGCCTCCGGATCGTCTTCCTGCAGGAACGACGCGCGGGTGTGCTCTTCGTCCTCGCCACCCTGGCCGCGGCCGCCGCCGCCCATACCGCCGCCGCCGCCCATGCCCGCGCCGCCGCGTCCACCAGCGCCCGCAGCGCCACGTCCGCCTGGGCCGTGCTCGCCGCCGAGCGCGCCCGCGCCCGCTCGGCCGCCAGGACCGTGTTCACCGGCACCGGATCCGCCGAACCCGGCGCCGCCGCCGAGGCCCGACCGTGGGCCCGCCGCGCCGATGCCGCCCGCGCCACCGCGCGGACCGCCGGGGCCGTAGCCGCTTC
>DATLIA010000061.1:0-64329 GCA_035540215.1 Actinokineospora sp. | reverse complement strand
CACCGAGGCGGCAGCACGACGACCGCGGTCGGCCGAGCGTTCACCGACTCGAACACGCGTGCGCCGACATCCTTCTTCAGCCGCTTCTCCGCGTCCGCGTCGCCCGCGAACTTCGATTCGACGACCACGGCGAACCGCTCCCGCCGTGAACCCGCGTCGATCCGGACCGCGACGGCGTTGCCCGCGCGGACACCGTCCACAGTGGTCGCGGCGCGTTCGATGTCGGTCGGATAGATGTTGCGGCCTGCCAGGATGATGACGTCCTTGCGGCGTCCGCAGATCACGATCTGCCCGTCGACCAGGTAGCCAAGGTCCCCTGTGGACAGCCAGCCCTCGGCGTCCTGGGTCGCGAGTGGACCGTCGACCGTCAGGTATCCCGGGGTCACGGCCTCGCCACGCAGCCGGATCTCGCCGACCTCGCGCTCGCCGCGCACAGTGCCCTTGTCGTCGACGATCGTGGCCTCGATGCCGCGTAGCGGCTTGCCCAGCACGGCGAACGAGCGCACCCCCGGCCCCGGCTCGACCGGCACCGCGCGGTTCTCCGCCTCCAGCTTGTCGGCGTCGATGTAGTCCAGGGTCAGCCCGGTGAACAGCGGCGCGAACGACACCGCCAGCGTCGCCTCCGCCATGCCGTAGGCCGGGAACACGCACTCCGGGCGCAGGCCGAAGCGGGCACCCTCTTCGGTGAAGGCGACGACGGCCTTCTCGTCGATCGGCTCGGCACCGTTGAGCGCCAAGCGAAGCGACGACAGGTCGTACTTGCCCTCTTCGTCCACACCGGACATGCGGCGGCCGAGCAGCGCGTAGGCGAAGTTCGGCGCCGCGGTGATCGTGCCGCGGTGCCGGGAGATCAGGTCGGCCCACAGCAGCGGACCGGTGAGGAAGTCGACCGGGGTGACCTTGACCAGCTCAAGGCCCACGGTCATCGGCACGGTCAGGAAGCCGACCATCCCCATGTCGTGGAACAGCGGCAGCCACGACACCATGATGTCGTTCTCAAGGTCGAGTTCGGCCGACTCGGCCATCGCGGTCAGGTTCGCGAACAGGTTGCCGTGGGTGATCCGCACGGCCTTCGGGTCGGCCGTCGAGCCGCTGGTGAGCTGCAGCAGCGCGGGCGCGTCCTCATCGACCTCGACCACGCCGTCCACCGGAGCGCCCTCGGCCAGGTCGGAAAGCCGCAAATAACCAACACCATGCCGCTCCAGGACCGGGGCGACGGCGTCGAACGGGGAGCCGAGCAGGACCAGCTTGGAGCCGATCATGCCCAGCACCCGGACGGTGTCCTCGGCCCACTCGGCGAGGTCGGTGCGCGGGGTCGGCTGGTGCAGCATCGTGACGCTGCCGCCTGCCAGCCAGACCGCCTGGACCGCGGGGGCGATCGTCACGGGCTCGGCCGCGAGGACCGCCACCGCGCCGTGGCGGGTGAGGCCACCCTCGATGAGCGCACCGGCCATCCGGCGCGCCTGCTCGTGCACCTGTCCCCAGGTGTGGCGGACCGGCGCCTTGGGTTCCCCGGTGGTGATCCCCCGTGCGGCACCACGCGTCGTCGCGGTGGCCACCATCATGTCTACGAACCGACTCATGGTTCAGAGACTAGTAGCGCTCACTCGGCGAGATCTGCGACTTCCATCCATCGTGACTCGATCTCATCTTTGTCCGCGACGACCTTCCGCAGCTCGGCGTCGAGTTCGAGCAGCTTCGTCGGATCGGTCGCGGCGGCGGCCAGCGCGGCGTGGAGTTTGGTCTCCTTGGCGCCGAGCTGGGTCATCTGCCGCTCGAGCTTCGCCAGCTCCTTCTGCGCGGCCCTGCGCTCGGCGGCGCTGACGGACTTCGCGGTCGGCTCGGCGCCGGACTTCTTCGTGGTGGGCTCGGCGGCGATGGCCGCGAGCCTGAGTTCCAGGTACTCCTCGATCCCGCCGATGAGCGGCGTGACCTTGCCGTCGCCGAACAGCGCGACCACCGAGTCGCAGACGCGCTCGACCAGGTACCGGTCGTGGGAGACCACGACGATGGTGCCCGGCCACGAGTCGAGCAGGTCCTCCAGCTGCTGCAGGGTGTCGATGTCGAGGTCGTTCGTCGGCTCGTCGAGCAGCAGGACGTTCGGCTCGGCCATCAGCAGCCGGGCGAGCTGCAGCCTGCGCCGCTCGCCGCCGGACAGGTCGCTGATCGGGGTCCACTGCTTGTTCGCGGGGAACCCGAACCGCTCGGCCAGCTGTGAGGCCGACAGTTCCAACTTGCCCAACGTCACCCGTCGCGCGATCTCTTCGACCGCCTCCAGGACCCGCTGCTGCGGGGGCAGCTCGCGCAGTTCCTGGGTCAGGTGGGCGATGCGGACCGTCTGGCCCTGGATCCGCTTGCCGGTGCTCGGCTCGGTGTCGCCCGCGAGCAGCTTGAGCAGCGTGGTCTTGCCGGAGCCGTTGACACCGACCAGCCCGACCCGGTCGCCTGGGCCGATCCGGTAGGTCTCGTTGACCAGGATCGGCTTGGGCCCGGCCGAGATCGACACGTCCTCCAGCTCAAGCACCGTGCGGCCGAGCCTGCGCTTGGCGAAGGCCAGCAGCTCGACGCCGTCACGCGGCGGGGGCACGTCGGAGATGAGCGCCTCGGCGGCCTCGATGCGGTAGCGGGGCTTCGACGTGCGCGCGGGGGCGCCTCGGCGCAGCCAGGCCAGTTCCTTCTTGGCCAGGTTGCGGCGCTTCTCCTCCAGCGTGTCCGCCAGGCGACCGCGCTCGGCCCTGGCGTAGATCCAGTCGGCGTACCCGCCGTCGTACTGCTCGACCTTGCCGCCCACGACCTCCCAGGTGCGGGTGCACACCGTGTCGAGGAACCAGCGATCGTGGGTGACGACCACGAGCGCGGTCCCCCGGTTGATCAGGTGGTCGGCCAGCCAGCGCACACCCTCGACGTCGAGGTGGTTGGTCGGCTCGTCGAGCACGATCAGGTCCAGCTCCTGCACCAGCGCGGCGGCCAGCGCGACCCTGCGCCGCTCACCGCCGGACATGGTGTCCACCGGGCTGTCGAGGCCGAGCGTGGTGATCTCCAGGCCCTCCAGGATCGACCGCGCCCGCGGGTCGGCGGCCCACTGGTGCTCCTCGGTGATCCCCAGCGGCTCCAGCACGGCGTGCCGGACCGTGGAGTCCTTGGCGAGCTCGGTCCGCTGGGTGACCACGGCCATGCGCAGGTCACGGACCCGGCTGACCCGCCCGTCGTCGACCGGTTCGAGCCCGGTGAGGACCTCCAGCAGCGTGGTCTTGCCGCCGCCGTTGAGCCCGACGACTCCGATCCGGTCCCCCCTGCCGACGCCGAGTGACACCGAGTCGAGCAGCGGCCGGACGCCGAAGCTCTTGTTGACGTTCTCCAGGTTGACCAGGTTGGTCATTACCAACACTTTCGCCGATATCGGATTCGCGGACCGCGACGGCCAAAGCTACCAACCGTCCCATTCGGCACCGCCGCCACCAGCCCGCAGCGACCGACTGAACACGCTGCGTGCAACTGGTTTGACCTGGTAACGCAACCCCTATATTCACGACTTAACCGAACGACCGGGAGGTGAAATGTCGCTAGCTCGCCCTGGCATCCGGATCTTCGCCGTTATCGCGGCACTGGTCCTGAGCGTCGCCGCTTGTTCCAAAGAACAAAACGCGTCCGATGCCACCCAGGCCGCCGAAATCGGCAAGCAGATCGTCATCCGCTCCGCGGGCAGCCCAACACTCGCCACGCTCTGGCTTGACAGCGTCAAGCCGGTCGAGTGCACGGAGCCCGGCAGCCTTCAACCCAACAACGGCCACTACCTGGCCGCGACGATCGTGCTGCAGACCACGCAGGACTACCAGCCGAACCTGGGCTGGTGGATGTCCGCGACGGACTTCGCCACCAAGGACGGCGACGGCAAGGTCACCGGGCGCGGCATCTTCACTTCCTGCCTGCCCACGCACCGCTACCTGCCCGACGACTTCTACTTGTCGGACGCGGGCTACTACGGCGTGGTGCTCATCGACTCCAGCAGCGAGCACGGCACCCTGGAATACCGCCCGCACAACATGCCCGAGGGCATCCCCGGCTGGCACTGGAACTACTAAGCGTGCACGGACGGCGGCGTTGGGCGTGATGCCTCTTCGCCGCCGATGATGCGTGCGCCCGGCACAGGACCGTGTGCGACGCGCACTGTCCGACACACGCCCGCGCCTGCCAACTCGGCGGCCACCCGGAGGGCCGACTCGGCGTCAGCGCAGAGGAAGGCGCAGGTGGGGCCGGAGCCGGAGACGGTGCCCGCGAGGGCACCCGCGCTGACGCCTGCTCGCAGGGTCCGGCGCAGACCGGGCCGCAGTGACACCGACGCGGCCTGCAGGTCGTTGCCCAACAGCAGTGCCAGCTGACGCGGGTCCCCCGTGGCAAGAGCCTCCAGAACCGGCTCGACAGCACCGATGCGTGGCGGGTCGCCCTCTTCGCGCAGGCGGTCGAGTTCGGCGAAGACCTTCGGGGTGGACAGGCCGCGCCGGTCGAAGGCCAGCACCCAGTGGTAGGTGTGCCGCGACAGCACTGGCACCAACTGTTCGCCGCGGCCGGTGCCGAGCGCGGTGCCGCCGTAGAGGGTGAATGGGACGTCGCTGCCCAGTCGGGCCGAGATCGTCGCCAGCTCGTCGCGGGTGATCTCCAGCCGCCAGAGCGCGGCCAGGCCGACCAGGGTGGCCGCGGCGTCCGCGCTTCCGCCTGCCATACCGCCGGAGACCGGGATGCCTTTGCGGATCACCACGCGGATCTTGGGTTCGTCCGGGTCGCGGCCCACGTGCCTGGCCAGTTCCTGCACGGCCTGCCAGGCCAGGTTGCTCGCGCCCGTGGGGACGGCGTCAGCGCCCTCGCCGTGCACCTCCACGCCGGGTTCGTCGGCTATGGCGACGGTGACCTCGTCGGTGAGGGACAAGGCCTGGAAGATCGTGGCGAGTTCGTGGTAGCCGTCGGGGCGAACATCGCCGACCGCAAGGTGGAGGTTCACCTTGGAAGGCACACGGACCGTGACCGGAGGGGGAACGACGGCGAGCACGCGCCCAAGCCTACGGTGAGCTGTCATGTGCCAGTGCCCGCGGTAGGGACCGGAAGATCCGGCCCCTACCCGCGACAGGTCAGGCGGCCTGGAGCCGGGGGGCGGCGGTGGACTGGCGGACCAGGGCGCCGCGCTCGGCGATCCAGCCAAGGGCGGACTCCGCGCGCGGGCCGTCGACGCCGACCAGGAACCGTGCGACCGGGGTCTCGCCGATGCGGGTCAGACCGCCGCCGACGATCGAGATCGGGGTGCCGAAGCGGGCCGTTGCCTCGGGCAGCAGCCCGCCCACGGTGGCGTAGCCGACGAGGATGATCTCGGCCTGCCGGTCGTGCCGGGGCGCGAGCGGCTCGTCGATGGCGGGCAGCAGCGTCTGGGCGATGCGGCTGGCCGGGTCCTGGATGAGTGCCAGCAGCTGCCCGCTCTCCTGCACCTTGCCCGCTTCCAGCAGCGCGACGTCGTCGGCGATGCGGCGGACCACGGCGGTGTCGCTGGTGGCGATCAGGACGGTGGAGCCCAGCTCGGCGCGGGCCCGGTCGAGCACGGCGAGGACGCCGGCGGTGGCGTCGGCGTCGAGGTCCCTGGTCGGGTCGTCGGCCAGGAGCAGGCCGGGCTCGCCGACGAGGGCCTTCGCCACGGAGACGCGGGCGCGCTGGCCGTCGGTGAGCGCGTCGGGGTAGGCGGCGGCCTTGTCGGTCAGGCCGATCAGGTCGAGCAGCTTGCCGACCCGCTCACGGCGCTGCGGGCCGTCGACGCCAGCCTGCTCCAGCGGGATCGCGATATTGCCCGCGGCGGTGCGCTGCGGCAGCAGGTCGCCGTGCTGGATGACGCCGATGCGGCGGCGCGCGGCGCGCAGCCTGCGCGGGTCGAGCGCGGCGGTGTTGTAGCCCTCGACGCGGATGACGCCGCTGTCCGGGCGCTCCTGCAGCGATATGAGCCTGGCCAGCGTGGACTTGCCGGACCCGGCCGGGCCGACGACGCCGGTGATGGTGCCCGCGGGCACCTCGAGGGTGACGTTCTCAAGGGCGAGGACGGGGCCGCTGTCGCCCCAGAAGGACTTGGTGAGGTTCTCGACGGTGATCATGGTGATTTGCTCCAACGCGGCGTGATGGGCAGCCCGCTGGCAGGTCCGTCAGGACCTTGCCGGGGCTGGAAGCAGGAAGAGGACGAAGTACGCGTAGATCAGCTGGATACGCGCATTCGGCGACACGCCATCGCCGTTCGCCTGCAGTGGTCTATGACCCGCCTGCTCGTCAAGATGCCCATCGGTGTTCCTCCATCGCTCCTGGCGGTAGCACCTGCCCATGGGGGTGGTTGCTGCGGCGTCGCAGAGCCAGATCTCTCGGCCGCTCGGGATGGAATGCACAACGAGTAGACCCGATCGGGTGGCTATGGCGCAAGCCGCCAACCGCAGGTACCTGGGCTTACGTTCCCAACGTCACACTCTCGGAGTGCTCCGGATTCAGCGCTGCTGGGCTATCCGGACGAACGCATCGACGGTGAGCTGCTCACCGCGCAGGCCGGGATCGACACCGGCCTTGATCAGGATCTCCTCCGCCTTGGCCGCCGACCCGGCCCACCCGGCCAGCGCGGCCCGCAGCGTCTTGCGGCGCTGGGCGAAGGCGGCGTCGACGACGGCGAAGACGGCGAGGCGGTCCGCGTCGGGGCTCGGGCGTCGGGTCATGAGCACGAGAGCGGAGTCGACGTTGGGGACGGGCCAGAAAACCGCGCGCGGCACGGTCGCGACCCGCTTGGCCGCCGAGTACCAGGCGACCTTGACGCTGGGCACGCCGTAGACCTTGGAACCGGGTCCCGCCGCCATCCGGTCGGCGACCTCGGCCTGGACCATCACGAGCACCGTCTGCAGGCTCGGCAGCTCGGCCAGCAGGTGCAGGACGACCGGGACGGCCACGTTGTAGGGCAGGTTCGCCACGAGCGCGGTCGGCGCGGCGGCGAGCTCGTCGGCCTTGACGCGCATGGCGTCGGCCTCCAGGACGTGCAGCCGGTCGGCCAGCCCAGGCGCGCGCTCGGCGACGGTGAGCGGGAGCCGCTTGGCCAGGACCGGGTCGATCTCGACGGCGAGCAGCTGCCGACAGGCCGGGAGCAGCGCCAGGGTGAGCGAGCCGAGGCCGGGCCCCACCTCCAGTACGACGTCGTCATCGCCCAGGTGGGCCGCGGCGACGATCCGGCGGACGGTGTTGGGGTCGTGGACGAAGTTCTGCCCCAGCTTCTTGGTCGGTTTGACGTCGAGGTCGCCTGCGAGCTTGCGGACGTCAGCAGGGCCGAGCAAGGCGGAACCAGTCACCCACAGAGAGTACGGCCGCTCAGGGTCAGCCCTAGGGGCAGGCCTACGCCTCAGGTATGACGCCGCGCGTTCAGGACGCGACTTGAGACCGACGTCAGCGCGGGTGGGGCCGAGGCACGCTGGTTGTGGGGAGAGGAGAAACAGATGCGTCAGGTGCTGGCCGCGGTGGTAGCCGCGGCGCTGATGGTCGGGGGCGGAGTCACGATGCTGGTGGTCGGGAACGACGACGCGCGCTTCGCGTCCACCACCGCGACCAGATAACGCGAGACGGCCACCCGCGCAGGGGTGGCCGTTTCGTAAGTTCTGGGTCTAGCTCAGGTGGGGAGACCGAGCTTGCGGGCGCAGCCGGGCCAGGCGCTGTAGCCGCCGCGGGCGTCGCGGACCTTGGTCGCGATCGCGATCTGCTGCTCACGGGTGGCCTGGTGCGGGTAGGCCGCGTACGCGCCGCCGCCGTTGGAGTCCCAGGTGCTCTTGTTGAACTGCAGGCCGCCGTAGTAGCCGTTGCCGGTGTTGATGGCCCAGTTGCCGGTGGCCTCGCAGTGCGCGAGCCGGTCCCAGACCGCACCGTCGGAGATGACGGGCTGCGGGGGCTTCTTGGTGCCGATCTTGACGATCTTCGGCTTGGGCTCCAAGGTCACCTTCGCGCCGATTTCCTCGCGCTTGACCTCTTTGCCGTTCTTCTGGGTGATGCGGTAGGTCGCGATGCGCTCACCGGGGACGCCGGGCTCAAGGATCTGCTCCTTGCCCTTGTCCATCTCCGGGTCTTCGATCTTCTGCACCGGAGGAGCGACCGGCTCGGTCTGGTTGATGACCGTGACGCCGGTGCGGGAGATGCGGACCTCGGCACCATTGGTGATCTTGAGGTCGCCGCCGGGGGTGATCGAGTCCTGCGGGCCGACGCTCAGCTTGAGCTGGTCGAGCAGTTCCTGCACCGTCACCGCGTTGGTGGTGACCGGCGCGGGGGCGCTGCCGCCGTCGAACAGGGTGATCTGCTTGGCGGTCTTGATCTCGACGGAAAGACCCTCGAGCGGGACGCTCGCGTCACCGCCCATCGACATCCACGCGCCCTGGACCGGCGCGTTGGCCTGTCTCAACGCCTCGTTGAGGTTCGTCGAGCGGACCCACGCGTCGCGCTTCTCACCGTCGACGGTCATGTGCAGCTCGCGGCCGCGCTGCAGGACGATGTGGCCGTCGTCGCCGATCTCGGCGGCCGGGGAGGGGCTCACGGCGTCGTGCGCGCCGACGGTGATGCCCTCTTCCTGCAGGACCTCGCCGACGGTGTCGGCGTAGGTGCTGACCTGGCGGGCCTGGCCGTCGATGTCGACGGTCACCGAGTTGTTCATCGCGATGGCCGCCGCGCCGCCGCCGATGAGGCTGACGAGCACGGCCGCGATGGTGGCCTTGAGGAAGGACGCCTTCCAGCGGCGGACCGCGGCGACGAGGCCGGGCGCGGGCTCGTCGGTGCCGACCTTGAGCGGCTGCGGGGCGGACGAGATCTCGTCCGGGATGACCGGCAGGACCGTGGTCTCGGCGTTGATGAGCCTGATCAGCTCGTCTACGTCGACGCCCGCGTGTTCCATGATCTCGTCGGCCTGCGGGCCGAGAGCGTGGCGCACGTCCTGGTCGGTGATGCTCAGCGACGAGGAGTAACCCGAGTCCCAGTCGTAGGACGGGAATTCGGACCGCCAGGCCTTGAAGTCGTCATCAAGGGTGGCGGCACCGACGGTGACGGGCGTGAACCAGTCGGTGTCGGCGAAACCGTCGACCTGTTTACCACTCACGAGAGCTGTTCCTCCGGCAGGCGGGAGCCTATGTCCCCAACGCTTCGAGGCTCCGGGTTGAACCGAGACGGGTGCGCCTCAGTTCGATCGGTCACGGGACAGTAACGAGAGCGGGAGGGTTGCGCAAACACATCCGGCGATGTCGTGAACCCCGTCACACCACCGGTGGAGCAATTCACTCCCCCGTTCATACCAACCCCTCACCGCTCGGAAGGTCCGACGTCACGGGGGGCAACGAAAACACGCGTTCAGCGGTTGCCGACACAGCGTTTGCGAGGTCGGCCACATCTACGCCGCGCAGTGCCGCGAGATCCCGGACGGTGTACGCGACGGCGTACGACTCGTTCGGGCGGCCCCGGAACGGGTGTGGGGTCAGGAAAGGCGCGTCGGTCTCGACCAGCAGCTGGTCCGCTGGCACGAAAGCGGCGGCTTCCCGCAGGTCTTTCGCGTTGCGGAAGGTCACCGGACCGGCGAAGGAGAGCACGTAGCCGCGCTCGACACAGCGCCGGGCGAAGTCGAGGTCACCCGAGAAACAGTGGAAGACCACCGTTTCGGGTGATCCTTCTTCAGTGAGGACACGCAGGATGTCCTCGTGCGCGTCGCGGTCGTGGATCATCAGCGGCTTGCCGACCCGCTTGGCGAGGTCGATGTGCCACCGGAACGCCGCGCCCTGCGCCTCGGGCGTCGAGTAGTCCCAGTAGTAGTCGAGGCCGGTCTCGCCGACCGCGACGACGCGGGGCCGCCGGGCCAGGTCCTCCAGCACAGCCTTCTCCGCGTCGCCGAAACTGGCGGTGCGGGTCGGATGGACGGCGACGGCGGCGAACACCCGATCGTCCCAAGTGGACGCCTCGGCGGCCCAGACGGCGGAGTCGAGGTCGTCGGCGACGGTGATCACCCGGTTCACGCCAACTGACGACGCTCGGTCGAGGATCTCGATGACGGCCGCGGAATCCTTGGCACCACAGGCATCGAGGTGCGTATGGGCGTCGACCACCGCTGCCGGAAGAGGCCCCGGCAGCGGTGGTTTTTCGCTGTCCCGCCTCCCCGAATTTTTAGGCTTGGTCACGTTCTCCGGGTCCCTTGCGGAAGGTGCGTACCGTGGTCCAGCGCCGTCACGTTCCCCTTAGGCGGCGGCTGAGTCCGCCACCAGTTCATTTGACGATCGGCGCCCATTCGGGGCCGTTCTCGCCGAGTTCCGGGTCGAGCTTCGGGAACAGCGGGGACGGCTTTTCCAGCGGCCTGCCGACCTCGATGTCCACCGACTCCCACTTCGCCTGGTCACTGGCGTAGTCACCGGTCAGCACCGGGTACTGGATGCTCGGGTCGTCAAGGTCGGTGACCTCGCGCATCTCCGGCTGCGACGCCCAGACGCCCTTGCCGCCCAGCGCCTCGTGCACCTTCTGCGCCGAGTGCGGCAGGAATGGCGTGAGCAGCGTGTTCGCGTCCGCGACGACCTGCAGCGCGGTGTGCAGGATGGTGTCCCGGCGGGCCGGGTCGTCCTTGCGCTTCCAGGGCTCCTCGTCGGACAGGTACTTGTTCGCCGCGCCGACCACCCGCATCGCCTCGGTGGCCGCCTGCTTGAACCGCGAGCGGCGCAGGTTGTCGCCGACGACGTCGAACGCCTTGCGCACCACGGCCTTCAGCTCGGCGTCGGCCGCGGTGGGCGCGGTCGGCGCCGGGATGGCACCAACGTTCTTGTGCGCCATCGAGATCGACCGGTTGACCAGGTTGCCCCACTCGTTGGCCAACTCGAAGTTGGTCCGGCGGACGAACTCGTCCCAGGTGAAGTCGGTGTCCTGGTTCTCCGGGCCCGCGACCGAGATGAAGTAGCGCAGCGTGTCCGGGCCGAACTCCTTGAGGAAGTCCCGCACGTAGATGACGGTGCCGCGCGAGGTGGAGAACTTCGACCCGCTCATCGTCAGGAACTCGCTGGAGACGACCTCGGTCGGCAGGTTGAGCCTGCCGAACCCGCCGACGTCGCCGCCCTTGTCGCCCGCGCCGTTCTGACCCAGCAGCAGCGAGGGCCAGATGAGCGAGTGGAAGACGATGTTGTCCTTGCCCATGAAGTAGTAGGCCTGGGCCGGGTCGGTCCAGAACTCCTTCCAGGCGTCGGCGTCGCCGGTGCGGCGGGCCCACTCGACACTGGCCGACAGGTAGCCGATCACCGCGTCGAACCAGACGTAGAACTTCTTCATCGGCGCGTCGCGCCACCCGTCGAGCGGGACCGGGACACCCCAGTCGATGTCGCGGGTGATCGCGCGGGGGCGCATGTCCTTGAGCAGGTTCTCGCTGAACTTGAGCACGTTGGGCCGCCACTCGGTGCGGGTGCCCAGCCACGAGCCCAGCGCCTCGGCGAACGAGGGCAGGTCGAGGAACAGGTGCTCGGTCTCGACGAACTTCGGCGTCTCGCCGTTGATCTTCGAGCGCGGGTTCTTGAGGTCGATCGGGTCGAGCTGGTTGCCGCAGTTGTCGCACTGGTCGCCGCGGGCGCCGTCGTAGCCGCAGATCGGGCAGGTGCCCTCGATGTAGCGGTCGGGCAGGGTGCGGCCGGTGGACGGGCTGATCGCGCCCATCTGGGTCTTGGCCTGCACATACCCGTTGCGCCAGAGCGACAGGAACAGCTCCTGCACGACCTGGTAGTGGTTGCCGGTGGTGGTGCGGGTGAACAGGTCGTAGGACAGGCCGAGACCCTGCAGGTCCTCGGCGATGACCCGGTTGTACTTGTCCGCGAGCTCGCGGGTGGTCATGTTCTCTTTGTCGGCCTGGACCGAGATCGGGGTCCCGTGCTCGTCGGTCCCGCTGACCATGAGCACCCGGTGACCGGACATTCGCATGTAGCGGGAGAAGACGTCCGAAGGGACACCGAATCCGGAGACGTGACCGATATGGCGGGGGCCGTTGGCGTAAGGCCAGGCCACCGCGGTCAACACGGGGGCGCTCATGACGGCTTAGCCTACGGAGGTCGGTTGGAGCGGGTGCACGGAGGACACGATGTCGGCCACACGGATGCTCGTACTGGGGGTCATCCAGCTGGCGGGCGGTGCCCACGGGTACCAGGTCAGGACCGAGCTGGTGAGCTGGCGGGCCGAGGACTGGGCCCGGATCAAGCCCGGTTCGATCTACCACGCGATCAAGAAGGCGGCCGCCGACAAGCTCATCGACGAGCCGCACGCCGAGCCGGGGGCGGCGGGCCCGGAGCGCACGGTCTACCGGATCACCGAGGCCGGGATGGTCGAGCTGAAGCGGCTGGTCCGCGACGGCCTGCGGCACACCCGCGACCCATGGATGCTCAACGCCGCCATCGCCATGCTGCCGGTGCTTGGCCAGGCCGAGGCCGAGGCGATGATCCGGGAGCGAATCCTGCGACTGGAGGCCGACCTGGTCGGCCTCCAGCAGTGGCGGGCCGAGCCGGACCAGGACTCCCCGCCACACGTGGTCGAGCAGGCCAACCTGTGGCTGGGCCAGGTGACGGCCGAGCTGGCCTGGGCGACCGAGCTGTTGTCCAAGATCGAGGCGGGTGCCTACGAGTTGGGCAAGTATTCAAGTTTGACTAGCGCCTGCGACTAGGACACTCTTCTGGCGAACCCAAGTAATCAAATTTGACTAGTGGGGGCACCATGATCGAGGCACGCGGCCTCGCCCGGACATTCCGGACACGCGGCCGAACCGTCGACGCCGTGCGGGGGGTGGATCTCGACGTCGCGGCCGGGGAGCTCGTCGGGTTCCTCGGACCCAACGGCGCAGGCAAGACCACGACCCTGCGCATGCTGACGACACTGCTCAAGCCCACCGCGGGCACGGCGACCGTCGCGGGCAGCGACCTGACCAGCGACCCGGTGGGGGTCCGGCGCAAGATCGGCTACGTCGCCCAGGCCACCGGTGGCACGGCGGAGTCGAAGGTCATCGAGGAGATGGAGCTGCAGGGCAGGCTCTACGGGCTGTCCAAGGCCGACGCGCGCGCCCGGTCGGCCGTGCTCGCCGAGCGGCTCGACCTGGCCGGGCTCGACCAGCGGCTGGTCAAGACCCTGTCCGGCGGGCAGCGGCGCAGGCTGGACGTGGCCCTGGGCCTGGTCCACGACCCGAAGCTGGTCTTCCTCGACGAGCCGACGGCCGCGCTGGACCCGCAGAGCCGGGCCAACCTGTGGAAGCACATCCACTCACTGCGCGCCGACCACGGCACGACCGTCTTCCTGACCACGCACTACCTGGAGGAGGCGGACGCGCTGTGCGACCGCGTCCTGGTGATCGACAACGGCGCGATCGTCGCGTCGGGCACGCCTGCTGAGCTGAAGGCCAAGGTGTCCGGTGACCTGGTCACCGTCGGCGTCGACGCGGCCGAGGTCGCCAAGACCACGGCCATCGCCGAGCACATCACCGGCGCCACCGAGGTGCGCGGGCGCGACGCGGCCGTCGAGTTCCGCGTGCCGCGCGGCGACCTCGCCCTGCCTGAGCTGCTGCGCGCACTGGACGCGGCGGGCATCGCCACGACCTCACTGCAGGTGCTCCAGCCGACCCTCGACGACGTCTTCCTGACCCTCACCGGCCGCAGTCTCCGCGACGCCGAGCTGGGCACCGACGACAAGGAGCCCACCGATGCCGCGTGACGTCTGGCTGATCTTCCGCCGCGACATGGTCCTCGCGCTGCGCAACCCGGCGTGGATCATGATCGGGCTGATGCAGCCCGTGCTGTACCTCTTCTTCTTCGGTCCGCTGCTGGAGTCGATCACGGAGAACACGCCCGGCTTCCCGCCCGGCACCGCGTGGCAGATCCTGACCCCGGCGCTGATCATCCAGATCGCCCTGTTCGGCAGCTCGTTCGTCGGCTTCGCCCTGCTCGCCGAACTGCGCACGGGCGTGGTCGAGCGGCTGCGGGTCACCCCGGTCAGCCGGATGGCCCTGCTGATGGGCCGCGTCCTGCGCGACGCGCTGCAGACCGTGGTCCAGGCGATCCTGATCATCGTCCTGGCCTTCCTGGTCTTCGACCTGAAGGCGTCCTTCGGCGCGATCGTGCTGACCCTGGTGATCGTCGGCCTGATGTCGGTAACGCTGTCGTCCTGCTCTTACGCGCTTGCGCTGCGGATCAAGGACGAGAACGCCTTCCCGGCGATCCTGAACACGGTGCTGATGCCGATCCTGCTGCTGTCGGGCATCTTCATCCCGATCACCCAGGGCCTGGCCCCGGACTGGCTCTACAACGTGTCGCGGTGGAACCCGTTCACCCACGTCGTCGACGCCGAACGCGCCTCGTTCCGCGGCGACTTCACCACCGACGCGCTGCTCACAGGCTCGCTGGTGCTCGTCGGTATGACCGTGCTCGGCGTGTTCTGGGGCG
Source organism: Actinokineospora sp. (assembly GCA_035540215.1). Taxonomy (GTDB): domain Bacteria; phylum Actinomycetota; class Actinomycetes; order Mycobacteriales; family Pseudonocardiaceae; genus Actinokineospora. Next base: position 49,870 of record DATLIA010000061.1, on the reverse strand, counting down.
TGCGCACGTTCCAGCGCGAGAACGCCTAGTCAGCTGCTGACGGCCGCGTCGTAGAGGGCCTTCTTGCTCACCCCGGCCTGGGCGGCGACCTCGGTGGCCGCCGCCTTGAGCCGCTCCCCCGCCGCGACCCTGGCCTTGACCCGCTCCACCAGCGTGTCCAGGTCAGGCGCGGCGGCGGGCTCGGCGCCGTCGAGGACCACGGTGATCTCGCCGCGCACGCCCTCCTCGGCCCACGCGGCCAACTCGGCCAGCCCGCCCCGGCGGACCTCCTCATAGGTCTTGGTCAGTTCCCGACACACCGCCGCGCGCCTGGTGCCGCCCAGCACCTCGGCCGCGTCGGCCAGCAACCCGGCGATCCGGTGCGGCGACTCGAAGAAGACAGCGGTGCGCGGCTCGTCGGCCATGGCCTGCAGCCACTTGCGCCGCTCCCCCGGCTTGCGCGGGGCGAAACCCTCGAAGCAGAAGCGGTCACACGGCAGGCCGGACAGGGCCAGCGCGGTGGTGACGGCGGAGGGGCCGGGCAGGCAGGTGATCGCCAGGTCGGCCTCGACACAGGCCGCGACCAGCCGGTATCCGGGGTCGGACACGCTCGGCATGCCCGCGTCGGTGACCAGCAGGACGGTCTGCCCCTGCTCGATCGCCTCGACCAATCCGGCGATCCGACTCATCTCCACGGCGTCGTAGAAGCTCACGATCCGCCCGGTCGGGGTGACCCCGAGCGCGCTGATCAGATTCCGCGTCCGCCGCGTGTCCTCAGCGGCGATGACCTCGGCGGTCCCGAACGCCTCGATCAGGCGGGGGGAGGCGTCCCGGGCATCTCCCAGCGGAGTCGCCGCGAGGACGAGTCGGCCCGTCATGACTGCCCGCGAACGGCCACGGTCCCCAACGGGCCCGCGCGCCAGTCGGCGAAGAACATCGCGGGCTCGAACGAGCGGTCGATGCCCGCCTCGCGCAGCTTGGCCTCGACACCCGGACCGAACCCGCGATACATGTCCGCCGGGACCATCAGCCCCGGCTTGAACACGAGCGACTCCCTGGTCCACAGGCCCCGCTGCCGGGCAAGCACCTGCTCGAACTCCGCCCAGGCGAACGTGACCACTGCCCCGTCCCGGTGCAGCAGGGCACCATCGGCAGTGATCGTCAGGGTGTACTTGCGCTGACGCACGACGCGATAGCCGAACAGACCTACCAAGACCGTGAGAAGCACCGCCGTCGCCACCTTGAGGTCGGCGGTTCCCACCAGCAGCCACCCCACCAGCCAGCTGACGGCGGTCACACCGGCCGCCAACGCGGATTCAGGAAGGACGTGCGCCCAGCGGGCCCGGTGGAATGTCGACACCGCGACAGCGTATCCGGCCGCGTTTTTCGCGTTCGGCGACAACTGCCTGCCCCAACCTCACCGTCCCGACACCGATCGAACGTCCGGCGCCCTACCATCTCCCCTCGTGAGCCTCCTTGTAGCCGATGACGAGGCCGACCGGGTGATCCCGGACCCGGCGCCGCGGCCTGTCGACGAAGCCGAGTTGGCCCGGGAACGGCTGATCGGCAAGCCGATGCCGACCGACCGGCTGCGCGGGTGGCTCGTCACCGCCGTCCTCGGCCTGCTCGGCGGGTTCGTCCGGTTCCAGAACCTGGGCAGCCCGACCGACAACGGCACCCCGGTCTTCGACGAGAAGCACTACGTGCCACAGGCGTGGCAGATGCTGCGCAACGGCGGCTTCGAGGACAACCCCGGCTACGCGCTGACCGTGCACCCGCCGCTGGGCAAGACCATGATCGCCTTCGGCGAGTGGCTCTTCGGCTACAACGGCTGGGGCTGGCGCTTCACCGCGGCGCTGTGTGGCGCGCTCATGATCGTCATGATCATCCGAATCGCCCGGCGGCTGACCAGGTCGACGCTGCTCGGCGCGATCGCCGGTGTGCTGCTGGTGGCCGACGGGGTGTCCCACCTGCAGTCGCGGATGGGGATGCTCGACATCTTCCTGGCCTTCTTCGTCCTCGCCGCGTTCGGCGCGCTGCTGGTCGACCGGGACCAGGTGCGCTCGCGGCTGGCCGTCGCGGTGTCCGAGGGCTGGATCAACGACTCCGCCTACGGGCCGCGGATCGGCGTGCGCTGGTACCGGATCCTCACCGCGGTGCTGCTGGGCCTCGCCTGCGGCGTCAAGTGGTCCGGGCTGTACTACATCGCCGCGTTCGGGCTGCTCACCGTGCTGTTCGACGCGACGGCCCGACGGTCGGCCGGAGTGCGGCACCCGTGGGTCGGCACCCTGCTGCGCGACCTGTTCCCCGCGCTGTGGGCGTTCCTCGTGGTGACGGTCCTGGCCTACCTGACCACCTGGTGGGGCTGGTTCGGCAGCGAGACCGGCATCGACCGGCACCTGGTCGAGAGCACCGGCGGCGGCTTCTTCGACGCGATCAAGGGCGCCATCGGCTCCCTGTTCCAGAACTCCGAGCACGTGCTCGAGTTCCACAGCAACCTGGTGACCAACCCGGACAAACAGCATCCGTGGGAGTCCAAGCCGTGGACGTGGCCGATGGGCCTGCGGCCGATGCTCTACTACTACGAGGGCAGCACGCTGGGCTGCGGCGAGGCCAAGTGCGTCGCGGCGACCATGCTGATCGGCACGCCCGCGCTGTGGTGGCTGGCGCTGCCGATGCTGGTCTGGGGCCTGTGGCGGATGATCGGCCGCCTCGACTGGCGCTACGCGGCCGTGATCACCGCTTACCTGGCCGGTCTGCTGCCGTGGTTCATCAACCTCGACCGGCAGATGTACTTCTTCTACGTGACCCCGATGGCGGCGTTCCTGGTCCTCGGGCTGGTGCTCCCGCTGGGCCATGTGCTCGGCCGGGCCCGCGACGGGGTCGAGCGCCGCGGGACCGGGCTGCTGGCTGTGGCCCTGTATGTGGGCCTGGTCGTGGCGAACTTCGTCTGGCTGTGGCCCATCCTCAACGGTGAGTCGATCACCGAGAGCCGATGGCAAGCCGAACTGTGGCTGCCGTCCTGGAGGTAGTGCTGTCGGCGTCGCGGGAGTCGCGGGCCCGGGTCTCGGCGAGGGTCCTGACCAGGTCCCGGTCCTCGACGTCGGTGTGTCCGGCCAGCCGCGGGCGGGGCCCGTACTGGCGGTGGTGGTTGCGGTCCAGGCCGTAGACCAGCAGGAACGCTAGGGCGATGAGTACGAGTTCAACGGTCATGGCACTAAGTTTGCGCTGAGACATTTCCTGCCACCAGTGGCAGGACAGACCTTGTGCATCAAAATCCTGCCAGCTACGCTTCGGCCATGCTCAAGTCCGTCGCGGTAGTCCTCATCGACGGCTTCGCGCCGTTCGAGTTCGGTGTGCTGTGTGAGGTGTTCGGCATCGACCGCACCGACGACGGCGTGCCGCCGATCGAGTTCCGGGTGTGCGGCGAGGTCGCCGGGCAGCCCCTGCCGTCGAGCCTTGGCGTGCGGATGATCCCCGAGCGGGACCTCACCGCCCTCGACGGCGCCGACCTGGTCGCCCTCCCCGCCTGCACCATCCGCGACGACTACCCGCCCGCCGTGCTCGACGCGATCCGCGCCGCGCACGCCCGGGGCGCCACGATCCTGTCGGTCTGCAGCGGCGCGTTCCTGCTGGGCGCGACCGGCCTGCTCGACGACCGTGCCTGCACGACCCACTGGCGCCACGCGCGTGAACTGGCCGACCGCTTCCCCGCCGCGAAGATCGACCCGGACGTCCTCTTCGTCGACGACGGCGACATCATCACCAGCGCGGGCACCGCCGCGGGCATCGACGCGTGCCTGCACCTGGTGCGCCGCGAACTCGGCTCGGCGGCGGCGACCGCCATCGCCCGCCGCATGGTCGTCCCACCGCAGCGCGACGGCGGGCAGCGCCAGTTCGTGGAGATGCCGGTGCCGCTCTGCGAAGGCGACAGCCTGTCGGCGGTGCTGACCTGGATGCTGGAGAACCTGGCCGAGGACCACTCGGTGGCCGCCTTGGCCTCCCGCGCCAGCATGTCCGAGCGCACGTTCGCCCGCCGGTTCGTCGCCGAGACCGGAACCACCCCGCTCAAGTGGCTGTCGACGCAGCGCGTGCTGCACGCGCGGACCCTGCTGGAGGAGACGACGTCCAGCGTGGACGACGTCGCCCGGCTCTGCGGGTTCGGCACGGCCGCGCTGCTGCGGCACCACTTCCAGAAGATCGTGGGCGTGTCACCGAAGGACTACCGGCGCACGTTCGCCCACTCGTAGCGGGTGATCAGGCCGGAACGGCCTCAGTCCAGGCAGAACACGTTGCCCTCTGGGTCGTTCATCACGATCCAACCCAGGCTCATCGGCGGATCGGGCTCGAAGCGGCGAACACGCGTCGCCCCCAGCGCGACAAGCCGGTCGCACTCGTCTTCCAGTGCCGCCATCCGCTCGTCTCCCTGAAGTCCTGGGGCGGCACGGACGTCGAGGTGTACGCGGTTCTTCGCGACTTTGTCCTCCGGCACCTGCTGGAAGAACAGCCGCGGACCCCGTTCGTCTGGGTCCTCGATCGCCGACTTCGTGTTGCGCTGCTCCTCCGGCACGCCGATACCCGCGAGAAAGTCGTCCCACGCGGCCAGCGGGTCGGCGCCGTCCGGCAGGTCGACTCCGGGCGGGCCGGGATGGACGTAGCCCAGCGCGTCGCGCCAGAAGGACGACAGGGCCCGTGGATCGTGGGCGTCGAAGGTGATTTGGAGATGGCGGCTCATCACGTTCCCTTCCGTATGCGAGTGCCAGGCCCAGCATGCCCGCGGTGTCCGACAATCGCCGGACACGCTGGTGCCAGCTCAGCGCAGATGGCGGGTGCGGTCGGCGCCGTCGATGTCCTCGCGGCGCACGATCTGGGTGACCGGGCCGGTCTCGGTGTGGCCTTCCCGCGCCAGCCAGTCGCTGAGCTCCCTCGCCACGGCACGCAGCGTCGGGCGTCGGGCGGGCTCGGAGTCGAGGGAGGCCATCAGCAGGCGGCGGTGGGCGCTGTGCAGCGGCAGCTCGGTCAGCGGTTCCCCCTTGGCCGCGGCCATGAGCGCGGCCATCGCGTTGTCCCTGGTGCCGCGCGGCGGTTTGCCGGTCAGCGCGAAGTTGACCGTCGCGGCCAGCTGCCAGGCGTCCGAGGCCGGGGTGGCGTTGGCGCCCGCCGCGGTCTCCGAGGCCAGGAAGTCCGGGGTGCCGACCATCATGCCGGTGGCGGTCAGCGTGGAGTCGCCCTTGGACCGGGCGATACCGAAGTCGATCAGGTGCGCGTTGCCGTCCGGGTCGATGATCACGTTGGACGGCTTGACGTCACGGTGCAGCACGCCCTTGGCGTGCGCCGCCGACAGGGCACCCGCCATCGTGATCCAGAGGCGGGCGACGGCGACGTCGTCGAGCGGGCCGCCGGTGGCGAGGCGGTCGGCGAGCGGCTGGCCCTCGATGTACTCCATCACCAGGCCGAGCCCCTCGGGCTCGGAGACGATGTCGTACACGCGCACGCAGTTCGGGTGGTGCACGGCGGCGAGCGCGCGGGCCTCCCGCAGCATCCGCTCCTCGGTCTCGGCGTCGGGCGCGTGCGCCATCTTCACCGCGACGGTCCGGTCGAGCTGGGTGTCGACGGCGAGCCAGACCGTGCCGAATCCGCCCTGGCCGAGCGCGCGCACCTTGCGGAACCGGCTCCCCGACGGGCGGACCGGCGGGGGCGGCGGCGTCGCCGAGCGCGGGGTGAACGGCAGCGGGCCGGGGTCGGCGGCGAGCTTGGACAGCGACGCCTTGCCCGCGGGGTCCGGGTCGTGCAGCGTCGGGTTCGGCGCGGGCGGCACGTACGGCGGCGGCTTGCGCACCGGCTGCTGCGCGGGCGGCTGCTGCTGGGCGGGCGGCTTGTAGGCGGGAATCGGCTTGACCGGGGCCGCGGGCTGGTACGCGGGTACCGACGGCTGCTGTTGGTATGGCGGCGGACTGGGCTGCTGAGCCACCGGGGCCACCTCCGGTTTCTGGTAGTTACGCTCGATGGTCGGCCAGCTCGGCGCCCCGATGACATACACCGGGACCAGGCCGAGGACGGCGATCGGGAGGAAGCCGAGCCACAGGTGCGCGGCGGTGTTCGCCTCGACGGGCAGACTCAGGACGGCCATGAGCGCGAACGGGATCCAGATGAGCCTGCCCGGCCATGTCGGCCCGCGGCGCATCGCGGCCCTGGCCTGGAGAGTCACGAAGAGCACACACACGATGGGCACGATCACCAGCGTGGCGATGCGCAGCAGGTAGACCGGGGTGTCCTCGAACTTGTGGAACACCACCTCGTAGACGTTGGCGCCGCGGCCGAGGTAGTCGGCCTGGACGCCGACCCACTCGCAGTACTGCTGCTTCAACGACTCGGACCCGGCCAGCGAGACCGAGGGGTCGCCTGCGCGGACGCGGCTGAAGACACTGCTGATGCCGTTGAAGAGGACCAGCGGCATGAGGAACGCGCAGAACCCGCCGACGACGCCGATCACCGAGACGGTGACCGCGTTGTAGGTGTTGCCGGTCACCTTGCGTACGAGGGTGATGATCACCGACGCGAGCATCGGCAGCAGCGCGATCAGCGCGCCCGCTGTGCTTGTCGCCCACACCCAATCACCGGGGCATAGACCCGGTCCGAAGAGGCTGTGCGCCAACGACAGCAGTGAAGCCGCGAGATCCAGCACTGCGACAACAGCTCCTCTCAAGGTTGCGGACTGGGTGTGCCGGAACCAGCGTATGTCGAACTTCGCCACTGGCGGGCCGTCTATCCACAGGACGCTCTGCGGACGTCGGGGTTGTCCGGGTTTTGTCCACAGGCGGCGAAGTTGTCCACAGGCGGCGATCACGCGGGCGACGGCGGGGACGTCCGGTGGCAAGGTAGCGGTTGGGCCCCGTCAACGGCGGCAGGCGGGGCCGTTCGTTATCCGGCAGGGGGCGTGCTCGTGCGCAGGCAGGCCATCGACTCGACCAGCATCGCGTCAGTCGGCTACGACGCCGGGAGTTCGACATTGGAGGTGGAGTTCAGGAACGGACACGTCTATCAGTATTTGGAGGTGGCGAAACGGCTGTACTGGGAGCTGATGTCGGCTCAGAGCGTGGGCGCCTACCTCAACCGGGAGATCCGCGACCAGCACGAGTTCCGCCGGGTCCGCTGAGCGCACGCTCTGCGGACGCCCGCCCGGCGTGATGGAGTGGGGTGTCGGATCCGAGGAGTTGAGGACATGACCCGCACAGTCGATATCGCCGTCGTCGGACTGGGGCCGGGTGGCGAGTACGCCGCGGCGAAGCTGGCCGCGGCCGGGCTCGACGTGCTCGGCGTCGAGGCCAGGCTGGTCGGCGGCGAGTGCCCGTACTACGCCTGTGTCCCGACCAAGATGATGATCCGCGCCGCCGACGCGCTGGCCGAGGCGCGGCGGGTCGAGGTCCTGGCCGGGTCGGCCCAGGTGCGGCCGGACTGGCGGCCGGTCGCGGCCCGGATCCGGGCCGACGCGACCGACGACTGGGACGACAGGGTCGCGGTCGAGCGGCTCACGAAGTCGGGCGCCGGGTTCCTGCGCGGGCGGGCCAGGCTCACCGGGCCGAACCAGCTGACGGTGTCCACTTCGGACGGCGAGGTGGCGGTGGTGGCCCGCGTCGGCGTCGTGCTCAACCCGGGCACCGACCCGGCCGTCCCACCGATCCCGGGGCTGGCCGAGGTGCCGCACTGGACCAACCGCGACGCCGTGGCCGTCACCGCGGTGCCCGAGTCGCTGATCGTGCTCGGCGGCGGCCCGGTGGGCTGCGAGTTCGCCCAGGCCTTCGCCCGCTTCGGCGCGAAGGTGACACTGGTCGAGGCCCAAGACCGTCTGCTGACCCTCGACGAACCCGAGGCGGGTGCGCTGATCGCCGAGCGCTTCGCCGCCGAGGGCATCACCGTCCGCACCGACGCCAAGATCACCGGGGCGACCCACGACGGCGCCCAGGTCACCCTGGTCTTCGACGGCGCCGAACCGGTCACCGCCGCGCACCTGCTGGTCGCCGCGGGCAGGCGCACCGACCTGGCCGCGCTCGGCGTGGCCACGGTCGGGCTGGACGAGTCCGCCAAAGGCATCGAGGTGGACGACCGGATGCGCGCGGCCGATGGCCTGTGGGCGATCGGCGACGTCACGGGCAAGGGCGCCTTCACCCACATGTCGATGTACCAGGCCGAGATCGCCGTCGCCGACATCCTCGCCACGGCTCAGCCAGCCGCCGACCACGCGACCGACCAGCCAACCCCCGACGCGGCCCGCACCGCCGACTACCGGGCCGTCCCGCGGGTCACCTTCACCGACCCGGAGGTGGGCTCGGTCGGACTCACCGAGTCGGCCGCCCGCGACGCAGGCCTATCCGTCCGCGTCGGGGTCGCGCAGATCGCGCAGTCGGCGCGCGGCTGGATCCACAAGGTCGGCAACGAGGGCTTCATCAAACTCGTCACGGACAGCGACCGGGGCATCCTGGTCGGCGCCACAGCGGCCGGACCGGCCGGCGGGGAGGTCTTGGGCGCCCTCGCGCTCGCCGTGCACGCGGAGGTGCAGGTCAGCGTGCTGCAGCGGATGATCTTCGCCTATCCGACCTTCCATCGCGCGATCGGCGACGCCCTGAAAGATCTCTAAACAGCAACAGAAGCGACACAAACCTACCTAGAGCCATCCCCGATGGATGGCGTCAGCCGTTTGGGTGTAGAAAGTCACCCATCATCGGCCGGTGCGGTCACACTTGGAGTCACCACATGCGTAGGTCCGTCGCGTCGCTTGCCTTCGCCACCTTCACCATCACCGGAATGCTGGTCATGTCCAGCACCGTCGGGGCAGCGCAGAAGGATGAGGCGCCCCCATCGGGTGACGACCGCGCGGTCTCCTACCCGGGCAACGTGGTGGCCGCCGACTGCGGGCAGCTCTGGCCGGGCACCGTCGCGGTGGAGGTCGACGCCGTCGTCGACCAGTCCAACACCTACATCGACATCACCGGCATCCCCGAGGGCACCATCGTGTCCGGCGTGATCGTCAAGGGCAGCGACGGCTACAACAAGTACGAGGAATCCACCTTCGAGAAGCTGCCGTGGGTGGGCCTGCACGCGCCGATCGCGGGTGGCAGCGAGAAGCCCGCCCAGATCAGCCACTGGTTCGTCTGCGGCAAGTCGGACTCGACCACCACCACGCCGTCGGTCCCGTCGACCACCCCGAGCACGACGACGACCACGGCCACCACGACCACCACCACGTCGTCGACCAACACCACGACGACCACCACCGACGCCACCTCGGTGACCACCACGACGAGCGCGGGCGCGACGACCACCACGGTCGCGCCGGTCCCGGTGGACAACGACGACCTGCCCGACACCGGCTCCAACGTCGGCTGGATGATCCTGCTCGGTGCCGCCCTGCTGCTCGGCGGCGGCGCGCTGCTGACCGTGCCGAGGATCCGCGCCGCGGTGCTGCGTCGCTTCTGATCGACTGACTGAACAGCGGGCCCGGGCGACACTGTCGCCCGGGCCCGCTGTCGTAGGGTCGGGGCCATGCTCGCCGACGTCGTCCCGCTGCTGACCTGCCCGCACTGCGGCGCGGACCTCGCCGAGTCGCCCGGCGTCCTGCGCTGCCCGGCCGGACACAGCTTCGACGTCGCCAAGCAGGGCTACGTCAGCCTCCTGCGGGGAACGGCCACCTTCACCGGCGACACCGCCGCCATGGTTGACGCCCGCGTACGGTTCCTGGGCGCGGGCCACTACGCCCCGATCACCGACGCCATCGCCGAGGTGACGCCGGGGCCCGGGGCGGTGATCGACGTCGGCGCGGGCACCGGCCACTACCTGGCGGCCGCGTTGGACAAGCTGGTCGGCCGGGCGGGCCTGGCCGTCGACGTGTCCAAGGCCGCCCTGCGCCGGGCCGCTCGCGCCCACCCCCTGATCGGCGCGATCGTCTGCGACGCGTGGGGACCGCTACCCGTGCGCGACGGCGCCGCGGGGCTCACGCTCAGCGTGTTCGCCCCCCGCAATCCCGCCGAGCTGAATCGCGTCCTGGACCCCGGGGGCATCGCCGTGGTCGTGGCCCCGACCGCCCGACACCTCGGCGAACTGGTGTCCGATTTGGACCTGATGGGCGTCGAGGACGACAAGCAGAGCCGCGTGGACGACAAGATGGCGGCCCACTTCACCATCGCGCACCAGCGAGACGTGGAGTTCACGATGAAGCTGTCCCACGACGCCGTCGCCGCCCTGGTCGGCATGGGCCCCAACGCCTTCCACGCCGGACCCGATCTCGCCGCGCGGATCGCCGTCCTACCCGACCCGCTCACCGTGACCGGCTCGGTCACCGTGAGCGGATACCGTCCGTCAGGCCGCTGACGGCACCACGCGGCCGGTCAGCGCGAGCAGCCGCTCCTGCGCCGAGGCGTCCTCGGCGGCGGGCAGCTTCTCGATGAACGCCGACCCCGGCCCCCACGCGTCCTCCGGGAACCGGCTGACGACGCTGAGCGCGGCCTCGGCCATGTCCTCGTCGAACCGGACGTCGATCCCCACGGCCGTGCCGATGTCCCAGGCGTGCACGAGGACGTCGGCGAAGTGCACGAACAGCATCGTGCCGCCGGTGTACTGCTGGCCGCGCAGCTCCCACGGCCCGTCGAACACCTCCGGCTCGCTGAGCGCGGCCGACGCGGCCTCGCGCGTCTGCCGGAACGTCGCGCGCGGGTCGTCGCCGAGGTCGACCTCGGCGGGCGCCTCGGTGCCGTCGACCTTGGCCAGTACGCCGAGGCTGTTGCCGACCATGTGCCGGATGACCTCGCGAACCGTCCAGCCTTCACACGGCGACTCGACGTCGAGCTGCTCGTCGGTCAGGCCGTCGATGATCCCCCCGGTCAGTTCCCGGACGCGGCGGTCAAGCTCCCTGATGTCCATAACCCCTCCGAATATGTACGAACGATCGGTCAGATAGTTCCACATGATCACTTCACTCGTCTAGATTGTTCGGGTGGACGCACGACTGGCGAAGGGCGCCGAGACCCGCCGCGCGACCCTGCGCCGCGCGGTCGAGATCGCGTCGGTCGAGGGTCTGGAGGGGCTGACCATCGGCAGGCTGGCCGCTGACCTGGAGCTGAGCAAGAGCGGGATCTTCGCCCACTTCGGCTCGAAGGAAGAACTTCAGCTCGCCGCGATCGCCTTCGCCACCGAGATCTTCGTCGAGACCGTGGTCGAGTCCGCGATGGCCGCCGAGCCCGGCCTGCCACGGCTGACCGCGCTGATCGACAACTGGCTGGCCCACTCCCGCGACCGCGTGTTCCCCGGCGGCTGCTTCTTCGCAGGCGCGGCGGCCGAGTTCGACGCGCGCGCGGGCCGGGTGCACGACGCGGTGGAACACTCATTCGACAGCTGGATGGGCCTGCTCTCGCAGCTCGCGACGGTCGCCGTCGAGCACGGCCACCTCGCCGCCGGGACCGACACGTGCCAGCTCGCCTTCGAGATCGACGCGCTCTGCCGGGCCGCCAACGCGGTCGCCGTGCTGACCGGCGACGATAGGGCCTACGAGCGGGCCCGCACGGGCATCGAGACACGGCTGCGGAATTCCTGCGCCTAGTCGTTCGTTGAACGCTCTGATTGCCCGCCCGAACCTGAGGAGGATCTGTGGCGACGGTCGAACTGACCAGCGAGAACTTCGACGAGGTGGTCGGCGGTGGCGGTACCGTCCTTGTCGACTTCTGGGCGGCGTGGTGCGGCCCGTGCCGCCAGTTCGCGCCGACCTTCGAGTCCGCGTCGGACAAGCACGAGGACATCGTGTTCGCCAAGGTCGACACTGAGGCCCAGCAGCAGCTCGCGCAGGCGTTCGACATCAGGTCGATCCCGACGCTGATGGCCGTGCGGGAGGGCGTCGTGCTCTACGCGCAGCCCGGCGCGCTGCCGCCCGCGGCGCTGGAGAACCTGATCACCCAGATCAAGGCCGTCGACATGGCCGAGGTCCACGCCAAGGTCGCCGCGGAGCAAGGCAAGTAAGACCAAACACCGGTGGCCCGGCTCGTTGGAGCCGGGCCACCGTCGTGCTTAAGCGATTACCTCTACCTGGGCCATCATGCCGTTGTTGGAGTGGTCCAACAGGTGGCAGTGGAACACGTACTTGCCGGTGAACCCGGTGAAGGTCGTGTTGACCAGCACCGTCTCCCCCGCGTGCACCGTGACCGTGTCCTTCCAGCCCGCCTCGACCGGCGCGACCGCGACACCGTTGCGCGAGACCACCCGGAACTGCACCAGGTGCAGGTGCATGCTGTGGGTGATGCCGAACTGGGTGTCGTTGTTGGTGATCCGCCACAGCTCCGGCTTGTCCTTGCGAACCGTGAAGTCCACCCGGTTCGGGTCGAACGGCTGGCCGTTGATCAGGAACCGCCGGTTGGCCAGGTCGAAGTTGAGCGCGATGTCCCTGGTCACCGTCGGCGTCGGGATCGCGGGCAGCTGCGGGAGCTGGCCGTTGTCCGGGATCCGCGTGGAGTCCGACTCCACCCGGTCGACGTCGAAGCGCATGATGTCCTGCGTCTCGGCCGCCTCGCCGAACTCGTTGCGCAGGGTGATCTGGGTGCCCACCGGCTGCCCGGCGAAGTCCACGATCACGTCGAGCCGCTCGGCCGGGAACAGCTCGATCGTACTCAGCGGGACGTTGTTCGGCAGGTAGCCGCCGTCGGAGCCGATCACGTAGAACTTCGCGCCGTTGCTCAGCGAGAACTTGAAGCCGCGGTCGTTGGAGCCGTTGAGCAGCCGCAGCCGGTACTTGCGGGTCGCGACCTTGAAGTAGGGCTGCGGCCTGCCGTTGACCAGGATCGTTCGCCTGCCGCGGAAGTCGCCTGCGAAGTACACGAGCTGGTTGTTCTCATCGATGCGGATGTCGCGGAAGAGCAGCGGGACATCCCGGGCGCCCGTCGGCAGGTTCAGCCACGGGTCGCCCGGGTCGTTGATCACGTAGAAGCCCGCCAGGCCGCGGTAGACCTGTTCGGCTTCCTTGTGGTGGGTGTGGGAGTGGTACCAGAGCGTTGTGGCCCGCTGCTGGTTCGGATAGCGGTAGTCCCGCGACGCGCCCGGCTGGATCAGGTGCGTCGGGTAGCCGTCGTGTTCCGGCGCGACGAACGCGCCGTGCAGGTGGACGTTGACTGGCTCGCCCAGTTCATTGATCTGCTTGACCACGACCGGCCTGCCCTGGGTCACCGCCAGGGTCGGGCCGGGGAACGAACCGTTGAAGGTCATCACCCGGCTCGTGGTCCCGGGGATGATCTCGACATCCGCGGGCTTGATCGTCATCTCGTAGTAGTCGGTGTCCGGCGTGCTGGTCTTGGGCTTCAGTACCGGCGGCACCAACAGTGGCACCGAGAACGCGGCCAAGTTGGCCGTGGCCGCCGCGCTGGCGACCAGCCTTTCCAGTGGCAGGACTAAGCCCGCGCCGACAACGGCACCGGCTTTCAGCAGGTTCCGACGTTTCATCAAGAGCTCCTTACTCGCTTGCTTCCCCCGAGGGACCGGCGATGCTGCCGGGAACCCCGAACAACAGCGCGATCGCGAGCGCGGCGACGAAGCCGTACCTGGCCGCTTCCAGACCGCCCGCGAGCACCTGCTCCGCGGTGACGGCGTCCTGGTAGATCACTTGGGCGGTGACCATGGCGGCGACGCCGACCGCGGCAGCGGACAGCCCCGCGAACACCAGCCCGGTGAACCAGGTGCCGCCGCGCGCGTTGAGCCTGCGGGCCAGCGGCACCGCGAGGGCGAGCAAGACCACAAGCACATGGAAGGCAAGGAAAGCGCTGCCGAAGAAGCTGGGCAGCGGCTCGGTGCTGACCGGACTCGGTGGGATCAGTTCGGCCGAGGCGGCACCGTGGTGCTCGACCCCGGCGTGGCGCGAACCCATGGCCACCGGCAGCAGTTCGCCGTCGCGGATCAGCGACGGCGGGGCGAACTGGTGGATCACCCAGGTCGCGATCACGGCGAGCCCGACGACGAAGAGGGCCTCGAAGAACGACGGCGACCGTCGCGTCCGAGGCCCTCTCCGGGTCACGATGTCCAGGCTCACGATCTTGAGGATGAGAGCCGGGACTGGAGGAACCATCCAGTCTCACTGGAAGAGTTCCAGATTAGTAAGGAAGTGCTAGATGACGTCGATCAGCTTGAACATTCCGCGAGCGGCACCGGGGTAGCCGGTCTCACGGTCGCCGACGAAGGACAGCAGCACGTAGCGGCCCGGGGCCAGGTCGGCCTGGTAGTGCACCGCGTAGTGGCTGCTCGCGGGCAGCGCGCCCTGCGGCTGGCCGATGAACGGCGGCGCCGCCTGGCCGGTGAAGAACTTGTTGATGTCCTCGTCGGTGGTGCCCGGACGCACCGGGAGGAACACCGAGTCGGCCATCTGGTCGGTCAGGTTGACGATGAGCAGCTTGGCGCCTGCCTTGAGGGTGTCCGGGGCGCGGAACCGCGGCTCGCCCGCGTCGTTCTGGTACTGCAGGACGACGTGGTCGATGGTCGGCCAGCAGCCGGCGAAGCCCTTGCCGACGGTGATCTTCTGGTAGTGGTTGGTCGCCGCCGGGTTGGCCAGCGACCGGTAGTCGACCAGGTAGTAGGTGCCCTGGAAGAGCATCTGGCTGAAGACCTGCGGCGCGCGCGGGGTGACGATGGCACCGCCGAGCAGCACCGAGTCGCGGTAGACGACGTCACCGGCGGCCTTCTTGGCCGCCAGGTCGTCGTTGTGCAGGACGGTGGCGAGGTTGGTCAGCAGGTTGTCGAGCTGGACGCCCGGCTTGAGCTGGATCAGCCCGACCTCGCGGCCGCCGAAGTCGGGGGTGGACACCTGGAAGGTGGTGACACCGGCGCGCAGCGTGGCCGCGGCGGGGGCGACCAGGCGGTCGGTCTGGGCGGTCACCTGGACGATCTGCGGGGCCTGCTTGGCCGCCGCGCTCGCCGGAGTCACCGCCCCCACGGTGGCCGCGGCCACGACGGTGGCGACAACGAGTCGCCGAAGGACGGTCGTGCTCACGAAATGCCTCCTCATAGTTCGTTGGACTGCTTTGACTCAGGCGTAGAACTCAGGCGCCCGCTTGAGGGTTTCCCACTGGCTGCCGTCATGGCCGCGCACGATGAGCGCGCCTTCCTTGGCGGCGAGGTCGACGAGCTTGCGCGTGCTGGACCGGACCAGCTCGGGCTCGAGGTCGTAGTTGGTCATCGGCCGGGTGTCCGGGTCGAGCGCCTTCTCCATGGTGATGGCGTCGATGGCCAGCAGGACCGGGCCGGACTCGGGCAGGCGCACCAGCACCGACTGGTGGCCCAGGATGTGGCCGCTGGACTCGATCAGCTCGACGCCGGGCAGCAGCTCGATGTCACCGTCGATTTGCCGGTAATTCAGGTTTTCCTGATCCCAGTGCTTGCGAGCCATTCGCAGGCGCGGAACGGTGTCCGACATAGCCAATTCGTAGTGGCTGCGCTGGATCACGAACTCGGCCTGCGGGAAGAGGTCGTGGTTACCGGCGTGATCGGGATCCAGGTGGCTGCAGATCACATGTGTGATGTCACCCGGATTAACTCCGATTTGGGAAAGTTGAGTAATCAACTCCTGTTCCGGGGTCACCTGAATCGCCCCAGGCGGGGCGTCCGGCGGGAATCCGGTGTCGACCAGAACGGTCGCGTCCGCCGTCTGGATCAGGTAGGCGCACACCGGCATTCGGCCGCCCGCAGCCCAGTCATGGCCGATGTGGCCCAGCTCAAGCAGGTACAGTCGCATACGTAGTCGCCTCCGTCTGGGCGGGTTTCTCCACACGCCTCTTCGCGCTGGGCATACCTTGTCGCGGCACGCTCAAGAACCGATCCACTCCGGGTCATTAGGGGGTCGGAAGTTGGCAAACTCCGGGTATGCTCCGTTACTGGGTGATTCAACGGGGTTTGTTTAAGGGGGTTCCAAAGAAATGTCTTTGTCACGACGAGGGTTTATCGGCGCGGCCGGTGCGGCCACTGTCGTCCTGCCACTCGCCAGTGCCTGCGGCAGCTCGCCGACAGATGCCAATGGCGGAGCGCAGCACAAAGAACAGAGCGTCCAGAAGAGCGCGCTGGCCGCGCCTCGGCCGTTCACGCAGCCGCTGACCATCCCGCCGGTGATCCGCCCGACGAGCTCGGACGCGACCACGGACTACTACGACGTCACGACCAAGGTCGCGAGCCTCAACATCCTGCCGGGCCTGCAGACCCAGGCGTTCACGTACAACGGCACCTTCCCCGGGCCGACCTTCGACGTGAAGGCCGGGCGCAAGATCGTCGTCAAGACCCGCAACGAGCTGCCGGTCCCGACGGTCACCCACCTGCACGGTGGCAAGACCCCGCCGGAGCACGACGGCTACCCGATCGACCTGATCATGCCGGTCAACGGGTGGAACGGGCACGTGCACCCGGGCGGCAACGTCAGCCAGGGCACCCGCGAGTACCACTACCCGCTGCAGCAGCGCGCCGCGACGCTCTGGTACCACGACCACCGCATGGACTTCACCGGCCCGCAGGTCTACCGCGGCCTGGCGGGCATGCACATCCTGCGTGACGACGAGGACAACGCGCTGCCCCTGCCCAAGGGCAACCGCGAGATCCCGCTGATCATCACCGACCGGTCGTTCAAGGAGGACGGGTCGTTCAACTACCCGTCGCTCGACCCGAACCTCAACGACCCGCCCGGCGTCACCGGCGCCTTCCACGGCGGCGTGCTCGGTGACGTCACCCTGGTCAACGGTGTCCCGTGGCCGTACCTCGAGGTCGACGCGGTGAAGTACCGCTTCCGCATCCTCAACGCGTCGAACTCCCGGCACTACAAGCTGGAGCTCGACCCCAAGCCCAACGCCGCCCAGTCCTTCATCCAGGTCGGCAGCGACGGCGGCCTGCTCGCCGCCCCGCGTGGCCACACCCAGATCCCGGTCGCCCCGGCGGAGCGCTTCGACGTCGTCATCGACTTCAGCAAGTACGCGGTCGGCACCATGGTCACGCTCAAGCACGTCGGCGCGACCGGCAACTCGGGCCTGGTCATGCAGTTCCGCGTCGCCAGGACGGCCACGGACGACTCGACCGTGCCGACGAAGCTGTCGACGATCGAGCCGCTGCCGTGGACCGGCGGCAACACCCCGACCCGCCAGTTCGCGTTCCTCCAGGGACCGGAGAACGGGAAGATGGTGTGGCGCATCAACTCCAAGAGCTTCGACCCCGACTACATCCACGCCGAGATCCCTCGCGGCAAGGTCGAGATGTGGCAGCTCGTCACCGACGCGCAGCACCCGGTGCACGTACACCTCTCGTCGTTCCAGGTCCAGGCCCGCATCGCCGAACAGCTCGCCCCGACGGACGGCGGCTGGAAGGACACGGTGCGGTTGGAGCCGAACAAGGTCGTGCGGATCTTGGTGCGGTTCGACGGGTACCCGGGCAAGTACGTCTTCCACTGCCACAACCTTGAGCACGAGGACATGGCGATGATGGCGAACATGAAGATCACGTAGGCGGACACGGAGAACGGCCCCGGGAGCGCGCTCAGCTTCCGGGGCCGTTCGTTTTGGCGGATAGTTGAAGCCATGCCGCCTGCCTTGATCGTCGAATACGACCCAGCATGGCCGGGTCGAGCACTACGGCTGCTGCGCGAGGTGCGGGCGGCGTTCGTTTCCCTGGCCGGGACTGAGTACTTCGTCTACGAGCACATCGGCTCCACCGCGGTACCGGGCCTTGCCGCGAAGCCATACGTGGATCTGCAGGTGCGGATGCCTTCGCTGTCAAGCCTTGCCGAACTCGCCGACATCCTCGCGCCGACGCCGTTCGTGCCCGCGTTCGGTGCACGGCCGGACTCCCCGGGCGTCCATCGCGATATCCCACGGCCGGGTGATCACGTTGACCTGGCGCGCTACGAGAAGCGGCTCTTTTACGCTCCGACCGAAGCCGCCATCCTCCACATCCGCCGAACCGACTCGCCATTCGCCGAGTTCGTCGTCGAGTTCCGTGACTGGCTGCGACACCACCCAGACCGGGCACGTCGCTACGAACAGCTCAAACGCGACCTCGCCGTGCGACACGCGAACGACAGTGACTACGACGACTACACCCGCGCGAAGTCGGCATTTCTCGATGAGATTCAGCCACATCTGCGCGACTGGGTTCGGCACCACAGACCCATACCGCCATCGTGACGGCCCCAGAAGCTCGCACCTCCGGGGCCGTTCGCGTGGCTGGTCAGGCCTGCTTCGCCTTGCTGGGAAGGAATCGCGCGAGAATGAAGGCGACGACGAGGTAGCAGACCGCCTGGGCCGCGACGGTGACCGCGGTGGCGGACGTGAAGCCCTCCTGCGCCGGGATCGTCGCCTGCGCCCCGCAGGCACCCACGACCGCGTCCGTGCCCTCGGTCAGCGGCGTCGAACCCACACAGTCGCCAAGCCGGTCATCGAACCGCCCCAGCAGACCGAAGAACGCGGCACCAACGACCGCGACGCCCATGGCGTTGCCGACCTGGGCCAGTGTGCCGAACACACCCGACGCGGAGCCGACGTCCTCAGCGGGAACACCCGTCAGCGTGAGGTTGTAGAGCGGCGGGCTCAGCATGCCCATCCCGATACCCACCACCGCGAGGCAGGCCGCGGTCAGCCCCGAACTCAGCTCCGGCCCCTGCGCCAACAGCACCGCGCACAGCGCTCCCATGCCCACCGCCATCAGCACACCGCCTGAGACGACCAGCGGTTTGCCGATCTTGCCTGCCAACGGCACCGAGGCACCCGACGCGACGCCCGCGGCGACGGCGAAGGAGGCGACCGTCAGGCCGATGTCCGACGGGCTGAAGCCGAGGCCCGACTGCAGGTGCAGCACGAAGACCAGGAAGAACGCCGCGACACCGCCCATCACCAGGAAGTTGGCGACGCTGCCCGCGACGAACGCGCGGACCTTGAACAGCGACATCGCGATCAGTGGGAACTCCCCCGTCGCCTGTCGCTGGATCTGCCTGCGCACCAACAGGTACAGCACGGGCACCGACAGCGCGAGCGGGACGAATATCCACAGTGGCCAGTCCAGCTCACCGCCCTGGACCAGTGGGAAGATCAGCATCAGCAGGCCACCGCTGGCGAGCAGGATGCTGCCGACGTCCAGCCGCGCGCGGGTGCCCTTGGTCAGCACATCGTTGGCGGGCAGCCAGATCCAGCCCGCGAGGATGGTGAACAGGCCGACCGGGATGTTCAGCAGGAAGATCACCCGCCAGCCCAGGTCGGCGATGTCGGCCTGCACGAGCAGACCGCCGAGGACCGGGCCGCTGACGGTCGCGACCGCGATGACACCCGCCTGGGCGCCGAGCGCGGCGACGCGCTTGCCCGCGGGGAACAGCAGCATGATGATCGGCAGCACCTGCGGCGACATGGCCGCGGCCGAGGCGCCCTGCAGGACGCGGCCCGCGATCAGTGTCCCGGGATCAGTCGCCAGCGCGCAGAGCACCGATGCCACCGTGAAGCCGAGTGACCCGACCAGGACCATCTTGCGTCGCCCGATCGCGTCACCGAGGCGGCCGGAAGTGACCAGCAGCAACGCGAACGGCAGGGCGTAGCCCGCGAGCAGCCACTGCGCCGACGACGCGGACGCGTCCAGGTCGGTGCGGATGGACGGGGTGGCGACGGTGACCACCATCAGGTCGAACAAGTGCAGGAAACTCCCCGCCAAAACGGCCGCGAGGGCCAGCCACGGCCGCCGGGTGGCGACCGTCGGCTGGTCCTCGCGGACCGGTTCGACGAGCTTGTCTTCGACGGGCGGCGTCACGATTCCTCCTAGAACCAGGGCGTGACGCCTGCGCGCCACGTCTTACTCGGGCTGGTTCTTCGTCGCCGATCCAGCCTCGAAGGGCGTCGAGTAGCCCTCATAGGCCAGATGCAAGACCATGCCAATCTTGGCGTGGTCGAGGTTGTGGCAGTGATCCATCCAGAGACCCGGGTTGTCGGCCTTGAACGCGATCTCCCACGTCTCACCCGGCGCCACATCGACGGTGTCCAGCCAGACCGGGCTGCCGTTGGCGGGCTTCCCGTTGCGCGACAACACGAGCGCGTGGTGGCCGTGTAGGTGCATCGGGTGGTCGAGGTGGCTGCGGTTGATGAACTTGATCTTCACCAGGTCACCCTCACGGACCGTCAGCGTCGGCACGTCGGGGAAGACGTACCCGTTGACCGACCACAGCAGGTTGAACCCGCCGTCGAAGAACCCGGCCTGGTTGTCCAGGTAGCGGTCCTCGACCACGGCGAACTTGCTGTCGGCGTTGAACTCCGTCGGCATCGGGCTGCCGTACTGGGTGATGTCGAACTCGGGGACGGTGAAGTCCGCCTTCAACTCACCGGAACCGTCGGGGCTGAACAGGATGCCCTCTTCGGGGCGCTGCTTCTCGGCCAGCCTGACCGGGCCGCTCGGCATGGTGAACTCGACGTCGTACCGACCGCCGCCGCCCAGGATGAGCAGCTGGTCCTTGACGTCGGTCGGCTTGTTGATGTCCTGGCCGTCGGCCGCGGTCACCTTGAATGGCACGCCGACCACGGCGAAGCGCTTGATCAGGCTGTCGGTGTTGGTCAGCCGCAGACGGACCTTGGTACCGGGCGCGATCGTCTGCTTGTCCAGCTTGTCGCTGTCGCCGTTGGTGTAGGCGACCTTGTTCTCCGTCGTGGTGAACGAGTGCTGGAGAACCTGGATGTCCTTGACGTCGGTCTCGGCCGGGGCGTCCTTCGGCTCGACGATGAAACCGCCGTAGAGACCCTTCTTGACCTGCTCCGACGACTGCTGGTGCGAGTGGTACCAGTACGAACCGGCGTCCGGGGCGCGGAAACGGTAGACGTGCTTGCCACCGGGCATGACCGCGTCCTGGGTCAGGCCGGGCACGCCGTCCTCGGCGTTGGGCACGTCGACGCCGTGCCAGTGCGCGGAGACGCCGGTCGGGACGTCCTTGTTGGTCAGCGTGACCTCGACGAGCTCACCCTGCTTCACCTTGATCTGCGGGCCGGGGATCGTGCCGTTGAAGGTCCACGCGTCGAGCTTCGCGCCACTGGGCAGCGAGATGGTCGCCTTCTCAGCGTTCAGCGTGATGCGCTGGTCGGGCTCGCCGTCCTTGGGGCCGGTCAGGTCGGCGACCGACTTGCCGCCCTGGCCGTGGCCGCCCGCGGCGTGCGTGCCGGAACCGCTGTGCTCGCCCATGTTGTAGCGCTCGTCGAGACCGCTGGTCGACTGCCACACGAAGATGGCACCCGCGACAAGCGCGAGAACGACGCCCACGTGCGCGAACGAGCGACCGACGCGCTTGCCGAAGCCGGGAACGATGGCGCCCGCGGCGACCTTGCCCTGCTCGTAGCGCTGCTTGAGGACAAGCAGGCCGGCCACGACCAGGAAGATCAGCCCGTAGAAGACGATCTCGTCACCGAACGGCGGCACCGGCGGCACCACGAAAGCGGCGTACCAGGCCAGGATGCCGCCGATGGCGGTCAGCCGCGGCGGGAGCGCGGCCTTCAACGTCGCCAGACCCTGGCGGGCCTCCAGCGGCACGGTGACACCCTCGGTGCCGCGCAGCGCCTTGGCGGTCTTCGAGATCTTCAGCAGCACCGGGATCGTCAGCACGTAAGCCGCGACGGCCGGGACCAGGTAGAAGAACGGAACCAGCACCACCCGGTCGGACGCGAATTCCCAGCCGGTCTGCATCATCAGGATGCCGATGGCGAATTTCCAGAGAACAGCGATCGTGCCTACGCCGAGCCAGATCAGCGTTCCCCGGGATGCCTTCACGGATTTCACCGGATCGGAGTAACGCGCGACTCTTCCGAGTCGCCTGGACGATACCGCCCAGGTGATGAAGATGAGGGCACTAATGCCCACGTCCATTCCCAATAGCGTCTCGTACATCCGGTGTCCCTCTTAGGTTTGCTTGCCTGTTGTGAGCAGTGCGCCCGAGCCCCGCGGCACAGCCTGCCAGAGCCAAACTGAGAATTCCGCCCCTAACTCACAGCGCGTACGTGGCGTCCGGCACATCGGTGATGAACATGTACCCGGGTGAGTGCGTGATGGCGAATTCCAGCTTGGACGCGATAACGGCGGCCTGCGTGGTGACACCGCACGCCCAGAAAACGGGGATGTCGTCGCCGACCGGAACGGGATCGCCGAAGTCCGGTTTTTGCAGGTCAGTGATGCCCAGCGCGGCCGGGTCACCGATATGCACGGGCGCGCCGTGCACCGACGGGTAGCGCGCGGTGACCTGGACCGCGGTCGCGACAAGGTGAGCGGGCACCGGCCGCATGCCGACAACGAGCGGCCCGGAGAGCCTGCCCGCGGGCCTGCACTCGATGTTGACCGCCCACATCGGGTCCGTGACGCCGAGCTCGTGGTGGCGCAGCGGGACTCCGGCGTCGAGCAGGCCGCGCTCGAAGGTGTAGCTGCACCCGATGACGAACGTGACAAGGTCGTCGCGCCAGTGGTCTGTCGCGTCGGTGACCTCTTCGACCTTCACGCCGTCGCGCCAGATGTAGTACGCGGGCAGGTCGGTGCGCAGATCCGCGCCCTCGGCCAGCACCGTCGTCGGCGAACCGGCGTCGGTGACATCGAGGACCGGGCACGCCTTCGGGTTGCGCTGCGCGAACAGCAGCAGGTCGTAGGCGACGTCCTTGGGCACTGAGATCAGGTTGGTCTGCGCGTAGCGGCTGGCCCAGTCGACCGTCGGCACCCGCAGTCCGGCGCGGAAGTACGCGCGGGCCTCGGCACCGGTCATCGCCTCGGTCCGCGCTCTGGTCAGCGTCGTCGGGTCCAGCAGCTGGGCAGTCATTTGGTGCTCCTAGTCGATGACCGTTAGTTTTCGGTCCAAAGTGGTCAGCAGCTCGTTGCCGTTCTCGCGCACCACATACGGGTCCTCGATCATGGCCGCGCCGAAGCCGAACTCGTAGTACGGGGTCTCGAAGTTGACGACGGTGCCGACCTCGATCGCCTCGTCGTTGTCCGGGGTGATGAGCACCCGGTCGTAGACCTCGACACCGATGCCGTGGCCGACGTGGTTGCGCCGGTAGTGCGGGATCCCGTTCTGCCGCACGGCGTCCACCGTGAGGTCGAAGAGTTCCTTGCCGGTCATGCCTGGCCGGGTCTGGGTCAGCGCGGCGGTCTCGCCCGCGATCACGCCCTCGCAGTAGCGCGCGAGTTTGTCGGTGGGCTGGCCGATGCTGAACATGCGGCTCAGGTCCGACCAGTAGCCGTCGAGGATCAGGCCGACGTCGAACCACACGGCCTCGCCGCGGCGCAGCGGGTCGGCGGTGGGGCGCGACTGCCCGTAGGCGGCGCGCTCGCCGAACTTGATCAGGGTGAACTTGGGCCGCCCGCCCGCGCTGACCGCGGTCCGCTCGAACTCGCGGACCAGGTCGATCTCGGTGGCGCCGGGCTTGGCGACGGCCATGGCGGCGAGGATGCACTGCTCGGTGAGCGCGGCGGCGGCGCGCAGCCGCTCGACCTCCGGCTCGGTCTTGACCTTGCGCACCCAGCGGAACAGGTCGGCACCAGGTCGCAGGTCCGCGCCGCGCAGTTCCTCGCGAAGGACGTCGAAAGCGTTTGCGGGCAGGCTTTCCTCGTCGATCGCGATCCGCGAGTCACCGAGGCCGGCTTCCCGCAGGACCCTCGCGAGCACGCCCAGCGCGGGAACGCCGTTGGGCTGCTCGTTCATCAGCTTGTGGAGAAGCTGTCCGTGCCCACCGAGCGCGGACAGCTCCGTCTCATCACCAAGTTCGCGATAGAACGTCCCGAAGCCCGCCGCCCCGTCCAACGCGACCTGCGCGTCCCGGATCTGGTCCAGGTCGCACCGCGAGGAGATGAGCCTCGGGTGCGCCAGACGATCCCGGGTGACGACCGCGAAACACTGCCCGCTGTGCGGGAAGATCTCGTGGGACACGCTCGCGACACCGGTGAGGTAGTACACGTTCTCAGCGGTGGTCGCGACGATGCCGTCGAGGCCGAGTTCGTCCATCCGCCGGGCGAGCCGGTCGAGGTTGGCGAGCATGGGGCGGGTCCTCTCAGACCAGTTGGGGCTGAACGCGGTCGAGCTGGATGAACTCGTTGCGCGGGCTGCGCGCGCCGGCGAGCAGACCGTCGAGCGAGTCGAGGCCCTGGGCCTCGATGTTCTGCAGCACACCGCGTTCGGTGAGCCAGATGTCGTCGAAGGACTCGCCGAGGTAGTTCGCGCCGGAGTCCGGGCTCACCGCGACGATCGTGCTGCCCGGGTTGGCGTGGGCGTAGGCCAGCGCGCTGAACACCGCGGCACCGGTCGACTCGCCGACCAGCAGGCCTTCCTGGCGGGCCAGCAGCCGGGTGGTGGCGAAGCCCTCCGGGTCGGTGATCGGATGGACGAGGTCCACCAGGTGCTGGTGCAGGTTGCCCGGGGTCCACGCGATGCCGAGGCCGCGCATCTCCCAGCCCTTGTAGGGGAAGCCGAACGCGGCCGAGCCGACCACGTCCGAGCCGACGATGGTGATGTCGGGAAGCTTGTGCTTGAGCGTGGCGGCCAGACCGGAGATGTGGCCGCCGGTACCTACCGCGCACACCAGCGCGTCGAACGCGGGCAGCTCGTCGAGCAGCTCATAGGCGGTCTGCTCGGCGTGGATGCCCGGGTTGCCCGGGTTGTTGTACTGGTCGGGCCAGAAGGCGCCCGGGTTCTGCTCGATCAGCTCGGCGACCTTGGCCAGGCGCGGACGCTGGTAGCCGAGCTCGTCGGGGGTCTGCACGACGTGGACCTCGGTGCCGAACGCGGCGACGAAGTCCAGCATCGAGCCCGCGGCCTTCGGGTCGGTGACGAGGATGACCCGGTAGCCCTTGGCGGCGCCGATGAAGGCGAGAGCCTTGCCCAGGTTGCCCGAGGTCGACTCGATGATCGTGCCGCCCGGCTTGAGCTGCCCGGACCGCTCGGCCGCGGTGATCATGGACAGGGCCGCGCGGTCCTTGACGCTGCCGCCGGGGTTGGCCCCTTCGAGCTTCAAGAGGACCTCGGAACCGTTGCTCATGCTCAGCTTGCCGAGGCGGACAAGCGGCGTGCGCCCGACGGTGTCGAGGATGTTGTCGCAAATCATGCTGCCCCCTAAGGCGATGGATGAACAACGGCTAGGCCTGTCGCGGCTATTCGGCCGCGACAGGGCCTGAGGTCCGGTCAGAGGGTCAGACGGACCTTGTAGAGGTCGAGCCAGGTGTCGAGCTGCAGGATCAGCTCGACATCGGCGCGGGCGAGTCGGTCTTCGGCCATCCGAGCGCCGTTGCTCGCGAGTTCGTTGGCCTTGTTCATGTCGATCAGGGAGTGCACCCGCGAGTGCGGGTCCGCCAGCGTGGCCTTGAACTCCTGCTGCAGTCGCGCGGCGTAGTTCGGGTCCTTGCTGACCGGGGTCGCGCTCTGCTTGCGCTGCAGCACCTGCTCGGGGAGCAGGTCGGCGACCGCGGCCCGCAGGAGACCCTTCTCGATGCCGCCGTGGGCGTGCATCTCGTTGGGGATGTTGTAGGCATACTCGATCAGCGGGAAGTAGTTCAGCGGCGAGGACGAGTGCAGCCCGGCCGAGGAGAACACGCCCGCGTCGAGGCGGAACAGCATCAGCACGAGGTAGGCGACCCTGCGGACCTGGCGGTCCCAGTCGTTCTCCTCCGGCAGGTACTCGACCTGGGCGATCGAGTCGGCGTAGAGGTCGGCGTAGTAGGTCGGGAAGTCCAGCGCCGACAGGGTGTCGCCGTTGAACAGGCCGGTGCCGAAGCCGTTGGTGGCGCCGAAACGCTGCGCCATCGCGATCCACGGGAAGGTGCCAGAGGCGATCAGGCCCTTGTCGTTGGACCAGCGCGCGCCGCGGAAGATCTGGTCGCCCGCGCCGCCACCGAAGACGACCTTGCCGCCCTGGGCCGCGAGGTGCTGGATGAACAGGTGCTGCGAGGCTTCCATGTCGTAGATGCGCGTCGGGTAGTCCTTGGCGCGCAGCATTCCCTGGCGCACCACCGGGTCGAGCAGGTCGGTGGCGTTGATGCTGATCAGGTTGTAGTCGGCCTCGACGTGGTTGGCCACGATCTCGGCGTACGGCGCGTCCTTGGTGTCACGCATGACATCGGACTCGAAGTCGCTGTTGACGAAGTCGACGGTGTAGGTCCGCAGCCTGCCCTGGCCGCGCTTGCGCAGCTCAGCGGCGGCCAGACCGGCCACGGCGCTGGAGTCCATGCCACCGGAGAGGGTGGCGAACAGGACCGACGGGTCGGCGGGCAGGGCCTGCGCGACGCTGTCCTCCAGCATCGACCGGATCTTGCCGATCGTGGTGTCGAGGTCGTCGGTGTGCGGCTTGGTCTCCAGCTTCCAGTACGTCTGCCGCGACCAGCCCTGACGACTGAAGCGCGCGATCTCCGACGGCTGGATGGCGCTGAAGCCCGCGAACAGCGGGCCGGGCATCAACGCGTGCGAGATGACCTCACGCAGACCCGCGGCGTCCAGCTCAGCCTTGACCTCGGGGTGCGCCAGCAGCGTCTTGCGCTCGGAGGCGAACACGATGCCGGTCGGCGTCTGGGTGTAGAACAGCGGCGACCCGCCAAGGCGGTCGCGGGCGAAGAACACCTCTTCGGTGCGCCCGTCCCAGATGGCGATGGCGAACGAGCCGGTCAGCCACGGCACGAACTCCCCGCGCCACTGCAGGTAGGCCCGGTTGACCACCTCGGCGACCGAGGCGGCCGGGTCGACCGCGCGCCCCTCGGCGGCCAGCTTGGCGCGCAGCTCGGCCAGGTTGCCGGGGATACCGGTCACGCTGGTCACGACCGGCTCGCCACCGGCGACGCTGACGAACGGCTTGGCCGCCCCCTGCGTGTCCAGGGCCCGGTAGCCGATCGCGGCCCGCTGCGAGACCCAGACCGTCTCCCCGTCGGGTCCGCGCTGCGCCAGCGTCCCTGCCAGACTCCTCAGGATCGGCTGTGCGACCGACAGATCCCTGGAGAAGTCGATCCAGCCCACGATGCCTGACATCGAGCACCCTCCCACGTCGTTCTTACGTCGGGAGAAGCGTCGATGGGCGGGCTCAAGGTTCTGTCTAGAGCGACTGTAGGGCCGATCAACCGGCCGTCCGCAGACCCTCGACCACGGCTTCCCGCACGTCAAGCACCACGGTCTGGTAGCTGTCGATCGGATCGAGGACCCGCGCGCGCGGGCCGTCGCGCCAGGCGTCGGAGCCGTAGAACGCCTCTTCGAGGCGGTCTCGTTCACTCAGACTAGTGAACGCGCGGATGAGGTAGGCGTGGTCTCCCTCGTCGGGAACGAGCGACGGCCCGAGGTCGACGACGTCGATGCCCGCCTCGACGAGCATCGGCCGAACCTCACGCATGACGGCGACGAGGTCGTCGAGCCGTCCGGGCTTCACCTTGTAGGTGCGAATCTCCAGGATCACGGGTGATCTATACCGCAGGCAGGCGACAGCGTCAGGATCCAAGCCTGGACAGCGCCCGGTTCCGTCGCTTGAGGAGATCCTCCACCGCGTCTTCCCGGGCGGCGGCGTTTCCGTAGAGGGCGAGTCCGCGTTCGGCCCACCACAGGCAGGCACTCCAGTCCTTGGCCTTCTGCTGCCGGATCGCCATCTGCCGGTAGGTGTCAAGGAGAGGCACCTTGCCCCACTTCGCCATGAAGGCCGCGCAGATGGCCCCCATCTCCGCGTCGTGGAGTCGACAGGCTTCATCGAACTCGTCTAGAGCTGACTCGTAGAGCTCACGTGACCGGTACAGCCGCTTCTCCAGTTCGGCGAACTGGAAGTGCCGGTCGATCGGGTCGGGGTCGGTGGCGAGCAACGTCCACAACATGGCGATAGCGGACCGGTCGCCCACGGGCAGATCGTTGAGCCACGACAGGTCGTAAGAGTCGTCCTCCAGGTCGGTCAGCCACGCTTCGCTCAACCCCGTCCGCATCGCGCCAGGCCGGACACCGGACGGAACATAGGCGATCCCACGCGGAACAGAGGCGCTCGCACCGAAGTCCCCAGGATCGTGGAGCAGCCACACACCTAGGCGTCCTGGGCCGTCAGGGTAGAAGCCCCCGCCGACCACGATCCCTTCGAGTGTGACGAGTCCGCCGCACTCGGCCATGAGCCGGTGCAGTCCCGCGAGATATCTCGCGGCGACTTCTCGCGGGAGGTAGCCGACCCGGCGTCCGTCGACGTGGACCGCGATGGCGTTCGAGTCGTGAACGTTCTCCGGCTCCGGAACCAGGACCGCGACGACCTGGTGGCGAACCCGATCCCCGGCCGACGCGCCGCAGATCGCGCGGAGTTCGACCTGGTAGTCGGACTCCCCGACCACTTCAAGATCCTCGTCGCCGCGGCGTAGCGCCGCTGGGTCGAGACGGTCCACATACCCCACTTCGCGCCCACCTCCGACTGCACAACGGTCCAGCGTCTCACCAGGGGTCGTAGATCGAATCCTCACCGTTACAGGCCTAGACCCTTGCCCCATCCGGGTGAACGTTCACTATTCAACTGACTTTGAGTAACGAACCACCCGGTCAATTCCGACACTCCGGCTGACGCGTCAGTCCTGCCTAGCTCACCTGAGAAGGGCGCACTTTCCCAGCCCTGGCAAGGAATGACACATGACGACCCACTCCCGTGGAACGGTGACAGCACCGTTCCGCCTGCCCGCGCACCTACTACCGACGGCGACCATCGTCACCGCCGCAGGCGTGCCCGCACTGCTGATCCACACCCCCGCCGCGTGGGCCACCGCGGCCACATGCGCCACGGCCCTGATAGCCATCAGATCAATCCGCCGCGCCGCACGACAGGTGGACCGGATCCTGGCCGAGGAGCTGGCGGCCGGGTCCACGCCCGAGCGCGACAGCCAGCTCATCCACTAGCCGCTCAGGCCCGACGTGCGCGCCGCACCCACCACAGGGCGAAACCCCCGGCCGATATCAGCGCGACACCCGCCAGGGACAGCGGCAGCACCGCGCTCGCGCCGGTATCCGGCAGGTCGCCGCCGTCGCCCGAACCCGGGGGAACACTTACCGAGGAGTCCCCGGACGGCGTGGACGTGGCAGTCACCGACGACGGCGTGCCCGGAGTCGTCGAACCCGCGGGCGTCGTGGTGGCTGTCGCCGATGTCGTGCTCGAACCGCCGCCGTCGTGGCCGGTCGGGCCCGCGCACTTGGCCTGCGCCAGGGTCACGTCGGCCTTGCCCACGTTGGCGATCGGGCCACCGACACTGACCCGCAGCGCGTTCACGGTCAGTGTGTCGCCGGACCGGACCTGCTCGTTCACCCACACCGTGACCAGGTCCGACACGGAGATCTTCCCGGTCACGGCCACGTCGATCCGCTGACCGGCGACCCACACGTCGGCCAGCTTCGACTCCCCGGTCACGGTTTTGCCGTCGGCCACACAGGTCGCGGCCACCAGCTTCGCCTTCACCAGGCCCAGCAGATCCACATCGGCGATGCTCGCCGCGCCGGTCAGTACACCTCCCTTCACCTCGGATGCCGCGTTGAGCAGCTTGGCGTGGCCGGGCAGGTTCGTCGGAAGGTCGATCTTCACCACCGACTTGTCCTGCCCAGCCGGATAGGTCGCTTTCGGCAGCGCGGCGATATCCACCCCGACGGCGTTCAGCACCGTGGCCTGAACGGACACAGCGAACGCGCTGCCGGTCTGCGAACCCGCGGCGGCGGCGGGCGAGGCGCTCAACGCGGCGACCGCGACGGCTCCGGTGACAGCGAACAAATTGGGACGCACGGACGACTCCTGGCTCTGGACGTTACGGGGAGAGCGTCAGGATCTCGACCGCGAATGGTCGAGGCAATAGCGCGAAACACGTTATCCAGTAACGGTTCCCACATTACAGTCCAGGTTCTCCCACCCCTGATAGTCCACACGCGACACTTCCGCCGATGCACACGAAAGTCGGCGGGAGACACCCGGACCACCGCTTGGCGATGATCTATGAACAAGTCTGTACCGGCAAACCCGCGACCGTCCTGGCCCTGGCCGGCACACTCGGCCTGGCGAACACCAGTTTCCAGCGCCACTTTCCCGAGATCGCCACACAGCTGCGACAAGCACGATCCAAGATCCCGGCCGGCCACGATGCGGCGGAGGTGGGCCGGTTTCACCAGCTCAAGCATGACAACGACGAACTCCGCCACGACAAACACGAACTTGCCCAACACCTCGACCTCGCGCTGGCCAACATTCAACGCCTCACCCTGGAGAACGATCAGTTGCGACGGCATCTCGAAGCCATCGCCAAGGTCGCACCTATCCGCCCAGAGAAAGGTCGCTCGTCGCCCGCACGACCGTAAATCGCCATCCGGCGTTCTCAGACCGGCGGCAGCCCGTGAGTGATCTCCAGGGCGTGGTGATCAGCGATTGGGCGCGGGCGGTGATGGCAGCTTGCGCAGCGTGCGCACGTCTTCATCGAGGCGGTGTAGCAGGCCCGACAGGTCACTGCTGGGGGTGCGCAGTGCGGTGGCGATCTCGTCCAGGCTGACGCCGTGCGCTTCGAGCTGACGGATGGTGTTCACCCGCTCGACCGTGGTCGGTTATGTCGCCGAGCCGCTGTTGGGTACCGGCCTGGCCGATTTACTCGGCCTGACCAGTCTCAACCGACGTGCCGCCGCCGCAGCTCGTGAGCGTGCGGGTGATGACCGCCACCGGCTCGAAGCGATGGCCGCCGAGGGCGGCCGCGCCGCCCTCGGCGGGACCCACGAGCTGTCGCTGATGCTCGCGGGCGCCCAGCTCGGGATCACGCTGTGCAACCTGGGTTTGGGTGCGCTGGCCGAACCGGCGGTCGCGGCCCTGCTCGACATCCCGCTGCTCGCGCTCGGGCTGCCATCCGGGGTGTCGCACGCGATCGCGTTCGGGATCAGCCTGGCCTTGGTGGTGTTCCTGCACATGGTTGTCGGCGAGATGGCACGGTCGCCGAGTCGTTTCTGTAGGGCCGAGGAACACCGCGCGGCAGGTGGACCGGATGGGAGCTGACCCGGGGGTTCAGACCAGGCCGGCGTCGTGCACGCAGATCGCGATCTGCACGCGGTTGGTGACTTCGAGCTTGTCGAACAGCCGTGACACGTGCGCCTTGATGGTCGGCACGGACAGGAAGAGTTCCACGGCGATTTCGGTGTTGGACAACCCGCGGCCCACGCACACCGCCACCTCGCGCTCGCGTTCGGTGAGCGTGTCCAGTCGCTCGGTGGCTCGGGCCGCGCGGTCGTCGGGAGCCCGTGCACGGACCTGGCGGATCAGTGTCGACGTCGCCGAGGGCGAGAGCATCGGCTCGCCGTCGACCACCTTGCGGATCGCGTCGATGATCTGCGCTGGGGCCGTGTCCTTGAGTAGGAATCCGTCGGCGCCGGACGCGATCGCGTCGACAACGACCTCGTCGGCGTCAAACGTGGTCAGCACGATCACCCGGGGTGGTTGCGGGTCGGCGAGCAGGATCCGGGTGGCCTCGACCCCGTCGAGCACCGGCATTCGGATGTCCATGAGCACCACGTCGGGCCGCAGCGAGCGCGCAGCGGCGACTCCCTCGTGACCGTTGGCGGCCTCGCCGACGACCTCGAGGTCTGGCCTGCCGCCAAGCATGAGCGCCAGGGCGGAGCGCACCAGGCGGTCGTCATCGACCAGCAGCACCCGCGTCGGCCCGGCCATCACGCGGCCCATGGTATCCAGCCGTGCAGGACAAACGTCGAACCCTCACGCCCGTGTTGCAGGCGGCCGCCGCGCACGCCTGCCCGTTCGGCCAAGCCGATCAGTCCGAGGCCCGAGCCGGGGACGGCAGGCGTCCGGCTGAAGCCGAGGGCGTTGCGAAGCCGCACGTCGATGCCCTCCTCGGGGGAGCCGCTCACCTCGATGCGCACCATCGCTCCCGGTGCGTGCTTGCGCGCGTTGGTCAGTCCCTCCTGCACGATCCGGTAGACGGTGCGGCCTGCCCCGTCGGGCACGGCTGTGCCCGGATCGATGAGGTCCTGGAACTCGATGTGCATGCCGGACTCACGAGCCTCGCCGACGAGTGCGTCGAGGTCGGCGTACGTCGGTTGCGGCCTGCCTGCATGCTCGCCGTTCATGGGCCGCCGGAGGATACCGAGGACGTCGCGCAGCTCAGTGAGGGCGGCGTTGGCCTGCTCCTGGATCACCTGCGACTCACGACGCAGCTGCCCGGCGGTCAGGTCGCCGCGGAACACCATCGCCGCGGCCTGCATCGACACCAGTGAGATGCGGTGGGCCAGCACGTCGTGCATCTCCCCGGCGATGGCGGCGCGTTCGATGGTGCGGGCCGAGGCGACGCGCAGGTCGCGCTCGGCCTCGGCCTGCCGGGCGCGTTCGCGCAGCGTCCACAGCAGCTCGCGCCGCGAGCCGATGTACATGCCCCAGCCCAGGATGGCCGAGGTCAGCACCATTCCGGCGACGAGGTCGGCGTAAATCGGCGCGGCGCGAGAATCCTGCCCGTTGCGATACGTCACGGAAATAGTGCCGCGGCCGGGAACCGGTTGGGTGTTGGCGTACACCTGGCTGGCGAGCACCCACAGCACGCCGAGTGCGATGATCCGGCCGATCTCGCGCTTGGTCGCGAACGAGACCGCGGCGAGCAAAGCAGGCCCCACGGCGAACGCCGAGATCGAGCTGAACGCCACCAGCACCAGCGCGACCGGGAATGGCCACCGCCGGCGCAGGAACGACAGCCCGAAAGCGACCAGGCCGACGCCGAGGCTGATCCAGA
Organism: Actinokineospora sp.; assembly: GCA_035540215.1. Lineage (GTDB taxonomy): Bacteria > Actinomycetota > Actinomycetes > Mycobacteriales > Pseudonocardiaceae > Actinokineospora. The sequence continues at coordinate 17,176 of DATLIA010000061.1, read as the reverse complement.
ACAGTGGCCGGTGGTCCTGCCATTGGCCCTGCCATTCGTCGCTCCAGCTTTGCAGCGACACGAGCAGACACACCAGCAGCCGCCACGCGTGGGAGTACCACCCCAACTGCGGCTGGTAGGCGGGCGGGCGGATCGGCACTTCGTGAATGTAGCCGCCGGTGAGCGGGCCAACCACCGACCGTGGTCGCGGCAGGCACCTACTTTGGTCGGGGTCGGGTCGCGACCGTGGTCCGTTGTGACGGGGGTACCCCGCGCCCGAGCATTATGACCGTGATCAGAATCGAAGGACTCACCAAGAAATACGGCGATTACACCGCCGTCGACAACGTTTCGTTCGTCTGCCGGCCCGGCCGAGTCACCGGCTTCCTCGGACCCAACGGCGCAGGCAAGACGACGACCATGCGCATCATGGTCGGCCTGGCGACCCCGACGCGTGGCCGGGTCACCCTCGGCGGACATCAGTTCGCCCAGATACCGAACCCCGGCCGTCACGTCGGCGTCATGCTCGACGCCAGCGCCCAGCACGCCGGCCGCACCGGGCGCGAGGTGCTCACGCTCGGCGCCCAGCTGATGGGCCTGCCTGCATCGCGCGTCGAGGAGGCGCTCGACATGGTCTCGCTTTCGGGCAAGGAGGCCGACCGCCGGGTCGGCAACTACTCCCTCGGCATGCGGCAGCGCCTGGGCATCGCGCACGCGCTGCTGGGCGACCCGTCGGTGCTGATCCTCGACGAGCCCGCCAACGGCCTGGATCCCGCGGGCATCCGCTGGATGCGCGGCCTGCTCAAGGAGTACGCCGACCGCGGCGGCACCGTCCTGCTGTCCAGCCACCTACTCAACGAGGTCGAGCTGGTCGCCGACGACATCGTGATGATCGGCCGCGGCCGAATCGTCGCCCAGGGCACGGCCCAGGAGCTGACGCGGACCGGCGGCACCCTCGTGCGCGCCGTGGACAGTGACGCCCTGGCCCGCGCACTGCGTGCGGCAGGCGTCGTGTTCTCCCCGGTCGGCGACGGCTTCCGCGCCGAGGCGAACGCGGCGCGGATCGGCGAGATCACCGTCGCCGCTCAGATCCCCCTCACCGAACTACGACCGGCCGATGGTGGCCTCGAGGACCTCTTCCTCGAACTCACCGCCGGGACCCAGCGCGAGTCCGTCACGCAAGGAGCCACGGCATGAGCACCGCCACCGTCCACCCCGCCACCATCGACCTCACCAAGACCCCGCGGACCCCGTTCGCCCGGCTCGTCCGGGTCGAGCTGCGCAAGAGCTACGACACCCGCTCCGGCCGCTGGCTGCTGGCCGCCATGGGGTTGCTCACCATCGCCGTCTACGTGGTGATGCTGCTGGTGGCCGACTCCGACCTCGGCTACGGCCAGTTCGTCAACGCCGCCGCCAGCGGCACGGCGGTCCTGCTGCCGATCCTGGGCATCCTGCTGGTCACCAGCGAGTGGAGCCAGCGCACCGCCATGACCTCCTTCATCCTCGAACCGAACCGGCTCCGGGTCCTCCTGGCCAAGCTGGTCACCGGGCTGCTGCTCACCGTGGCCGTCACGGCATTCGCCCTGGCCGCCGGCGCGCTCGCCACCCTGGCCAACGACGCCCTCGGTGGCACGGTCTCATGGGACTTCGGCCCGAACTACGTCGCAGGTCTCATCGTCACCCAATCACTGGCCATGCTCGGCGGCTTCGCCCTGGCCACCCTGCTGCTGAACTCGCCCGCCGCGATCGTGGTGTTCTTCCTCTACAAATGGCTGGTGCCGGCCGTGCTGAGCACGATCGCCGCCACCGTCGACGGGTTCGCGAACATCCTGCCGTGGATCGACTTCCAGTCCGCCCAGGCCCCCCTGGTCGACCTGTCCCTCCACGGCGAGGACTGGGCACACCTGGCGGTCACCTGCACGGTCTGGCTCGTGCTTCCGTTCGCGCTCGGCCTCTGGCGGGTGCTGCGGGCCGAGGTGAAGTGACAGCCGGACCATCCGACGACCGCCGGTAGGTTCGGTGAGCATCTCTCGACGTACCCCGGCAGGACAGCAGGCTGTATGCCGCGCACACGAATGCCGCGCCTGCGACCGCGGGATGCCATACATGCCTCGACGAGGTAGCAAGAGCGTCGGCTGCGTGTGGGTTCAATTCTCGCCGTCGAACCCACACGCAGGGACGAGGCCGACTGATGTGGTCAACGGTCACGTTCAAACCGGGTCCATAACCGATCCAGTCGCCATCGACGCTCCGGAACCAGCCGTACAGCAAGCCCTTGGCCTCGCCGGTCAGATCCAGACCGTGCGGCACGACACGGTATTCGGGGGAACAACGCGCTCAGCCGGACCCACACCGGGGTCATGACCGGCGACTGGCCGTGGAGCTTGTCCCCGGCCCAGCGGTGTGCAGCGTGGCCCAATTTAGAACACAGGTTCGATGATCGGTTGTCGGGCGGCTCGTGACGAGCGGGGCGGGACGAGGCCCGTGACCGCTCCTGTCCCGCTTGCCACCGTTGCCGACATCCAAGCCCGCACCGACGTTGCGCTCACCACCGAGCGACCAATCAGCAGAAGACGGTGGTCGAAGCTCTCGTCTCTAAGATCACCATGACCGGAGACAACGGTCGTGCCAACCTTCCGCGTCCCACAACCACGGCCAAGCAGCCCAGACGAACAAGGGGCCGAGACCGGATTAACCGGTTTCGGCCCCTGCGGTTCGCGTGCATTCATATTTGGTGGAGCTGAGGGGAATCGAACCCCTGACCTTCTCGATGCGAACGAGACGCGCTACCAATTGCGCCACAGCCCCGAAGTGGTACGCAAAGAGATTAGCAGCCTCCGCGGACCACGTTCGACCGGGGTCTACTCCCCGACCGCCCGCCGATAGGGCAGGTCGTCGGGGTGCCCGAGGTGGTCGAACCACGGGTCTTCGTCGTCGATGTCGATGACGACGGCGCCCGGGTGGACCGCCATGGCGTACCCGCGGGCCGGGGGTTCCTCGTCGTACTCGTCCTCGTACTCGTCGTCGATCGGGCGCGCGTGGGAGCGGTGGACCGCCTGCATCCGGGCGTACCGGCGCTGGCGGATCTCCTCCTCGATGCGCACCTGTCGACGCAGGTATGTCAGGTAGCCGACGAGTGCGACGTCGATGGCGCCGTGGGCCCACCACATCGACGGCCACACCACGGCCGCGCCGATGGCCGTGATGACCGCCAGGACGATCATCAGGAGCACGACGCGCTGCCGGAAGCCGTACTTGGCCCGGGCGGCGCGCGCGGCGGCCTCCGGGTCGTAGCCGCCGCGGCCGGGTCGGTAGCGGCGCGCGGGTGGGGTGTCGTCGAGCTCGTCGGCGTCGAGCTCGTCGAGCTCGGTGTCCACCTCGTCGGCATCGCTCATCGCGAAGTCCTCTCGGGTGTCCTCGGCCTCTTCGTGGTCGTGTGCGTCTTCGTCGTCGCTGTCGGCGAAGGCGTCGCCGAGGTCGTGGCTCGCGCCGCTGCGCACGACCCTGGCCGCGAGCGCGGAGTCGGCCGTGCGGGCGATCTCCTGCCGCTTGCGGACGACCATCGGGACGAGGACGACGAGCCATGCCACTACGAGCGCGACCACGATCAACGAGCTCGGCATGCCCCGACACCTCCCCCTTGCTCACTCCGACACTTCGCCACGTTAGTCACAACAGTCACACGCTTGCCGGAGGCGCGCCGACCATGTTCACCCGTTTGGCTACTTCGCTTGTGGACCTTGCACCGTAACGGGGATGATCGAATTAATTCGGCGTGAACTGCGCGCACTCTTACGGCGAAGTGGCGCCGCCGCGCGCGATCAGGCCCGCTACCAGGCCATTCGGAATGTCCTCAGTGGTCAGTGCGAAGACGAGATGATCTCGCCAGTCCCCCGCCACGTCGAGGTAGCGGCGGAAGAGCCCCTCCTCGCGGAAGCCCAGTTTGCCGAGCACGCGCAGGCTCGCGGCGTTCTCCGGGCGGACGGTGGCCTCGACGCGGTGCAGCCCGGCGGAGGCGAAGCAGTGATCGACGACCAGCGCCACCGCCGCGGTGGCGACCCCGCCGCCGACCGCGTGGCTGGCGACCCAGTACCCGACCCACGCCGAGCACAACGACCCCCGGATGACATTGCCCACGGTGATCTGGCCCGCGAGCTTGCCATCGACGGTGATCATGAACGGCAACGCCATCCCCCGGCGGGCCAGCGCGCGTAACGCCGACCACTGGCCGGGCCAGGCCAGGCCCGCGTTGCGGTCGGCCCAGGTGCCCGGCACCGAAGGTTCCCAGTTCTCCAGGTGCCGCTGGTCGCGGCGGCGGATCTGGCTCCACGCCGAGCCGTCCCACAGCCGCGGCGCCCGGACCTCCACCACGCCCGCGGGCACCGTCAGCGGGCCAAGGCGGGCGGGCCAGCCAGGGTGGCGCCCTAGTGGCTCAACCACGCTGGGCGAGGAAGCTGACCTGAACCTGCTCACCGACCGGCACCTCGGTGACGTCCTCGGCCACCAGCACCAGGCAGTTGGCCTCGGCCAACGATGCGAGCAGGTGCGAGCCGGACAGTCCCAGCGGCTGCACCAGGTACTCCCCATTCGACTCGTCACGCAGCAGTTGGCCGCGCAGGAAGCCGCGGCGGTCCTTGGTCGAGGTGATCGGCGAGAGCAGCCGCGCGGTGACCACGCGGCGGTGCGGGTTGCGCTTGCCCTGTGCGGCGCGGATGAGCGGGCGGACCATCACCTCGAACACCACCAAGGCGCTCATCGGGTTGCCGGGCAGCAGGAACGTCGGCACGGCGTCCGGCCCGAGCCTGCCGAACCCCTGCACCGAACCGGGGTGCATGGCGACCCGGGTCAGGTCGACGTCGCCGAGGTCGCCGATGGCCGAGCGGACCTCGGCGGACAGCTCGCCGCCGACGCCGCCCGCGATGACGACGATCTCGGAGAGCAGCAGCCTGCTCTCCACCACCTCGCGCAGCCTCTTGGCGTCGCTCTCGACGATCCCGACCCGGTTGACCTCGGCGCCCGCGTCCCGCGCGGCCGCGGCCAGCGCGTAGGAGTTGACGTCGTAGACCTGCCCTTGGCCTGGTGTGCGGTCGATGTCGACCAGTTCGTCGCCGACGGAGATGATCGACACGCGGGGCCGGGGATAGACCAGCACCTTCGAGCGGCCCACCGCGGCGAGCAGCCCGACTTGGGCCGGGCCGATGACCGCGCCGCGGCGCACGGCGACGTCGCCGGTCTGCACGTCCTCGCCGGTGCGCCGGACGTAGGCCGCCGACGGCACCGGCTGGTGGACGGTGACCCTGGCGTTGTGGCCGTCGGTGAACCCGGTGGGCAGCACGGCGTCGGCGAGGGTGGGCAGCGGGGCGCCGGTGGCGATGCGCACCGCCTGGCCGGGCTGGAGCCTGCGCGGCTGGCGCGAGCCCGCCGGGATCTCCCCGACGACCGGCAGCTGGACCGGCTCGTCACCCGCGGCCTGGGTGTCGACGCTGCGCACCGCGTAGCCGTCGACGGCGGCCTGGTCGAAGCCCGGAAGGGCGCGCTCGGCCACGACCTCCTCGGCACAGAGCAGACCCTGCGCCTCGGAGATGGCCACCCGCACGGGAGCGGGCCGGACCGCGGCCGCCAGCGCCCTGGCGAGTTGCTCGTCGACTGACCTCATCCGGTTACCCTGTCACCAATCGCCATGAAAATGCGGCAGCTACACGCCGCCGACCCGGTCCCGCAGCCATTCCCGCAGGTCCGGCCCATACTCCGGGTGCTCGAGGGCAAAGTCCACGGCGGCACGCAGGAAACCCCCAGGATTGCCCAGGTCGTGGCGTCCGCCACGGTGCACGACCACGTGCACGGGGTGCCCCTCGGCGATCAACAGGGCGATGGCGTCGGTCAGCTGCAGCTCGCCGCCCGCGCCGGGGGTGATCCGCTTGAGGGCGTCGAAGATCGCCCGGTCGAGCAGGTAGCGGCCCGCGGCTGCGAAGGTCGACGGCGCCTGGTCGGCCGGGGGCTTCTCGACCATGCCGCGGACCTGCTTGACGTCCGGATCGATGTTCCCCGCGGTGTCGACGACATCAGCTACGTCGAACACGCCGTAGGCGGAGATCTGCTCGCGCGGGATGTCGAACGCGCACAGCACGGAACCGCCGAACCGGGCGCGCACGGCGGACATCCTGGTCAGCACGCCGGTCGGCAGGACCAGGTCGTCGGGCAGCAGGACGGCGACGGCCTCGTCGTCGCCGCGCAGGTTGCCCTCGGCGCAGCCGACGGCGTGGCCGAGGCCCAGTGCCTGGTCCTGGATCGCGGTCTCGACCTGCAGCAGGCCGGGTGCCCGCCGGACTTTGGCCAGCAGCTCGGTCTTGCCGCGTTCCTCGAGGGTCTTCTCCAGCTCGGGCTGCGGGCGGAAGTACTCGGCGACCGCGTCCTTGCCGGGGGAGGTGACAATGATCAGTCGCGTGGCACCGGCCGCCGCGGCCTCGGCCGCGACGTACTCGATGCCGGGGGTGTCCACCACGGGAAGCAATTCCTTGGGGACGGCCTTGGTCGTGGGGAGGAACCGGGTGCCGAGGCCCGCTGCGGGGACGATGGCGGTGGTGAATGCGGTCGACGCGCTCATGGACAGTCAGCCTAACCTCGTGGTGTGGCCGGGCCTGGGAGTGATCTCGATGCGACCGACGAGTGGACCAAGGACCAGTGGCGCGCGGCGCTGCTGCAACGGCGGCGACGCGTGCCCGCAAGTGCGCGCTTCGCCGAGGCGATGCAGCTCACGGCACTGCTGACCAGCGGAAGTGTGATTCGCGGCGGTCAGACGCTGTGCGCGTACGTGCCGGTCGGATCCGAACCGGGGTCGGTCCAGATGCTCGACGGCATCGCCGCCCGCGGCGTCCGAATCCTGCTGCCGATCGTGCTCGGCCAGGCTCCGCTGGACTGGGCCTGGTACGACGGGCGCGACTCGCTGCGGCCCGGCCCGCACGGACTTCAGCAGCCGATCGGTGAACTTTTGGGTGAGGCCGCGTTGCGAATCGCCGACGTGGTGCTGGTGCCCGCGCTCGGGGTCGATCGGTCTGGGGTGCGGCTGGGGCGCGGCGCCGGGCACTACGACCGGACGCTGCCGATCGCCCCGCCGGACACGCCGTTGATCGCGGTGGTGCGGGACGAGGAGATCGTCGACCGGCTGCCCGCCGAGTCACACGACGTGCGGATGACCGCGGCGTTGACCCCTGGTCGCGGGCTCGTGCCTCTCCGGTGATGTGAGATCTGACCCTGGTGTTTGCGCTCCGCGTGTGCCGTGTCGCAGAATTGAGGTTGGCACTCCGGCGGTCCGAGTGCCAAGGCGCGGCGAGCGCCCAGTTGTCGAGAGGGAGCCACCGTGCCCACGTACCAGTACGCCTGTACGGCATGCGAGCACCGCTTCGAGGCGGTCCAGGCGTTCACCGACGCCGCTCTGTCGGAGTGCCCGGAGTGCGACGGCCGCCTGCGCAAGCTGTACGGCTCGGTCGGCGTCGTGTTCAAGGGCAGCGGCTTCTACCGCAACGACAGCCGGTCGGGCGCCAAGGGCACCTCGACCACCCCGGCGAAGACCGACTCGGCCCCCGCGGCCAAGTCCGACTCGACTCCTTCCTCGACGTCGTCGGCTTCGTCCACCTCAACGTCTACCACCGCGTCGACGTCGACCCCCGCGGCGAAGGCCTCCTGAGGCCGAGTTATCCACAACACCGTCAGCTGTCCACAGCTGACGATCACCGGCTCCCCAGGCGGCCATCCGGCTCCTAACGTCGAGATCGACACCGATCCCGACCCACGGAGCCGACATGCCTCGCCTGTTCACCCCGCGACGAGCCGTCGCCGCCCTCCTCGTACTGCTCTCGACCGTCTTCTGGTTCAGAGCGCGGCCCCACGACGTGGACTCGGTCCCGATGCTGGTCGCCGCCAGGTCGCTGGCCGCGGGCGCCGATCTGTCACCCGCCGACGTCCGGGTCGTGCGCGCACCGCCCGAATTGCGACCTGAATCCGCATTCACCGATCCCCCATCGGTCGCGGGCCGAATATTGGCGCTCCCCGCCGCCGAAGGTGAACCGATAACCGAGGCGAGACTTGTCGGGCCCGCCGCAATCGATCCGTCCCAGGCCATCGTCGCCGTGCGGTTAACCGATCCGGATCTGGCGGGCGTGATCCGCCCCGGCGCCAGAGTCGACGTCGTTTCCGCAGCTCAGGAAGGCCTTGGCGGCGTTGTTCTTGCGCGTGACGCGACCGTGGTGACAGCGCGGGTCAACGAGCAGGCGCACGGGAGGGAACGCGGAAGTTTGCTTCTTATCGCCCTCCCGAGGGATTCCGCGACACAGGTCGCCTCGGTCTCACTGGAAAGGGCGGTGACAGTTACGCTGCGATAGTTCTGAATCCCCCACGACGGCTCCCCTGCCGTCCCGCCGAGATAGGAGTGCCCACGTGTTGAAGGGCTTCAAGGACTTCCTGATGCGCGGGAACGTCATCGACTTGGCGGTCGCCGTCATCATCGGTGCCGCGTTCACCGCGATCGTCACCTCGTTCACCGACGGACTGATCAAGCCCCTCATCAACTCGACCGGCGGGTCCGACGCGGCCCAGGGTCTCGGGTTCGAGATCGTCGATGGCAACGCGTCGACGTTCATGAACTTCGGGTTGGTCATCAACGCGGCGATCAACTTCGCGATCGTGGCGGCCATCGTGTACTTCGTGATCGTCCTGCCGGTCAAGCACATCCAGGAACGCCGCAAGCGGGGCGAGGAGGCGGGCCCGGCCGAGCCGACGGACGTCGAGCTGCTGGCCGAGATCCGCGACCTGCTCCGCGCGCAGCAGAACCGCTGACCTCGGCCCTGGCCTCGGGGGAGTCGCCTCCCCCGAGGGCCGGGTCAGGGATGATGCGGGGATGAGCGAGCCGACCGAACAACCCCGCCGCCGCGACCTCGACCGAATCTTCGGTGACGTCCTGCCGGAGACGACGTCGGACGAGCGGGAACCGTCAGCCGACGACGGCGACCGGGACGAGTGGTACCGGGCCAACCGCCCGCCGCACCACGAGGGCTGAGGCTCGTACGTCGCGAGGACGGGACGGCAGCGGCGGTCAGTTGCCGTCGAGGCCGGAGAGTTCGCCGATGACGTAGGGCACCAGGGACGACAGGGTGGCCATGCCGTCGCGGACGGCGCTGCGTGAGCCCGCGAGGTTCACCACCAGCGTGCTGCCTGAGACGCCGACCAGGCCGCGGGAGACGCCCGCGTCGACCGCGCCCGCGGCGAGGCCGGAGGAGCGCAGGGCCTCGGCGATGCCGGGGATGGGCCGGTCGAGCACGCCCTGGGTGGCGTCCGGGGTGACGTCGCGCGGGGACACACCGGTGCCGCCGACGGTGACCACGAGGTCGGCGCCGCCGATGACGGCGGTGTTGAGCGCGTTGCGGATGGCGACGGTCTCGCCTTCGACGGGCACGATGCCGTCGACGATGAACCCGGCCTCCTCGAGGAGCTCGGTCACCAGCGGTCCGACCGTGTCCTCGTGCTCCTTGTGGGCCACGCGGTCGTCCACGATCACGACGAGGGCCCGGCCGAGCCGTTGTGCGCTGCGTTCCATGGGTTCAACCGTAGCCGTCCCGTCGAGGGTCGGCCGCCGAAGGTGACGCGTGTCGTGCACCCACCAGTTCTGACGGTTCTGTGACGGCGGACCGCGTATGGCGGCGGTGTGATCGACCGGCCCCTAGCGTCGAGTCCATGCGAGTGTTGATCACCGGCGGCGCCGGTTTCGTCGGGTCCCACGTCGCCGACCGGATGGTCGCGCGCGGGCATGAGGTCGTGCTGCTGGACAACCTGCTCCCCCAGGCCCACGGCACCGACGACCCGCCGGCGTGGGCCACCGTCCACCGCCTGGTCCGCGGCGATGTGCGGGACAGGGAGGCTCTCGCCGAGGTGCTTCGCGGTGTCGACGTCGTCTGTCACCAGGCCGCTGTCGTCGGCCACGGGATCGACCCGTCCGACGCGCCCGAGTACGCGTCGCACAATGACTTCGGGACGGCCGTGCTGCTGGCGGAGATGCACCGCGCCGGAGTGTCCCGGCTGGTGCTGGCCTCGTCGATGGTCGTCTACGGCGAGGGCCGGTACGCGTGCCAGGAGCACGGGACTGTCCGCGCGCCCCGGCGGCGGGTCAGCGACATCGAGGCGGGCCGCTTCGAGCCGCCGTGCCCGGTCTGTGGGGCGCCGCTGGTCTCGGAGCTGGTGCCGGAGGACGCGCTGATCGACCCGCGCAGCACCTACGCCGCGACCAAGGCCGCGCAGGAGTACCTGGCGTCGGCGTGGGCCCGGCAGACCGGCGGTGATGTGTGGGCGTTGCGCTACCACAACATCTACGGGTCCCGGATGCCCCGGGACACCCCGTACGCGGGGGTCGCGTCGCTGTTCCGCTCGGCGCTGGAGCGCGGCGAGGCGCCGACCGTGCTGGAGGACGGCGGGCAGCGCCGGGACTTCGTCCACGTCACCGACGTGGCGATGGCCAACGCGCTGGCCATGGAGACCCCCGGCGATCCGGGGACGCTGACGCCGCTCAACATCTGCTCCGGGGAGCCGCACTCGGTCGGGGACATGGCCCGCGAACTGGCCCGCGCGTGCGGCGGGCCGCTCCCGCGCGTGGTCGGAGGTGCGCGACCGGCCGACGTCCGACACATCGTCGCCGACCCGGCGGCGGCCAAGTCGCGGCTGGGCTTCCACGCCATGGTCACCTTCGCCGACGGGGTGAAGGCTTTCGCCACGGACCCGCTGCGCGAACCGGTGGGCTGACCGCCCGTGGGAGTCCGGCACCAGCGCCAGGCACTGTTCCCGCTCGTCTGTGATCCGCGCGCCGCGCCGCTCGGCCCCGTGGCTGGGCGCCCGCGCGGGCGCGTCCGACACCGAACCGCCGACCGGGAGCCTAGGTCGCCAGCGGCAGGCGGACCTCGAAGCGGCAGCCCGGCCCGTGGTTGCGGGCGTCGATGCGGCCGTGGTGGGCCTCCACCAGGCCCTTCGCGATCGCCAGGCCCAGGCCGCCGCCCGCGTGCTCGGTGCTCGGGGTGCGGGCCGCGCTGCCGCGGAACGCCACGTCGAACACCCGCGTCAGCTCCGAGTCCGGGATCCCGCCGCACGCGTCGTCCACTGACAGGACCGCGTCCCCGCCATCGACCCCGACCTGGACGGCGACCGTGCCGTCCGGGGGCGTGTGGCGGATCGCGTTGGACACGAGGTTGACAACGACGCGCGCCAGTTCCGGGTCGCTGCCCAGCACGATCGGCCACTCCCGCGCGTCGGCTAGGACGCGAACCCGTTTGCGCGCGGCGACCGGGACCTGCGCCGACAGCGCGTCGCTCACGATGTCCTGGAGGGGCACCGCGGACATGGTCAGCCGGAGCGCGCCCGCGGTGATGCGGGACAGCTCGAAAAGGTCGTCGACCATCGAGGACAGCCTGCGGGTCTCGCCGCCGATGCGGTGGGCATAGCCGGAGACCTCACGCGGGGTGCTGACGACGCCGTCGGCGAGGGCCTCCGCCATCGCCCGGATGCCCGCGAGCGGGGTCCGCAGGTCGTGGCTGATCCACGCGACCAGTTCCCGGCGGGAGGCCTCGGCGGCGCGTTCGCGTTCGCGGGCCTCGTGCTCCCAGACGCTGCGGCGGGCGATCCGGCGGCCGAGGAACACCGCCACCGGCACCGTCACCAGGCTGACGAGCAGGCAGACGAGCAGCATCGTGGTCAGGGTCGTGGTGAACATGAACCCGCTGATCCCCAGGACACCCACCAACAGGCCCGCGACGGGGATCAGCACGAGGACGGTCATCGTGGTCGACAGCGATCCGTTGCGCAGCAGGTGAAGCAGCAGCGCGCCGAGCAGCACGACCGGCAGCACGGTCAGCAGCGCGTACGGCAGGATGTGCCACAGGTGCAGCAGCATCTGGTCGAACGGCTCGGTGGATTCGACCATCACGGACTCCCGTCATACCGGTAGCCCACGCCCCAGACCGTGACGATCCTGGTCGGCTTCGCGGGCACCTTCTCGATCTTCTCCCGCAACCGTCGCACGTGGACGGTCACGGTCGACTGGTCGCCGAAGTTCCAGCCCCACACCCGGTCGAGCAGCTGTTCCCGGGTGAACGCCTCGCCCTTGTGGCCCAGCAGGAATTCCAGGAGGTCGAACTCGCGGGTCGTCAGCGCCAGCTCGGCACCGTCCACTGTGGCCTTTCGGGCGGTGGCGTCCAGCTTGAGGTCGCCGTCGACGAGGTCGGCCGCGCGGGGTTGCGGGGTGGCCCGCGAGCGGCGCAGGACCGACGTCACGCGCAGCGCGAGCTCGTTGGGGCTGAACGGCTTGGTGACGTAGTCGTCGGCGCCGAGCTGCAGGCCCGCGATCCGGTTCTCCTCCTCGCCGAGGGCGGTCAGCATGACCACGGGGATCGCGCTGTGCTGCCGCAGCCTGCGGCACACCTCCAGCCCGTCGATCCCGGGCAGCATCAGGTCGAGGACCACCAGGTCGGGTTCGTGCTCGGCGATCCAGCGCAGCGCGTCCTCGCCGTTGTCGGCGAGGGAGACCGTGTGGCCGTCGCGCTCCAGATAGCGGCGCACGACGTCGGAGACGGTGCGGTCGTCGTCGACGACGAGCACCCGGCCGGTCTGGTCCATGGGTCCGCCTCTCACCAGTTCGTCAGGAGTACATGGTTCACCAACAGCGCGGTCGCGGCCTGCCCGGCGAGCCACCAGCGGTGCGACCGCGCGGGCAGCAGCGCCGCGGCGGCCACCAGCCAGACCGCGAACGGCAGCCAGATCCGCTCGACCTCGGACTTCGACAGCCCGGACACCGTCGCCGTGACCACCGCCAACCCGGCCGCGCGGACCACCTGCGACAGCTCGCGGAACCGGCGCAGCCCCGCCACCGCCGCGGGCCCGACGACCACGACGAGGCAGGCCAGGTTCGCCCAGACCCAGTACGCGTAGGGCCGGTCGTTGGCGATGCCCTGGTAGTACCGCTCGACCACCAGGCCGTAGCCGTCGAGCCACCAGAACCCTGATAGCGCGAACGCGGCCGTCACCGACAGCGCCCCAGCCACGCCCAGTCCCAGGGTCCGCCAACTCCGGGTGGCGAGGGCGACCGCCAGCGCGATCGAGCTCATCAGCACCAGGCCGTAGGACAGGAAGACGCCGAAGCCGAGCAGGACACCGCCCGCGACCGCCGCCGCGGGCCTGCGGGCACCGATGGCCAGCAAAGCCACACCCGTGGCCGTGACGCCCGCGAACAGCCCGTCGGCCGACACACCAAGCCAGACCGCGCCGGGGAACAACGCGACGAACGGCAGCGCGGCACGGGCCATGGCTGGATCACCGAGCACCCGCAGTGTCACCGGAACCGCGACCGCCACCAGCGCCCCGACCAGCACACACCCGATCGCCGACCACGTCCCGCCTAGGCCGACGCGGTCGAGCCAGACGAACACCAGGGTCGGGCCCGGCGGGTGGCCCGCGACGTGGGTGATCCACGAGTCGGGCTGGAAGTCGAGGATCCGGTCGGTGAACGAGCGCAGCATGGCCGGGATGTCGGTGATCCCGGGAACCGCGCTCAGGTACTCGTCGCGGGTGGTGAGCCTGCCCGCGACACCCTGGTCCCAGCCGTCGACCGTGGCCAGCGCGAACGTCCACGCCACAGAGAACGCGTAGGCCGAGCCCAACGCGGCCCGCCACCGCAGCCGGGCCGCGAGCGCCGGACCCCAGGTGACGGCCGCGATGGCCAGCACGACAGCGACGGGGGTGCCGGGGCCGATGTGCGGCTTCCACTCACCGAGGATGGGCCACTCGCCGAATGTCGCAGGCGCGTCCGGGAAGTCGGGGCTGCCCGCGAGCCGCAGGTCGAACGCCCAGCCGACGCCAAGGGCGAACGCGAAGAGGAACACCCCGGCCGCCGCGGCGATGAGATCCGATCGGTGCGCGGACAGGCGGGAGCGCGGCGGCGAGAGCACAGTCACCGGCCAACCGTAGGACACCGGCAGCCCCACCACCGGCTCCGAAAGTGATCCGTCAGCAGTCCGTAAGGTCTGCCACAACGTCATGATTTGGTAAGCACCGCAATGGTTTTCGACTGTCCACCACAGACCTAGCGTGCGAGGCATGGACCTAGTTGACGTCGTTCTGCCCTGCCTCGACGAAGCCGCCGCGCTCCCCGCGGTCCTCAGCGCGCTGCCACCCGGATATCGCGCGATCGTCGTCGACAACGGATCTTCCGACGGCTCACCCGAGATCGCCGCGAGACACGGCGCCACGGTGATCCATGAGTCCCGCAAGGGCTACGGCGCCGCCGTGCACGCCGGTCTGGAGCACGCCACCGCCGACGTCGTGTGCTTCCTCGACGCGGACGGATCGCTCGACCCTGGCGAACTCCCGTCGCTGGTCGCCGCACTCGGCGGCGCCCGGCTCGCGGTCGGCAAGCGGATCCCGGCGAACGCGGGCGTCTGGCCGTGGCACGCGCGGGCGGGCAACGCGGTCCTGGCCGCCATGCTGCGTCGACGCGGCCTGCCCGTGTCCGACATCGCGGCCGCGCGCGCGGTCCGGCGCACGGACCTGCTGGCACTCGACGTTCGTGACCGGGCGTTCGGCTACCCGCTGGAATTGCTGATCCGGGCCGCCGACGCGCGCTGGCCGGTGATCGAACTCGACGTGACCTACCGGGCCCGGGCGGCGGGGACGAAGTCGAAGGTGTCCGGCTCGGTGCGCGGCACGCTGCGCGCCGTGCGCGACATGGCGGGGGTGCTGCGATGAGCCGCGTCCTCGTCGTCGCCAAGGCACCCGTGGCAGGCCGGGCCAAGACCCGGCTCAGCCCGGCCGCCACCCCGGACCAGGCCGCCGACATCGCCGCCGCCGCGCTGCTCGACACCCTCGACGCGGCCCTGTCCACCACGTGCGGCGGTGTGGTCGTGGCGTTCACCGGCTCGCTCGCTGACGCCGCGCGCGGCCATGAACTCGGCGCGCTGCTGCGCCGCTGCACCGTGATCCCCCAACGGGGAAACGACTTCCCCCAGCGCCTCGCCGCCGCGCACGCCGACACCGCCGCACGGTTCCCCGGCGAAACGGTGGTGCAGATCGGGATGGACACACCGCAGGTGACGCCGCACGACCTCGCCGACGCGCTCGCCAGGCTGACCGACGCCGACGCCGCTCTCGGCTTCGCCAGGGACGGCGGCTGGTGGGCGCTGGCTTTGCGCGATCCGCGCGCCGCGCGGCTGCTGCGAGGCGTGGCGACCTCGCGGGCGGACACGGGCGAACGGACTTGGGCGGCGTTGCGCGCGCACGGGCTGACCGTCGCACTGCTCGACGTACTGTCCGATGTAGACACAATGGTGGACGCTGTCGCGGTGGCGATGTCGACGCCGGGCGGCCGGTTCGCCCGCGCCGTGGCCGAGGTTGGGCTGGTCCGGTCGTGAGCGGGTTCACCACCGGCCTGCTCGGCACGGCCTGCCGCCTCGAACTGGCCTCCGGTGAACGAATCGAGCTGCCGATCGCCCGCTGGCACGCCGATCCGGACCGCGCCGACACACTGCTGCTCGACCGGTGCGATGGTCCGACGCTGGATGTCGGCTGCGGCCCGGGCAGGCTCACCGCGGCGCTGGCCGTCGGCCTCGGTGTCGACGTCTCGCCGGTCGCGGTGGCGTTGACCAGGGCCAGGGGCGGCGCCGCGCTGCGTCGGGACGTCTATGAGCGGATCCCAGGGGAAGGCCGCTGGCGACACGCGCTGCTGGCCGACGGCAACATCGGCATCGGCGGCGACCCCGTGCGCCTGCTGCGCCGGGTGGCGCGGCTGCTGGCCTCCGGCGGCAGCGTGCTGGTGGAGACCGACCGGCCGGGCATCGGCCTGCGGCCCACCCGCGCGCGAGTCGACGACGGCGCGTGGTTCGACTGGGCACTGGTCGGCGCCGACTCGGTCCCCGACGCGGCGGCGTCGGCCGGTCTCGACGTGCGGTGGATGGGTGCGCACGACGGGCGCTGGTTCGCCGAGTTGGTGCGGCCGTGATCCGCCCGCCGACGGTCAAGTTCGGCTCCGCCGCCCACGACGAGCGGGTGACGTCGCGGCTGGGCGTCTGGCTGGGGATCTCGTTCGTGGTCTGCTTCCTGACCGGCCTGCTCAGCCACGGCATTCAGCACGACTGGTTCTGGCCGAGCAGGCCCGCACAGCTCTACCGGGTCACCCAGTGGCTGCACATCGCCGCCGGGATCGCCGCGGTGCCGCTGCTGTTCGCGAAGCTGTGGAGCGTCTATCCGAAGTTGTTTGAAAGACCGCTGTTCCGCTCACTTCCACACGCGATCGAGCACGGATCGATCCTCTTGCTGTCTGGAGCAGCCTTCTTCGAGTTGGTGACAGGCCTATTCAACGCTGCCCAGAACTACCTGTGGGGCTTCTACTTCCCCACCCCGCACTACGCCGTCGCCTGGATCGCGATCGGCTCGATCCTGGTGCACGTCGCGGTCAAGCTGCCGATCATCCGCCGCGCACTGACGATCCAGCTCGACCCGCGGCGACGACAGTTCCTGCGCACGACGTGGCTGGCCACCGGCGCGGCCTTGGCGGCGACGGTCGGCGGCACGGTCTCGCCGCTCGCGGTCCGGTCCGACCGCGGGCCGCAGGGCCTGCCGGTCAACCGGACGGCCCGCGCGGCGAACGTGGTGGTGCCCGCGGATTGGCGGCTGGAGTTGGCCGGACCCAAGGGGATCCGGCGGCTCACCCTGGCCGAGCTGCGCGCGCTGCCGCAGGCCACCGAGGACCTGCCGATCGCGTGCGTCGAGGGGTGGAGCGCGATGGCCACGTGGACGGGCGTGCGGATCCTGGACCTGCTGCGCCTCGTCGGCGCCGAGCCGGGCGCGACGGTCCGCGTCGAATCGCTGGAGCGGGACAGCATCTACGCCACCAGCACCCTGCCCGGCGAACACACCCGAGACCCGGCGACGCTGCTGGCGCTGCGGGTGAACGGCGAGGAACTGGCGCCGGACCACGGTTTCCCGTGCCGGATCATCGCGCCGAGCCGTCCTGGGGTGCTGCAGACGAAATGGGTGACCAGGATGGAGGTCCGATGAGCGGCGAGCGGATCGGCCCAGGTGACGGCACGCGGGCGGTGTTCGCGCTGGCAGGCCTGGCCGCGTTGGCATGGGGCGGTTACCTGGCCATCGACTTCGCGCTCGGGTCCGCGAGGGA
>DATLIA010000060.1:0-10734 GCA_035540215.1 Actinokineospora sp. | reverse complement strand
GTGTGGTCGGGGTTGGTGGGGGCGAAGACGTAGGCGGGGATGTCGCGGCCGTCGGCGGCGCGGAAGGTGCGTTCGACGGGGGTGGGCAGGTAGCGCTCGTCGGGGAGTCCTGGTGAGGGTTCTAACAGGACGGTCTGTTCGCCGTTGGAGAGGTTGAGGGAGACGACGGCGAGTTCGGCGAAGGGGCCGCCCGCGGTGGCGGTGACGACGCCGTCGGTGGCGGTGATGTCGGAGGCCCAGGTGGGTAGGTCGGTGTCGATGTCGGTGACGGTGCCGCTGCGTTCGTCGAGGACGGCGAGGTGGCCTGCGCGGAGGATGGCGTAGCGGCCGCGGCCGAGTGGGGCGAACCAGCGGGAGCCGAGTAGCCAGAGGGCGCCGCCGAGTTCTTGTTCGATGGGGGCGAGGTTGACGGCGTTGCCGTCGAGCCCGATGCGGTGCAGGTTCCACCAGCCGTCGGGGTCGGTGAGGGCGAGCAGGGAGTCGTTGTCCTCCCATTCGACCTGGCAGACGGCTTCTTGGGGTCCGCCCGCGATGACGCGGTGGGGGCCGAGGGTGCCGTCGGCTTGGACGGCGGCGACGCAGAGTTCGGTGCCGTCCCATGGCATGTTGGGGTGTTCCCAGCCGATCCAGGCGGCGTGGCGGCCGTCAGGGCTGGGTTTGGGGGCGGTCATGAAGTGGTGGGAGGCGCCGAGGGCGCGGGGTCCGGCGCCGGTGAGTGGGACGGCGACGAGGTCGCGGCGGATGTCGGTGGGGCGGTCGCCGGTGACGGTCTCGCGGACGCACCAGATCTCGTCGCCCGCGGCGACGAGGTCGGCGTAGCGGGTGCCGTGGTGGCGGTCGGGTTCCGGGGTGAGGGGTGTGGGGTCGCCGCCGTCGATGGGGAAGGCGTAGACGCGTTGGTCGTCCCAGTTGGTGAAGGCGACGTGGTCGTCGAACACGACGTAGGGGGTGCCGCCGTATTCGTGGACTCTGGTGCGCACGTTCCAGGGGGCGGCGAGCACCTCGGCGGGTTTGTCGCCTGCGTGGCGCATGAGCGCGAGTCGGCCGCCTTGGTCTGGCCTGCTCTCGGTCCACCACACGCTGCCCGCGTGGGTGCTGGTCCAGCCGGGCCTGCGGCCGGAGCGGGCGACGGCGGCCGCGTCGATCGGCGATGCCCATGTCCCGTAGGAAGCGATCTTCACCACAGCACTGACACTACCTACCCACGTCCGCTCAGTGGTTACCGTGGGAGGGTGTCCCCGGTGTCGGGGGCACGGTCTGCTGGCCGCCGCGAAGTGCAATAGGGTTTGGGGTGCCATGGCTCGTGTCATTCATGTCTTCCGTCAGCCCGACCGCTTCGTTGCAGGCACGGTCGGGCAGCCCGGCGACCGCGTGTTCTATCTGCAGGCC
Source organism: Actinokineospora sp. (assembly GCA_035540215.1). Taxonomy (GTDB): domain Bacteria; phylum Actinomycetota; class Actinomycetes; order Mycobacteriales; family Pseudonocardiaceae; genus Actinokineospora. Next base: position 9,345 of record DATLIA010000060.1, on the reverse strand, counting down.
GTCGAGAGCGCCCGCACTGTCAGCGTGACCATCGAGAAGGCGCAGGTCGCGGTGCTCGCTGAGCGCATCGGCTCGCTGCTGGAGGAGGTCCACCGCCGGTTCGGCGCGGAGCTGCCCGAGGACGTGCCGGAGGAGGTTCTCGACGCCGACCCGCTGCAGGTGCCGGTGGAGGAGGAGTTCCGGGTGGGCACGATGGGCCTGGGCTGGGATTCCGAGTCGAGCGCGGTGGTGATCGAGTTGTTGGCGGTCACCGAGGGCGAGGTCGACGAGTCGGTGGTGCTGGATGACACCGATGAGGGCCCGGACGCGGTGCGGGTGTTCCTGTCGCCGGTGGAGGCGCGCGCGTTCGCCGAGCGGGCCGACCGGGTGGTCAACGCGGGGCGCAAGCCGTGTCCGCTGTGTGCTGAGCCGCTGGACCCGGAGGGCCATGTGTGTCCTCGGCAGAACGGGTATCGCCGCACCGAGGACAGCTGAGCGGGCGGAATGCTCCCCACTGACCCTGGCGCGGGTGAGTTGCTGCTGCGCGGTGACATCGAGATCGAGGGCAGGCTGGTCGACGCCTCGAACGCGACGTTGTTCTGTGCGATCGAGTTCGAGGGTGTGTCGGCGCAGTGTGTGTATAAGCCGGTCGCGGGGGAGCGGCCGCTGTGGGATTTCCCGGACGGCACGTTGGCGGGGCGTGAGGTGGCGTCGTATCTGGTGGCGTGTGCGGCGGGGTGGCCGTTGATTCCGCCGACGGTGTTGCGGGATGGGCCGGTGGGTCCGGGGATGGTGCAGTTGTGGGTCGCCACCTTGGAGGGTGACGATCTGGTGGATGTGCTGCCGCCGCGGGCGGTGCCGCCGGGGTGGCGGCCGGTCCTGCACGCCCATGACCGTCATGGTGATCCGGCGGTGGTGGTGCATTCGGATCATCCGGCGGTGGCGCGGTTGGCGGCGCTCGACATTGTGATCAACAACGCGGACCGCAAGGGCGGGCACGTGCTGCACGGCACCGATGGCGGTGTGTACGGGGTGGATCATGGGATCAGCCTGCACACGGAGAACAAGTTGCGGACGGTGTTGTGGGGTTGGGCTGGGGAGCCGATGTCGGATGAGGTGGTCGACGGGTTGTCGGCGCTGCGGTCGGCGTTGGATGGTGAGCTGCGGGAGACGCTGTCGGGTCATCTGACGGCGCGTGAGGTGAAGGCGCTGCGGTCGCGGGTGGCGCGGCTGCTGGCCGCTCCGGTGTATCCGACTCCGGACGCGGATCTTCGGCCGATTCCGTGGCCGGTGTTCTAGGCGCTGTCCTGTGAGTCTGGTGCGCGGGGTCGGTGATCCGGGCGGTTCCTGGGCGCGCGGGCGGGAAGCCGCTCGTACTGGGTGTACTTGGGCTTTCCGGCCGTGTGGCCAGGGGCCGCCCGGGCGCCGATAGCGCGTGCCGGACTTGCAGGACAGTGCCTAGTCGTGGCCGAGTCCGCCGCCTGGGTCGGACAGCCGTAGCAGGTCGGCGAGGAGCTTCTTGAGTTCGTCGGCGCGTTCGGCGCCGAGGTGGGCGCGGTAGTCGGCTTCGATGGCGGCGACGATGTCGAGCGCGTCGCGCAGGAGTTGTTCGCCTTTGCCGGTGCGCAGGACGAGGACGGCGCGGCTGTCGGCGGGGTCGGGTTCGCGGTCGACGTAGCCCTCTTGTTGGAGCAGGGCGACCTGTTTGCTGACGGCTTGCCGGGTGACGCCGGTGCGGCGGGCGAGGGCGGACATGGTGGTGCCGCCTGCGTCGAGGTTGGCCAGGAGCGCGGTGTCGGCTTGGGAGACGTCGGTGTAGCCGCGTTCTCGCAGTCCGTCGAGGGTGGCGACGCGTTCGGCGGTGGAGGCGCGTAGCAGCAGCCGGTAGAACGTGGCGTCGCGCCAGGCGCGCAGTGCGGCTGTGTCCTTGCTGGCTGGTGGTTCCATCGACATGCGCAACCTCATTGACAATATAGGCAACTAGGTTGACGATAGCAGGCATGTAGGGGCCACTTGGAGGAAATCATGTCCGCAGAGAACGTGGCGCTCGTGCGCAGCGTGTACGACAACTTCGCCAACGGCGACATCCCCGCCGTCCTCGGTGTCCTGTCCCCCGAGATCGAGTGGGTCGAGACCGACAGCGCCGACCTGCCGCACCGCGGCACCCACATCGGCCCGCAGGCCGTCGCCGAGAAGGTCTTCGGCATGGTGATGGCGAACTTCGACGAGTTCGCCGTCGTGCCGGAGACACTCCTCGACGCCGGGGCGGACGTCGTCGTGCAGGGCCGTGCGGTCGGGATCACCAAGTCCGGGCGCAAGCTGGACGCGCCCGCGGCCTGGGTGTGGACCGTCGAGGACGGCAAGGCCGTCCGCAACGTGAACTACCACGACACCCAGGCGTGGGTGTCAGCGCTCAACGGCTAGGGCTGCCAGAGTTGGAAGCGGGCGCCCTGGTCGTCGGTGCACTCGGCGAGCTTGCCGTAGGGCTTGACCTGGATCTCCTGTGTCTGCCCGCCGTGTTCCCGTACCGCGCTCAGCGCGGCGTCGATGTCGGTGACCCGGTAGCAGAGCTGGACCTCGGCTTTCTGTGACTTGTCGCCCCACAGGCCGAAGTCTTCCTTGCCCGCCACTCCCCAGCCGTTCTCCACCGACCCCGGCTCATAGGTCCACCCGAGGACGGCGCCGTAGAAGGACTTCGTCTTCTCCACGTCGGCGACGACCATGGTCACGTAGGACACGTCGCCGGGACGGTGGCGGGTGGCGTTCATCGGTGGACGGTTGAGCAGCCAGCGGTGCCCGTACGGGTCGACCAGGGTCGCGGTGCGGCCGTAGGGCTGGTCGGCGGGGCGCCGTTCGATGTGGGCGCCCGCGGCTTCGGCGCGGGCGACGGTGGTGTCGATGTCGCGGACCTGGATGTGCAGGGACTGGCTGAACGTGGTCGGCGCGTCGGGGGCGGCGACGGGGACCTCGTCGAAGCCGCCTTCGGAGAGCATGAGGACGGCGTCGCCGATGCCGAGTTCGGCGTGGCCGATCTTGCCGTCGTCCATGACGTAGAGCTCGCCGCGCTGGTGGCCGCCGAAGATGTCGGTGTACCAGGCGATGGCGGCGCGCGCGTCGGACACGGCGATGTAGGGGGTGATGGTCGGTGGCCAGGCGGTTTCGTTCTCGGGTACGACGGTGGGGTTGTGGGTCTGGGTCATCTCTGCTCCTGACGGGCCGAGGACAGCGCGGCGGAGTCGCTCGCGCAGGTCGTCGGCGAACACTGGATCGGGGTCGACCGGGGTGAGGGGCGCGTGGAGGGCGTCGAGGGGGTCGGTCATGTGTCAGCCCTCCTTTCCCGGGTAGGTCTTGCGGAACGCGCTGCGCGCCCGCACGAGGAGTGCCTCGGTGGCGTGGACGGTGCGGCCGAGGCAGTCGGCGACCTCGGGGACGGGCAGTCCGTCGAGGTAGCGCAGGGTGAGCGCGGCGCGGTGGTGTGGGCCGAGGGTGGCCAGGACGTCGTGGGCGACGATGGTGTCGAGGTGGACGTCCCATGGGTCGTCGACCGGGTCGGGTTCGGCCGCGAGCGCGGCGGTGCCGCGGCGTTCGCGTTCCTCTCTGCGCCAGTGGTCGGCGAGTTTGTGCCGGGCGACGCCGATGAGCCAGGCGACGCTCAGGTCGGGGGCGGCGGGTTTGCGCAGGGCGGCGACCGCGGCGAGGAAGGTCTCCGCGGTGAGGTCTTCCGCCAGTGCGGCGACGCGGCAGCGGGCCAGCAGGTAGCCGTAGACCTGTGGCAGTGCCTCGTCGTAGCGGGAGAGCAGCCCCAACGCCGGGTCGGGCCGCACGCCCGGTTGCGTGCTCACATCCCTATCGTCGTCCGGGGGCGGTGGACTCCGACGGGTGAATCCGGGGAAAGTTCGCTGTCGGCGTGGCGACACCAACCGATCGGGTGGTCTCAGTAAGTTCTGCGCCGTGCGTTCCCATGAGTACGGCGACATCCTGTCCGGGCGGCCCCGCAAGCAGATCCCCGAGGTGGCCGCGGAGAACGGCCTGGTCGTGGAGGACCCGGCGAGCGGGTTCTGCGGCGCGGTGGTCGGGTTCGAGTACGGCAACGTGGTGTTGGAGGACCGGCGTGGTGGGCGGCGGCTGTTCCCGCTGACCCCGGCTGGGTTCCTTGTCGACGGGGCGCCGGTGACGCTGGTGCGGCCCGCGGTGGCGGCAGCGCCGGTGAAGGCGGTGTCGGCGTCGGGTTCGGTGAAGGTCCAGGGGCTGCGGGCGCGCACGGCGCGGGAGTCGCGGATCTGGGTGGAGGGCATCCACGACGCTGAGCTGGTGGAGCTGGTGTGGGGCCATGACCTGCGGGTCGAGGGTGTCGTGGTGGAGCCCCTCGATGGTATTGATCATTTGGTCGACCGGGTCGCGGAGTTCGGGACGGGCCCGGGCAGGCGGCTGGGTGTGCTGGTCGACCATCTGGTGGCGGGCAGTAAGGAATCGCGGATCGTCGACGGTCTGCGCGACTCGAACGTGTTGGTGACTGGCCACCCGTTCGTGGATGTTTGGCAGGCGGTGAAGCCGTCGGTGGTGGGGATCGAGGCGTGGCCGGTGGTGCCGCGCGGCACGGAGTGGAAGGTCGGGGTGTGCACGGCGCTGGGCTGGGGTGAACCGGCCGACGGGTGGCGGCGGGTGCGGGCGGCGGTGTCGGGTTTCCGGGACCTGGAGCCCGCGCTGGTGGGCGCGGTCGAACGGTTGATCGACTTCGTGACCGACCCTGGTAACTGATGGCGATCTTTTCCTCCGATCGGCGGTTGTGACCGGCGGGTTTCTGTCACGATGTGCGCATGGCGCTGATTTGGCTGATCGCGGGCGTTGTCCTCATCGCGGCGGAGGTCCTCTCGGGTGACTTCGTCCTGTTGATGATCGGCTCGGCTGCCCTGGCGGGCGCGGGCGCGGAGTTCCTCTTCGGCAACGTGTTCGTCAGCTCCGCGGTGTTCGCGCTGGTCTCGATCGGACTGATCACGCTGGCGCGGCCGTGGCTCAAGAGCCGCATGCACGGCGCGCATATCCGCGACAACGTGGCGGCGCTGGCGGGCACCCGGGGTACCGTGACGTCCACTGTGGACCGGGCGGGTGGCAGGATCAAGCTCAACGGCTCGGACTGGTCGGCGCGCGCGTTCGACGAGACAGAGGTGCTGGAGCCGGGGACGATCGTCACCGTGGTGGAGATCTCCGGCGCCACGGCGGTCGTCATGGCCGAGCGACTTTAGGTTTCCCCAATTTTGGAGGCAAGGTGAGCGCGACCGTCATCGTCGCCGCTGTCGTGGTGCTGTTCGTGCTCACGATCGTGGTGAAGTCGATCCTCGTGATCCCGCAGGCGCAGTCCGCGGTGATCGAGCGGCTGGGCCGGTTCAAGGGGGTGGCGGAGCCGGGGCTGAACTTCCTGGTGCCGTTCCTGGACCGGGTGCGGGCCCGTATCGACCTGCGCGAGCAGGTGGTGTCGTTCCCGCCGCAGCCGGTGATCACCAAGGACAACCTGACGGTGTCGATCGACACCGTCATCTACTTCCAGGTCACCGACTCGCGGCGCGCGGTCTATGAGATCGCGAACTACATCGTCGCCGTCGAGCAGCTCACGATCACGACGCTGCGCAACGTGGTCGGTGGCATGTCGCTGGAGGAGACTCTGACCTCGCGTGACCAGATCAACGGTCAGCTGCGTGGGGTGCTCGACGAGGAGACCGGCCGCTGGGGCATCCGCGTGGCCCGGGTGGAGCTGAAGGCGATCGACCCGCCGCCGTCCATCCAGGACTCGATGGAGAAGCAGATGCGCGCCGACCGTGAGAAGCGCGCGATCATCCTCACCGCCGAGGGGCAGCGTGAGGCGGCGATCAAGACCGCCGAGGGTCAGAAGCAGAGCCAGATCCTGTCCGCCGAGGGCGCCAAGCAGGCCACGATCATGTCCGCGGAGGCCGAGCGGCAGTCGCGGATCCTCAAGGCGCAGGGTGAGCGGGCCGCGCGGTACCTGCAGGCGCAGGGCCAGGCCAAGGCGATCGAGAAGGTGTTCGCCGCGATCAAGGCCGGTCGGCCGACGCCGGAGGTGCTGGCCTACCAGTACCTGCAGACGCTGCCGCAGCTCGCGCAGGGCGACGCGAACAAGGTGTGGATGATCCCCACCGAGTTCGGCAAGTCCCTGGAGGGCTTCGCACGGATGCTGGGCGCCCCCGGTGATGACGGCGTGTTCCGCTACGAGCCGCCCGCGTTCGAGCCGGACCTGACCCGCCCGGAGGACGAGGACGCCTCCGTCGCCGACTGGTTCGACACGTCCACGGACCCGCGTATCGCCCAGGCCGTCGCGGCGGCTGAGGCCGTTGCCCGCAACGAGGTCCCGCCGCCCGCCGTGTCGGCTCCGGTGGCCGCCCCGGTGCAGGCGCTGCCGCCCGCGATGCCCGCCGCGCCGCCGGTGCAGCCGGGTATGCAGACGCCGATGCCCGCGAACCTGCCGCCCACCCAGCAGCATGGGATGCCGCCGCAGGGCCAGCCCGGCTACCCGCAGCAGCAGCAGCAGCCGGACTCGGAGCGCACCCAGGCGATCAGCCCGCCGCAGTGGCCCCAGCAGCCGGGACCAGCCGGTAGGTGAAGTAGTCCACCTGCCAGCCGTCCTTCTCGAGGCCGCCGGTCGCCAGCACCTCGCTGGCGAACCCGGCGGCCTCGGCTTTTGCGTGCAGGTGCCCCAGGTCGCCGGAGGTGCCGAAGAAGATCAGCATGCGGCCGTCGGCGGTGAGGTGGTCGCGGGCCTGGGCGAAGAAGGTGTTCATCGCCCGGTACCCGGCGTCGGCGGAGGCCGCTTCGCGGTGGTCGCGTGGGGTGAACCAGCGGAACGGCGGATCGAACACGATCAGGTCGAACCGGCCGGTGACCTCGCTGAACACGTCGCTGTGGCGCACGGTGACCCGTACCCCGTTGCGTTCGGCGTTGGCGGCGGCCGCTGCCAGGGCGTGCGGGTTGGTGTCGACGGCGGTCACGTCGGCCGAGGTGCCCGCGGCGAGGATCGCGTTGACGCCGCAGCCGGTGCCCATGTCCAGCACGCGGTCCCCGGGGCGCACCTCGGCGAGGACGGCGTCGCCGAGCAGGTGGGAGAACGGCGTGATCGGGTGCACGTCTGGTGGGACGACGAAGGTGCGCCCGAGGTAGTCGAAGGTGACGTCGGTGTCGCGGTGGCTCTCGCGGTACGCGGTCTCGTGCCAGGCCTTCACGCGGTCGGCGTAGTCGGCTGACACGGTCGGTTCATGCCCCATCCCCGGGACCGTAGTCGGCCCCGGGGATCCACCAAACGGGGTTTCCGCTCAGTGGGCGGCGCCGAACCAGGTGGGCAGGTGGCCGATCAGGTCCTGCTGGTCCTCACCGGCCCACGCCACGTGCCCGTCGGGGCGCAGCAGCACGGCGGGCGCGTCGAGTTCCTCGCTGACGTCGACGACGTGGTCGATCCGGTCCTCCCAGCCCGTCACCGAGAGCGCGCCGGTCTGGTCGAGGAGGAGCCCGCGGCCGCCGCGCATCAGCTCGTAGAGGCGGCCCCGCTTCAGCCCGATGTCCCGTAGGCGTTTGCCGAGCAGTTCGTGGCCGTCGCCGAAGTCGTAGCGGATGCCGATCGCGGTGATCTTCTCGATCAGGTACCGGTTGACGTCCTCGAAGTCCATCAGCTCGGTCAGCAGCCTGCGCACCGACTGCGGCCCCGGGTCGGTGGACATCAGCTGCATCTGCGCGCGGGTGTTGTTGAGGACCTCGGCGGCCACCGGGTGCCGTTCGCTGTGGTAGCTGTCGAGGAGTCCCTCCGGTGCCCAGCCGTCGATCTCGGCGGCCAGTTTCCAGCCGAGGTTGACCGCGTCCTGGACGCCGAGGTTGAGGCCCTGGCCGCCCGCGGGTGGGTGGATGTGCGCCGCGTCGCCCGCCAGCAGGACCCGGCCGGTGCGGTAGCGCTCGGCCTGGCGGGTGGCGTCGCCGAAGCGGGAGAGCCAGCGCGGTGAGTGCACGCCGAAGTCGGTGCCCGCGACCGCGAGCAGCTGCCGCCGGAACTCCTCGATGGTCGGTGCGACAGCGCGGTCCTCGGCCACCTTGTCCGCGGGCACGATGACGCGGTACGCCCCGTCGCCGAGAGGCATCGCGCCGAACCGCAGCTGGGTCTTGCGGACCTCGGCCATGACCGCGGTCAGTTCCTCCGGTGCCGCGGTCAGCTCCATCTCGCCGAGCAGGGTGTCGACCGTGGCGGGTTCGCCGGGGAAGGCGACGCCGAGGAGTTTGCGCACGGTGCTGCGGCCACCGTCGCAGCCCACGAGGTAGCGGGCGCGCAGTTCGGTCCCGTCGGCCAGCTCGACGGTCACCCCGGTGTCGTCCTGGGTCAGCGCAACCAGCTCCCGGCCGCGCTGGATGTCGGCGCCGAGTGCGGTGGCGTGCTCGGTGAGCAGGCGGTCGGTGAGGGGCTGCGGGATGCCCAGGACGTAGGCGTGTGCGGTGTCGAGCCGCTCGGGCGCCTGCTTGATGATGCCCGCGAAGAAGCCCCCCATGGGGTGCTGCTTGCCGAGTTCGAGGAACTTCTCCAGCAGGCCGCGCTGGTCCATCAGCTCGATGCTGCGCGCGTGCAGGCCCAGCGACCGGACGATCCTGGTCGGCTCGGTGTCGCGCTCCAGCACGACGGTGTTTACGCCGTGCAGCCGCAGCTCGGCGGCCAGCATCATGCCGGTCGGTCCGCCGCCCGCGATGATCACGTCAATCATGAAACCCCCGATTTAGCACGTACTTCGTCAAACCCTGTTTTCGCAGGTTCTGGCTACGGCGGGAGATTCTGCGGCATCACCGGGGTCTTGCCGCAAGGCCCCCTGTGCGCTATACGTTAGAAGTGGCAGGGAGTGGACGACTCCTTGCCATTCGTCTTTCACTGGGCCGCGACGGCGAACCTGGCCTCGGTGAACCCGCGCGCGGCGGCGACCCGCTCGGCCTCCGACTCGGCTGCCTTGGTGATCGCGCGCGGGAGTTTCCCGAACGGCTCGACCGTGATCGCGACTTTCCGGCCCGCCGCTTTCGCCCGCCAGAGGCCGACGATCTCGCCGCCGGACAGCACGGCGCCGGGGTTGCCGATGATCCGCCACAGCGCCTTGCGGTGCGCGGCGTCGGGAACGAGCAGGTCACGGTCGCGGCCCTGCAGGAACGGGTCCAGCGGTGGCAGCAGCCGCACCAGGTCCGGGTCGGGGGCGGCGCGCGCGGCGTCCACGTCGGACTCCGGGAGGTAGGCGGCGCGACCGTCCACAGTGACCTCGACCAGGCCCGCGGGCCACATGGCCGCGGTGTCCTTCTTGGTGGTCTCCAGGAACTTGGTGACCTCGGTGGCGGTCGCGGGCC
>DATLIA010000059.1:0-5568 GCA_035540215.1 Actinokineospora sp. | reverse complement strand
TCTCCGGGGCGGCCTGTGGAGCTGGTCGGGCACGACTGGGGCGCCTTGATCACCTACGACGTCTGCGCCACCGCGCCGGAGCGGATCGAACGCGCGGTCGCGCTCGCCATCCCCCACCCGCTCACGTTCCTGAGTCGGCCGCGCCTCGCGCAACTGCGCCGCAGCTGGTACATGGGGCTGTTCCAGCTGCCGGGAAGCGGCTGGGTGGCCACCGCCCGAGATCTCGCCCTCATCGACCATCTCTGGCGTCAGTGGTCACCCAACCTCTCCCTCGATCCAGACGTTCGGTCGCAACTGCACGAGGACCTGCGGGCCAGCATGCCGGCGCCGCTGAAGTACTACCGGGCGATGGCGCGACCCGGCATGCTCGGAGCGACGCGGCGACTGTCGCAGCCGATCACGGTGCCCATGCTCCAGCTCCACGGTGCCGACGACGGCTGCATGCTCCCCTCGCAGGTCGACGACGGACATCGGTTCGCCGCCCCGCGCGCACGGCAGGTCGTCCCCGACGTCGGCCACTTCCTGCACATCGAGGCTCCCGAGGCGATCGCAGGACGGATCGCGGCATGGGCCGACTAGCGGATCACGTCTTCCTTCCCCTTCCCCACGTCCAGGGGCGATCGAGCGACTCGGCTCGTCGGCCCCGTACTCCCAGGAGTTTCTGATGTCCTTGTTGGTGAACACCCCCGTGGCGAACATGGCTGGGCCGTACGCCCGGCGCTGGTGGGCGCTGCTCGTTCTGTGCCTGAGCCTGCTGGTCACCGTGATGGCGAACACCTCGCTGGTCGTCGCCGCCCCCCACATGACCACCGACCTGGGCCTGAGCAGCAGTGACCTGCAGTGGGTCGTCGACGGCTACACCGTTCCGTACGCGGCGCTGATGCTGGTCCTGGGCGCCATCGGCGACAAGTACAGCCGGCGCGGCGCCCTGGTCGTCGGCCTGCTGGTCTTCGCTGCCGGTTCGGTGATGGGGAGCATGGTCGACGAGACCTCGCTGGTCATCGCGGCCCGCATGATCATGGGTGTCGGTGCCGCGGTCGTGATGCCGGCCACGCTGTCCCTGCTGGTCGCGACCTTCCCGCGCAGCGAGCGGGGCAAGGCCATCACCGCCTGGTCCGCGACCTCTGGTCTGGCGGTTGCCGGCGGACCCTTGGTCTCCGGCTGGCTGCTGGAGAGCCACGACTGGGGCTCGACCTTCCTGATCAACGTGCCGATCGCCCTGATCGCCGTGTTCGCGGCACTCGTCCTGGTGCCGCCGTCCAAGGCGGAGGGCATGGGCCGGATCGACTACGTCGGTGGCCTGCTGTCGATCGTCACCGTCGGCTCCCTGATCTACGCCGTCATCGAGGGCCCGCACTTCGGCTGGGGTGCTGGCGCCGTCACCGCCGCCGGGATCGCTGCTGCGGGTCTGGCCGCCTTCGTCGCCTGGGAGCTGCGGCACCCGCACCCGATGCTGAATGTCCGAAAGTTCGCGCAGCGGCCCTTCAGCGGCTCGATGCTCGTGGTGCTCTTCTTCTTCTTCGGCATGTTCGCGGTGCTCTACTACGCGACGCAGTTCCTGGAGTTCGTCCTCGGGTACGACGCCCTGGACACGGGTCTGCGGCTGCTGCCGCTGGCCGGTGGGGTGTTCCTCGGGTCTGCGGCGACCGGGATCCTCGCGTCGAAGCTGGCCTTGAGGACCATCGTCGTGACCGGCATGTCCGTCGGCACGGCCGGCATGTTCCTGTTGGCCCAGATCGACAGCAGCTCGACCTACGGGGACTTCGTGACGCCGCTGATCATGCTCGGCTTCGCGCTCGGGCTGAGCATCTCCCCGGCGACCGACACCATCATGGGTTCCTTCCCGGAGTCCGAGCTGGGCGTCGGTGGCGGGGTCAACGACACCGCGCTCGAGCTGGGCGGGGCACTGGGCATCGCGGTGCTGGGCTCACTGCTCGGCACCGCCTACCGCGACGAGCTGACCGACCTGGTGGGAAACCGGCTCCCGGCGGAGGCGATGGAGACCGCCAAGGACTCGGTCGGTGGCGGCCTGGGTGTCGCAGAGTGGGTCGCGCAGAGTCCCTCTGCCGGGCCCGAGCAGGCTCAGGCCCTCGTGGACGCCGTCCACCAGGCCTTCGCCCACGGCGTCGCCAACACCAGCCTCGTCGGCGGGATGGTCATGGCCGCTGCAACCCTGATCATCTTCGCGGTTCTTCCGGGGCGGCGCGGGTCCGCGAGGACCAGCGCGGAGCCATCGGTCGGAACGGCGGCGAGCGAGGCGCCGGCGGTTCCGGACGCCACTGGGTCAACTGCCTGAGGCCCTCGGGGCAGGCGGACTTGCAGCGTGGAAACCGATCGGTTTACGATCTCAGGAAACCGATCGGTTTCCATGCCGATGCCGAGCTGAGACGAGGACCATGACGATGACCACAACCCGCGAACCCGGGGCGCCCGCCGCCGACCAAGCTGACACAGGATTCCGCGGCTCTCATGCCGCGCGCTGGTGGGTGCTTGTCGTGCTGGGGGTGGCGCAGCTCATGGTCACGCTGGATGCGACAGTCGTGAACATCGCGCTGCCGGCCGCACAGGAGGACCTGGGCTTCAGTGACTCCAGCCGGCAGTGGGTCATCACCGGCTATGCCCTGGCCTTCGGGAGTCTCCTGCTCCTCGGTGGTCGTCTGGGCGACCTCTTCGGCAGGCGCGCCACGTTCCTCATCGGGCTCACCGGATTCGCGGTCGCCTCGGGCATCGGTGGCGCGGCCGCCAATTTCGAGATCCTCGTCGGTGCGCGCGTCGGCCAGGGCGTCTTCGCGGCCCTGCTGGCACCAGCGGCACTCTCGCTGCTCAGCGTGACCTTCACGGAGCCGGCCGAGCGGGCGAAGGCCTTCGGGATCTTCAGTGCGCTGTCCGGCGCCGGTGCCGCGGTCGGCCTGCTGCTGGGAGGCATGCTCACCGAGTGGGCGTCCTGGCGCTGGGTGATGTTCGTGAACATCGGCTTCGCCGTCGTTGCGCTCGCTGGTGGGGCGTTCCTGCTGGCCAGGCACGTGGCCACCGAGAGGCCGCGCCTCGACCTGCCCGGCACCGTGCTGGCCAGTGCCGCGCTCTTCGCCATCGTCTACGGACTTGCCCACGTCGAATCGACCAGCTGGACCGATCCGGTCACCCTTGCCTATCTCATCGGCGGCGTGGTGCTCCTGGTGGCGTTCGTCCTTCTGGAGGCCCGGGTGGACCGCCCGCTGCTGCCCCTCCGGGTGGTGACCCACCGGACTCGCGGGGGGTCGTTCCTGGCTGTCTTCGTGATGGGCATGGGCATGTTCTCGATCTTCCTGTTCCTGACCTACTACCTGGCGGTCAGCCTCGGCTACTCGCCGATCGAGGGCGGTCTGGCATTCCTGCCCATGGTGTTCGCCATCGTCGCGGTCTCGATCGCCGTGCCTGCCGTGGTCCTCCCGAAGGTCGGCCCGAAGGTCGTGATCAGTGTCAGCTTCCTGGTTTCGGCGTCCGGGATGGTGCTGCTGGCCCAGCTCGCTTTGGACAGCACCTATGTCGCCGACGTGGTCCCCGGGCTGGTGCTGCTGGGTGCCGGTCTCGGCGGTGCGATGACCACCGCGTTCCAAGGGGCGACCGCCGGCCTGCACCACGAGGACGCCGGGGTCGCCTCTGCCCTGATCAACACCAGCCAGCAGGTGGGCGGATCGATCAGCACCGCACTGCTGACCACGGTCGCGGCGTCGGCGATGACGGACTACCTGACGACGCACGCCGCCGGTCCGCTGACGATGGCCCACGCCCAGGTCGACAGCTTCACCTCCACCTTCTCGTGGGGTGCGGGGATCTTCCTGGCCGGTGCCGCGATCGCGGCGATCGTCGTGCCCAACGCGGCGCTGGAGGCGTCGGAGGGCGAGCCGGTGATCGCTCACTGACGGGGTGGCCCACTGAAGCCCTGCTGCGGCGGACCTCCTCCCAGGTCCGCCGCAGCAGTCGTCGGGGTCGACCGCCGGCGGGTACACCGATCGGTTTCCAGAATGTTGCCGGAGGGCTACCCTCTTCACATGTCCATTGCGAAGGATGGGCCGAGCAGCCGCGAGCGCCTGCTGGAATCGGCCGCCAACCTCACGTACCGGGAGGGCGTCGGCGTGGGGATCGATGCGTTGTGCAAGGCGGCAGGAGTGTCCAAGCGATCGATGTACCAGCTGTTCGACAGCAAGGACGAGCTGTTGGCGGCCAGCCTCGATCAACGGGCCACATCGTATGAGGCCCGGCTGCTTCCCCCGGCGGACGACGCGCGCTCGCATCGCGAACGGATCCTCCACGTCTTCGACCAGCTGGAGAGGCAGGCGCGTGATCCCGACTTCCTCGGCTGCCGCTACCTGAGCGTCCAGATCGAGCTGAAGGATCAAGCCCACCCCGCCAGCATCGTGGCGCAGCGGGTCAAGAAGCGCCTCGCGTCGTACTTCCGTGCAGAGGCCCGACGTGGTGGTGCGAGCGACCCGGCTCTGTTGGCGCGGCAGCTGATCCTGGTCTTCGACGGCGCCAGCGCTCGCGCGGGGATCGGATCGGACAAGCTCGCGGGGTTGGTGAAACCGACCGTCGGTGCACTGCTCGACGCGGCGGGCGTGGTCTGACTCGCGCAATGGTGCGAAAGAAGCATAAGTGTTACGGTTCTTTCCACTGCCCTGGGGGTCCGGTCTGCTCGGAGTGGGCTGCCCGCGCATCGACTGAGGAGTGGACAATGACCCAGGTCGCGCACGCCCGCGAAGGCGCCGTGGAGATCCTGACGATCGAGCACCCGCCTCAGAACCGGATCGGCGACCAGATGGTCGCCGAGCTCGCCGAGGCGCTCGATGCTGTCGAGCGGAACGGAGCCAGGGCGGTCGTCCTGCGTGCCGAAGGTCCGGACTTCTGTTTCGGGGGCGACATCCGCACTTGGCCCGACGCGTCGACGCAGGATCTTCGTGCCACCTTCACCCGATACCTCGACGTGTTCAACCGCCTCGAGCAGCTGCCGATGCCGGTTGTCGCGGCCGTGCAGGGGATGTGCCTGGGCGGCGGCTTCGAGCTCGCACTCCGGGCCGATGTCATCCTCGCGGGCGAGTCCGCGCACTTCGGCCATCCGGAGCAGGGCATCGCGATCACGACCATCATGGGAGGGATCTACCGGGTTGCAGAGCGGGCTGGGCGGTCGCTGGCCATGGAGTGGGCGCTGACCTCGGAGCGGGTTCCCGCGCAGCGCATGGCCGATGCAGGCGTGGTCAATCGTGTGGTGGCCGACGACGTCCTGCTCGAGGAGGCGCTGGAGCTCGCCACCCGGCTCAGCCGTGGCCCGACCCGCGCGCACGCCGCGCACAAGGCCCTCTTGCGGACGTGGTCCGTCGGCGGTGTGGCCGCTGCGGACCAGTCCATGTTCGACATCTCGATGCCGCTGTTCGAGACCGACGACGCCCGGATGGCGATGCGGCTCGCTGTCGACGCGATGGCGGCAGGTCGGCCGCGACCCGAGCTGGATTTCCAAGGCCGCTGATGGACTGGCCGGCCACTGCGCGCTACGGCCTCGACGCCGCGCCCGGGAGTCTCGCGCTCGTCCAGGAC
>DATLIA010000058.1:0-17460 GCA_035540215.1 Actinokineospora sp. | reverse complement strand
CTCAAGCGCAGTCCCTTCGGGGTGGCACGGAATCCTGCTTCTCGCAGGACATCTGCCAGGGCCGAGGTGAGTGCGACCTCGCCATCGGCCTTCTGGACGGACAGGGAGCCCAGCCAGCCGTCGTGGACGGCCCTGGACAAGGCATCCGCGGCGGAGCGCAGGGTTGTGCCGGTCTCGGTGAACGACAGCAGGGATCGGCCGCCGCGTTCGACGTAGAGGGCCGGCGTGCCGTCCACCAGAACGACGAGCGCGCCCGCTTTGCGGCCGGGGCGGTGTTTTCCGTCGCCTAGGGGCTCGGGCCAGGGGAGTGCCGCGCCATACGGCTGGGCTGGGTCGGCGGCGGCGAGGACGAGGGCGTCGGCTGGCGTGGGGTCGGGAGTGTCCGAACGGGACAGTGCGCGGAGTCGGTCGACGGCGCCGCGGGCGGCGAACTGGGCGGCGCCCAGGCCCTCTACGACGTAGCCGCGGATGATCTGGCCGGACTCCTCCATGGCGCGCAAGACCTTGTAGATCCCGCTGAAGCCGCCGGTCACGCGCTCGGTGTCCAACGCGCCGCGGGTCAGGACGCCGTGGCGTTCGAGGAAAGCCTCGGCGCGGGCGTGGGCGCGGCGGGTCGGGTCGTCCTCGCGGGGCTGCACGAGGGACCAGCGGCCGCCGACGGTGGGTGGGCCGGTGCGGCTGGGCATGGCCGGTCGGGCGGTGCGGAGTCTGGCGTATCGGCCGCGGGGCGCGGTGCGGCGAGGACGATGGGCCGCGCCCTTGCCGGAGACCAGGGCGCGTAGGGGGGCGATGGTGTCGTTGGTGATCAAGCCGCCCCAGACCAGGTCCCAGATGGCGGCCACCACGTCCTGGTCGGCGGGGGTCTCGGCGCCGCCGTCGAGCAGGATGGCGCCGGTTCGGTCGGCCACTTGGCGGAAGAACAGTGCGCCACCGTCCAAAGCGGACAGTACTGCCGTGTGCAGCGGGGTGTCGGGTACCGCGGCCTCGACATCGGGCAGCAGTAGGTCGGCGACGTCGGCGGGGGCCAGCGCGATCCAGCCGTCGCCACCCGCGAGGGTTCCGGTGCCGCACCAGGTGACCTCGCCCGCGGCGGTGAGTTCATCCAATAGGGCGGGGGAGTAGCCGGGCAGCCGGGATGGGAGGACCAGGGACTCCAGCGCGCTGGCCGGGATCGGGGCGCCCGCGAGTTGTTCCACAATGGACAGAACGTCGTCCGCCGTGGCGATCGATCGGGTCTTGCGGCCGATCCCGTGCCACGTAGGCAGGAACCGGCCGAGCGCGGCTGGTTCGACCGGCTCGACCTCGGCCCGCAGCCGGGCCAGGGACGAGCGGCGCAGGCGGCGCAGCACATCGGCGTCGCAGTACTCGACGGCCGCCGGTGGTTCCGGTCCGGTGATCGGACGCAGTTCGCCGCGGACCAGTCTGCCGCTGCCCGCGAGCCGTTCCAGCACCCCGGTGACCACCGACGTGCCAAGGCCGAACCGCGTCGCCGCCTCGGACGCGGCGAACGGGCCGTGGGTGCGGGCGTAGCGGGACAACAGGTCGCCCAGTGGGTCGGCGACCGGTTCGGTGAAGGCCTCGGGCACGCCGACCGGCAGCGCGGTGCCCAGCGCGTCGCGGACGCGGCCCGCGTCCTCGATCGCGATGTACCGCTCGTCGCCCGCGATGCGTACCCGCAGCGCGCGTCGGGCTGACTCCAGTTCCGTGAGCCATTCCGGCGCCACGCCGCGTTCCGCGGCCTCCGCGACGGACAGGTCGCCCAGGAAACGCAGCAGGTCGGCGGTGTCCTCGGCGTGGCGGGCGTGTCGGCTCGGGTCGAGCCGCTGCAGCGAGCGCTCCACCTCGGCGAGCACGTCCGGGTCGAGCAACTCGCGGATGGCCTCGGAGCCAAGCAGCTCGGCCAGCAGGGCGCTGTCGAGTGACAGGGCCGCCGCCCGACGCTCGGCCAGCGGGACATCGGTGTTGTAGAGGAACATCCCGACGTAGCCGAACAGCAGGCTGCGGGCGAACGGCGACGCCGACTGGGTTTGCACATCGACGACGCGCACCCGCCGCGACCGCACATCAGACATCAGCTCCCGAAGCCCGGCCACGTCGTAGACGTCCTGCAGGCACTCACGCATGGCCTCCAGCACGACCGGGAACTGCTCGTACTTCGCCGCGACGGACAACAACTGTGCTGACCGCTGCCGTTGCTGCCACAGCGGTGTGCGTCGGCGGGGGTCCCGCCGGGGCAGCAGTAGCGACCGGGCCGCGCACTCGCGGAACCGGGCCGCGAACAGCGCCGACCCGCTGACCTCGGCCACCACGATCTGCTCGACCTCGTCCGGGTCGAGCAGGACGTCCTCCGCGCCCGCGACGACTTCCTGGCCCGCGTCGTCCACCGCGTCGGGCAGCCGGATGACGATCCCGTCGTCGCCGTGGGCGATCTGCGGGTCGACGCCGCGCCGCTCCCTTAGTCGGGCGCCGATCGCCAGCGCCCACGGTGCGTTCACCTGGGCGCCGAACGGAGAGTGCACCACCAGTCGCCAGTCGCCCAGTTCGTCGCGGAAGCGCTCGACCAGGATCGTGCGGTCGTCCGGCACGTGTCTGGTCGCTTCGCGCTGCTCGCCCAGGTACGCCAGCAGGTTGTCGATCGCCCACTCGTCGAGCCCGGCCGCGGCGGCCCGGGCACGCGCCGTCGCGTTGTCCGCACTGGACAGTTCGCGGACGAAGCCGCCCAGAGCCCGGCCTAGTTCCAGCGGGCGTCCCGGCGCGTCGCCCTTCCAGAAGGGCATCCTTGCGGCCTCACCCGGCGCGGGCGTCACGATCACCCGGTCGTGGGTGATGTCCTGCACTCGCCAGGATGAGGTGCCCAGCAGGAACGTGTCGCCTACTCGCGACTCGTAGACCATCTCCTCATCCAGCTCGCCGACCCGTGATCCGGCTCCCCGCTCGTCGGGCGGTGTCATCACCGTGAACAGGCCGCGGTCGGGGATCGTGCCGCCCGAGGTGACGGCGAGCCGCTGGGCGCCCGGCCGTCCGCGCAGCTCACCGCTGATCCGGTCCCACGTGATCCTGGCCCGCAGCTCGCCGAACTCCTCACTGGGATAGCGCCCGGCCAGCATGTCGAGGACGGCGTACAGGGCGGCGTCGGGCAGCGAGGCGAACGGGGCCGCGCGCCGGACCAGCGTGGCCAGTTCAGTCACCGTCCACGGTTCGATCGCGACCATCGCGACAATGTGCTGAGCCAGGACGTCCAGCGGGTTGCGTGGATAGCGGACAGCCTCGATCGCGCCTTGGGCCATCCGCTCGGCCACCACCGCGCAGGAGACCAGGTCGCCGCGGAACTTCGGGAACATCACCCCGCGCGACACCGCGCCGACCTGGTGGCCCGCGCGGCCGACGCGCTGCAGCCCGGCGGCGACCGTCGGCGGCGCCTCGATCTGCACGACCAGGTCGACCGCGCCCATATCGATGCCCAGTTCCAGCGACGAGGTGGCCACAACACAGGGCAGCCGTCCCGATTTGAGGTCCTCTTCGACGAGAGTCCGCTGCTCACGCGACATCGACCCATGGTGCGCGCGGGCGATCACCGGGGCGGCCATGGTCGTCATCCCGGACTGGCCGATCGCCTCGGCCGGGAACCGGACGGGTTCGCCGGGTTCCTCGGCGGCGAGTTCGTTGAGCCGGGCGGTCATCCGCTCGGCCAGCCGCCGCGAGTTGGAGAAGACGATGGTCGACCGGTGGGCCCGGACCAGTTCCAGGACCCGCCGCTCGACCTTCGGCCAGATCGATGACTGTGTCCTGTCGGCCGCGTCGTCGTTGACCTGTTCGACCAGGCTCGCCATGTCCTCGGTCGGCACCTCGACGCGCACCTCGATCGTTTTGCCGATCTTGGGCTGCACGAGCGTCACCGGCCGCCCGCCGCCGAGGAACCCGCTGACCTCGTCCACCGGCCGGACCGTCGCCGACAGCCCGATCCGCTGCGCGGGCCGGTCGAGCAGCGCGTCGAGCCGTTCCAGCGACAGCGCCAGATGCGACCCGCGTTTGACCCCCGCCACCGCGTGGACCTCGTCGACGATCACCGTCCGCACCCCGCGCAGCGACTCCCGTGCCGCCGAGGTCAACAGCAGGAACAGCGACTCCGGTGTCGTGACCAGCACGTCCGGCGGCGTCCTGGCGAAGGCGCGGCGCTCGTCGGCGGGTGTGTCGCCGGTCCGCATGCCCACGGTGATGTCCGGTTCAGGAAGGTCGAGTCGGTGCGCGGCCTGCCGGATACCGGCCAGCGGGGCGCGCAGGTTGCGCTGGACATCGACCGCGAGAGCCTTGAGGGGCGACACGTAGAGCACCCGGCAGCGGTGTTTGGCGTCGGCGGGTGGGCCTTCGGCGGCGAGCCGGTCGAGGGCCCAGAGGAACGCGGCCAGCGTCTTGCCCGAACCGGTCGGCGCCACGACCAAGGCGTGCTCGCCCGCCGCCGCCGCCCGCCACGCCCCCGTCTGGGCGTCGGTCGGCGCGACGAACGCACCCGCGAACCACTGCCTTGTCGCGGGTGAGAACAGGTCGAGCGCGTTCTCGGTCACCTCTCAATGCTTACCCGAGGCCACCGACATCGCCCACCCCCGCGGCGTCGCCTGTGGACAACTTCGCCGCACTTGTGGCTACCGGGACCACCGCGGCGGCCGGGCATGGGACTATCTGCCACGACTACCTGGGGGCTTGTTGTGTAGTCGGTGCGATTGAGGGGAGAGCAGTGAACGTCCTGTCGGTGGATCTCGGCACGTCGAACACCGTCGCCGTGCTGTCCGCACATGGCCGTCCACCGCGCGTGGTCGACGTCGACGGCGCGTCGATGATGCCGTCCGCCGTGTTCGCCGCCGAGGACGGCGGCCTGGTCGTCGGCCGTGACGCCGAGCGCCGCGCCCGGCTCGACCCGTCGCGGTTCGAGCCGAACCCCAAGCGCCGCGTCGACGAGGGCACCCTCCTGCTCGGCGACACCGTCGTGCCGGTCACCGACGCGCTCGCGGGCGTGCTGCGCCGCGTGGCCGACGAGACCTCCCGCCAGCTCGGCGGCAAGAAGGCCGATGAGGTCCGGCTGACCCACCCCGCCCAGTGGGGCCCGGTCCGCCGCAACGTCCTGCTGTCCGCCGCGCGCCAGGCCGGGCTCGGGTCCAACCTGGTCCTGGTCCCCGAGCCGGTCGCCGCGGCCGCCCACTTCGCTTCCTTCCCCGGCCAGACCCTGCGGCCGGGTCAGGCGCTGGCCGTCTACGACCTGGGCGCGGGCACCTTCGACGTCGCGATCGTCGGCGCCACTCAGAAGGGCTTCGCGGTGCTGGCCGAGGCGGGCCTGCCCGACCTCGGCGGCCTCGACGTCGACCAGGCGCTGCTCGAGCACGTCGGCAGGCAGGTCTCGCACCGCGACCCCGCGAGCTGGCAGCGGCTGCTGCGCCCGGAGTCCACCGGCGACCGCCGCGCGCAGCGGGCGCTGCGCGAAGATGTGAAGGCCTCCAAGGAGGCACTGTCGCGGCACCCGCAGACCGAAGTGCCGCTGCCGGAGCCCTTCGACGACGTGCTGGTCACCCGGGTCGAGCTGGAGGCGCTGATCCGCCCCGGCATGCTGCGCAGCGTCGAGTTGCTCGCCGCCACGATCCGCTCGACCGGCCTGACCCCCGACCGGCTGGTCGGGATCTACCTGGTCGGCGGGTCGAGCCGGATCCCACTGGTGGCGACCTTGATCGCCGAGCAGCTGCGGGTCGTCCCGACGAGCCTGGACCAGCCAGAGACCGCGGTGGCCCTCGGCGCGCACCACGTGCCGCAGGAGGGCGTCACGATGCGCACCGGCGACATGAGCGCCACCGTCGAGACCGTGCAGCGCACCCAGGCGATCGTGCCCCCGCGGTCCGGCGGGTTCGCCGCCCAGCCGCCGCCGAAGTCCGGCTCGATCCCCGCCCAGCCCTACCCGCAGAGCGGTCCGCAGCGGGTCCAGCCGCAGCCTCCGTCCCGTCCGACTCCGGTGCAGGGTCCGCCGTCCGCGCCGACTCCGGTGCAGCAGCGGCCCGCCGTTCCGCAGCCGCAGCCGTTCGTGCCCGCGCCGCGGCCGTCGTCGAACAAGTTCTGGTACGTCGCGACCGCGATCGTCGCGGTGGTCGTGATCGGCATCGTGAGCATCATCATCGCGACGTCGGGCTCAGGCGGGGTCACCGCTGACTGCACTGACCAGACCACCGACGACAAGGGCTTCACCAAGTGCATGCGCGAGGTCGCGGGTGCCGTGGCGACCAACGGCGAGTGCGAGTCGGGGGCCAACTTCGGCGGGCAGGCCGTAGCCACCCCCGGCGCCACCTCGGCCACCTGCCAGCTCGATGACTCCTACCTCGCCATCTACGTCCACTTCGACTCGGCGGGCGTGGTCGACCAGAACATCACCGCGGCGCTGAGCGGCCTCGACTCGGCCGGGAGGAACACGACCAAGGGCAATTGGACCGGCGGCGGCATGTCCGGCGAATACCACGTCGTGGAGATCGCCACGGGCGCTGAGATGCTGCTCTACAGCGTGAAGGACACCCCGATCATGGGCTGGATCGTCGGGACAGGTGGCGATCCGCAGATCCAGACCTACTTCGACGAGCACATCAAGCCGGGCAGCAACGGCTGACAGGGGGAATGACGTGAACATCCTGTCGGTCGACCTGGGCACCTCCAACACCGTCGCGGTCCTCTCCGCGCACGGTCGCGCACCGCGGGTGGTCGAGGTCGACGGCTCGGCCACGATGCCGTCGGCGGTGTTCGCCGCCGAGGACGGTGGGCTGGTGGTCGGCCGCGAAGCCGAGCGCCGTGCCCGGCTGGACCCGTCGCGGTTCGAGCCGAACCCCAAGCGCCGGGTCGACGAGGGCACGCTGCTGCTGGGCACCGCGGTCGTCCCGGTCACCGACGCGCTGGCCGCCGTCCTGCGCCGGGTCGGCGACGAGGTCTCCCGCCAGCTCGGCGGCGGCAGGCCGGACGAGGTCCGGCTGACCCACCCCGCGCAATGGGGCCCGGTGCGCCGCAATGTGCTCCTGTCGGCGGCCCGTCAGGCCAACATCGGCCCGAACCTGGCCCTGGTGCCCGAGCCGGTCGCGGCCGCGGCGCACTTCGCGTCCTTCGGCCGCACGCTCGCCCCCGGCCAGGCGCTGGCGGTCTACGACCTGGGCGCGGGCACCTTCGACGTGGCGATCGTGGCCGCCACCCAGAACGGGTTCGCCGTCCTCGCCGAGAACGGGCTGCCCGACCTCGGTGGGATGGACGTCGACCAGACCGTCCTGGAACACGTCGGTCGACAGGTGTCGTTCCGCGACCCGTCGGTGTGGCAGCGGCTGCTGCGCCCGGAGTCCCTCGCCGACCGACGCGCGCGTCGGGCACTGCTGGAGGACGTCAAGGGCGCCAAGGAGGCGCTGTCGCGGCACCCGCAGACCGAGGTGCCCATGCCGGAGCCCTTCGACGACGTGCTGGTGACCCGCGCTGAGCTGGAGGCGCTGATCCGGCCGAGCATGCTGCGCAGCGTGGAACTGCTGGCGGGCACCATCCGGGCCACCGGCATGACGCCCGACCGGATGGTCGGGATCTACCTGGTCGGCGGGTCGAGCCGGATCCCGCTGGTGGCGACCCTGATCGCCGAGCAGCTGCGGATCGTGCCGACGAGCCTGGACCAGCCGGAGACGGCGGTCGCGCTCGGAGCGCACCACGTGTCCAGCGAGGGCATCAGCATGCGCACGGCCAACGTGAGCCCGCAGACCGGTGGCTTCCCCGCCGCGCCGCAGACCGGCGGGTTCCCCGCGCAGCCCACGCCGCCCCGGCCGCAGGCCCCTGGGCCGCAGTCGGGCCCGTTCCCGCAGCAGACGGCCTTCCCGCTGCACGGCAACTTCCCGACGCCGCCTCGTCAGCAGACACCCGCCGCGTCGGTTCGGCGGAAGGCGCTCCTGGCAGCGGGCGCGGCCGTGTTGGTCGTCTTGGCTGTGGTCGGTGGCTTCTTCGTCTTCAAGCCCGATGGCGTGCCCAGCGCGGACAGCTGCGCGACCAAGGGCGCAGCTGACGACAAGGGCTTCACCGAGTGCCTCCGGCAGCTCGCGGGCGACGTCCCGGACAAGAACACCTGCACCGCGGCGGAGGGGACCGTCTCCTGCGCGCTGCCCGACTCCTACCAGGTCAACTACGTCCACGCGGGGTCGATGGACGACGTGGGCAAGGTCTGGGCCGAGGAACTGGGCCAGGTGTCCGATGGCGAGCACGTCGTGGCGGACTGGCGGGGCAACGGGTACGACGGCAGGCTACGCGCGGGGGTCAAGGGTGACACCGGGGTGCTGGTGTTCACCGTCAAGGACCGCCCGCTCGTCGGCACGCTGACGGCAAAGGGCGACGACCTGAGCCCGGACAAGCTCGCCGACTTCTTCGCCGCCAACGTCCAGCCCGGGACCTGATCTAGTGTCGAGACCCGGCCAACGTCACGAGTCACACCACTAGCGCCTGCGGTTGCGGTAGGCGATGAGGCCGACGACGACGGCGGCCAGGCACGCGGCGATGGACGCCACGGTCAGCAGCGTGTCCTCGACGGCTGTCGGGTTCTCGATGGCGAAGGTGAGCACGGGTCCGAGTCTGCCAGTCCCTAGTGGTCACGACCGGAGGTTCGCCGGGGGTCTCGACGGCCCAGCTTCCCGCTGGCCGCACGGCCGGAAGGTCCTCGTACTGGTTGTACGTGGGCCTTTCGGCCGTGCGGCCAGCGGAAACCTGGATCCGTCGAGACCCCCGACGAACCTCCGGTCGTAACCACTAGTGGTGTGGCCTATGGCGTTGGCTGGGTATCGGCGTGTCCACGGCGTCGCTGCCAAGGCGCGGGGACGGCGCTCGTACTGGGTGTACTTGGCCGTTCCCGCAACGCGGGCAGCGGCGTCGTGGGCATGTCGAGACCCGGTCGACGTCATGGGTCGCACCACTAGACTGGCGGCGATGCGTATCACCGCTTTCCGCACCCGGCTCGCCGAGGAGTTCGGCGCCTCGCTGGCCGACACCATCGCCCACGACCACGTCTTCAGCGCGCTCGGCGACCGCACGGTCGACCAGGCGCTGGACGCCGGGCTGCCCACCAAGGAGATCTGGCAGGCGGTGTGCGAGGCCTTCGAGGTGCCGGTCGACCGGCGCTGACCGGCGGGCGCCGGGAACCTACACCATCGGCGTGTCACTCCACCGTCTCGAACAAACGTTCGCTACGATGCTGTCCACATCGGGTCCGCTTGTCCACAGACCGGCGGTGCGTGCGGAGAAACGTCGGCCCTTGCCCGTAGCGTCGGCGCCGTGAGTACGAAACAGTCGAAAGTCAACCGAGGTGGAACCAAGATGGCACCAGCACCCGATCGGGATAAGGCGCTAGAGCTGGCCCTTGCCCAGATCGACAAGAACTTCGGCAAGGGCTCGGTGATGCGCCTCGGTGACGAGGGCCGGGCCCCGATCGCGGTCATCCCGACCGGCTCCATCGCCCTGGACGTGGCGTTGGGGATCGGCGGTCTGCCGCGGGGCCGGGTTGTCGAGATCTACGGTCCAGAGTCCTCCGGTAAGACGACGGTCGCCCTGCACGCGGTCGCCAACGCCCAGCGCGCGGGCGGTATCGCCGCCTTCATCGACGCCGAGCACGCGCTCGACCCGGAGTACGCCAAGAACCTCGGCGTCGACACCGACGCGCTGCTGGTCTCCCAGCCGGACACCGGTGAGCAGGCGCTGGAGATCGCGGACATGCTGATCCGCTCCGGCGCGCTCGACATCCTGGTCATCGACTCCGTGGCGGCGCTCGTGCCGCGCGCGGAGATCGAGGGCGAGATGGGCGACAACCACGTCGGCCTGCAGGCCCGGCTGATGAGCCAGGCGCTGCGCAAGATGACCGGCGCGATGAGCAACTCGGGCACCACGGCGATCTTCATCAACCAGCTCCGCGAGAAGATCGGCGTCATGTTCGGCTCGCCGGAGACGACGACCGGCGGCAAGGCGCTGAAGTTCTATGCCTCGATCCGCCTCGACGTGCGCCGCATCGAGACCCTCAAGGACGGCGGCGAGCCGGTCGGCAACCGCACCCGGGTCAAGGTCGTGAAGAACAAGGTGGCCCCGCCCTTCAAGCAGGCCGAGTTCGACATCCTCTACGGCAAGGGCGTCAGCCGCGAGGGTTCGCTGATCGACATGGGTGTCGAGCACGGCATCCTGCGCAAGTCGGGTGCCTGGTACACCTACGAGGGCGACCAGTTGGGACAGGGCAAGGAGAACGCCCGCAAGTTCCTGCTGGAGAACCCGGACGTCGCCGACGAGATCGAGAAGCGGATCAAGGACAAGCTCGGCATCGGAGCCAAGCTGGACGCCGACGAGACCGCCCCGGCGCCCGTCGAGTTCTAAGTGTCGGAACGCAAGTACACGCGTAGGACCCGGGAGGACTCGCCTCCCGGGGAATCGCGTCCCACCACCGACGACCCGGCGGCCAAGGCACGGGAGATCTGCTATCGCCTGCTGGCGGCCCGCGCCCGCACCCGCCAGGAACTCGAGGACGCCTTGCGCCGCAAGGAGATCCCTGAGGACGTCGCCCAGGCCGTGCTCGGCAAGTTCGCCGCCATCGGCCTGATCGACGACTCGGCCTTCGCCGAGAGCTGGGTCCGCGCCCGCCACACCCACCAGGGGCTGGGCAGGCGCGCCCTGGCCACGGAACTGCGCCGCAAGGGCGTCGCCGACGAACTCGTCGCCGAAGCCGTCGACGCGGTGGACGGCGAGGCGGAAGAGGATCGGGCCCGCCAACTCGTCCGCAAGAAGCTGCGGACGATGGGCGGCTTGGAGGAACAGGTCAAGATCCGCCGCCTGGTCGGGATGCTGGCCCGCAAGGGCTACGCCGAGGGCATGGCGTTCCGCGTGGTCCGCGATGAGCTGCGGTCGGCGGGCGACGAGGGGGACCTGATCGACGGCGGCTTGTTCGGTTGACGCCGAAGATCGATCTGTAACCGGCGGTCACAGGTTTACCTGAGGATTACTCGCGAGTATCTTTCAGGTTTTGATCCCTGTGCTCGTGAGGAGGAACCGTGCTCCGTCCTCGACCAACAGCCCGCAACCTGACCGTCCTGCTCGCTGTGGGCCTGGCCGCCGTTCTGTCCGCTCTCCCCGGCCAAGCCGCGGAGAGCCCGCCCGGTGCCGATGTCAACGCCGTCGGCACGCCGTTCAGCGGCACCCGTCCCGACGGGACCGTGTCCGGTTTCCTCGATGCCCACTCTCACGTCTTCTCCAATGTGGCCTTCGGTGGCGACGTCGTCTGCGGCAAGCCATTCGACCCGGCGGGCCCGCAGGCGGCGCTGGTCGACTGTGCCGACCACTTCCCGAACGGTGAGCTCGCCTGGTTCGAGAACTTCACCAAGACCGGCTCCCCGGTCGGCACGCACGATCCGGTCGGCTATCCGACCTTCAAGGACTGGCCGGCCCACAATTCCCTTACCCACCAACAGGCGTACTACAAGTGGATCGAGCGGTCGTGGCGCGGCGGCCTCCGACTGATGGTCAACCACCTGGTGGCCAACCGGCAGCTGTGCGACCTCTATCCGATCAAGAACCAGCCCTGCGGCGAGATGGACATCATCCGCCTGCAGGCCAAGCTGATGACCGATCTGCAGACCTTCATCGACACCGAGAACGGCGGGCCGGGCAAGGGCTGGCTGCGGGTCGTCCGCAGTCAAAGTGAGGCGCGGCAGACGATCGAGCAGGGCAAGCTCGCCGTCATGCTCGGGATCGAGACCTCGGAACCGTTCGGGTGCAGGCAGATCCTCGGCGTCGCGCAATGCTCCAAAGCGGACATCGACCGCGGACTCGACGAGATGTACGCGCTCGGTGTGCGGACGATGTTCGTCTGCCACAAGTACGACAACGCCTTGTGCGGTGTCCGGTTCGACTCCGGTGTGGCCGGTATCGCGGTCAACGCGGCCAACTTCCTTGGCACAGGGCAGTTCTGGGACGCGCGGACCTGTACGACCGACTACACCGACAACACCCTCGCCGCGGCGGGGACCATCCCGGACCCGCTCAAGCCGCTGGTGCCGCTGCCGGTCTACCCGCCCGCGCCGCACTGCAACACTCGTGGGCTGACCGACCTCGGTGAGCACATGGTCAAGGGGCTGATGGCTCGCGGCATGATGGTCGAACTCGACCACATGAGCGTCAAGGCCGCCGACCGCACCCTCGACCTGCTCGAGGAGGCGCGCTACCCGGGCGTGGTGTCCTCGCACAGCTGGTCCGACCCGAAGTACTTCCCGCGCATCTACGCGCTCGGCGGCACGGTCGCCCAGTACGGGCACTCGGCGGAGTCCTTCGTCCACGAGTGGCAGCGCGGCGAGGCCTACCGCGACGAGCACGGCATCAACGGCTACGGCTTCGGCATCGACGTCAACGGCCTCGGCGGGCTGCCCGGGCCGCGCGCGGGCGGGGTCACCTACCCGTTCCGGTCCGCCGACGGCTCGGTGACGCTGGACCGGGAGACGATGGGCCAGCGGACCTGGGACTACACCAAGGACGGCATGGCCCACTACGGCCTGATGCCGGACTGGATCGAGGACATCCGCAAGGTGGCCGGGGACGAGATCGTCCAGGACCTCGTCGGCGGCGCCGAGTCGTATCTGCGCATGTGGCGGGCGACGGAGGCGTTCCGCGCCCCGGCCAACCTGGCCCGCGGGATGCCCGCCTCGGCCAGTTCGGCGGAGTGGAACCCGTTCTACGACTTCCGCGCCCCGAAGGCCGTCGACGGCGACCTGGGCAGCCGTTGGGCGAGCGGGTGGTCGGACAACCAGTGGCTGCGCGTCGACCTGGGCTCGTCCAGGCAGGTCAGCCGGGTGGCACTGCGCTGGGAGGCGGCCTACGCGGCGGCATATCGCGTCGAGGTGTCCGATGACGGCACCAACTGGCGCACGGTGGCCACTGTGAGTGAGGGTGCGGGCGGTCTCGAGGTGGTCTCTTTCCCGCCGACGTCGGCCAGGCACGTGAAATTCCAGGGCGTGCGGCGAGCCTCGAGCTACGGCTACTCGCTCTACGAGTTGTCCGTCTACTGACTGAGCGGGAACCGTTGCGCCGCAACGGTTCCCGCTATTCGGATACTGTTCGAGGCATCCTCCGTGTGCCTGAAATCACACCCCGATATGCTCCTCCGTAGTGGGTCGGCGACCCGCCGGTTCGTCCCTTGTGGTACTTGTCACATCTGCTGTCGGCAGGCAAAGTCGGCAACGAGCGGGGACCCGGGCGAGCACCACCTTCCCGGGACCGCGAATGGACCGGCGTACGGAGGTGCGTACATGTCGAGCACGGAGATCAGTGAGCTGCAGCGAACCATCGGCCAGCTGCGGCAGTGTGTCGCCGCGCTGCGGGGACGCTACGGCGACATCCCGGCGGTGCGCAGGCTCGTCAACGACATCGAGCGACTCGACATCGACTCGAGCGAGTTCAGCGGCACCCCGAGCACGCCGGTGCCGCGCAACTCGGTCGAGGCCGAGGTCGTCGTCATCCCGGACACCCCGTACGACCCAGCCCTCTGGCAGGGCGCTGACGACGAAGGCGTCGGCGGCTACCAGCGCTAGCAGCACACGTTCCCACCACTTCTCAGCGACGAGGAAACGATGACGTCAGGCGTCAACGCCCCCACCCGGGCGCGCATCTCAGCGCGCACCTTGCGCACGGACAAGTGGTGGAAGCCGCCACTGCTGACCGTCCTCGGTCTGGCAACGTTCGTGCTCTACGCGGGCGGTCGCTCGTTTATGGGCAAGTGGTACTGGGTCGAGGACTACGGATACCTGACGCCGTTCTACTCGCCGTGTCTGAGCGAGTCGTGCCTGCCGGGATCCAGCCACTTCGGCACTCCGCTCCCGGAGCTGCCCGGCTGGATCCCGCTGGGCTTCGTGGCCCTGCCGTTCCTGCTGGGCTTCCGGCTGACTTGCTACTACTACCGCAAGGCCTACTACCGCTCGGTCTGGCAGTCGCCGACGGCCTGCGCGGTCGCCGAGCCGCACGCCAAGTACTCCGGTGAGACCAAGCTGCCGCTGGTGCTGCAGAACTTCCACCGGTACTTCTTCTACGTGGCCATGGTCGTCTCGGTGATCAACACCTATGACGCTGTCGTCGCCTTCACCCACGGGTTCGGTCTGGGCAACGTGGTCCTGACCGTCAACGTGGTGCTGCTGTGGGCGTACACGCTCTCGTGCCACTCCTGCCGCCACATCGCGGGCGGGCGGCTCAAGCACTTCTCGAAGCACCCCGTGCGCTACCGCGCCTGGACGGTGATCTCCAAGCTCAACGTCCGCCACATGCAGTTGGCGTGGACGACTCTCGCGACGCTGATGCTGACCGACCTCTACGTCATGTTGGTCGCCAGCGGCGCCATCTCCGACCTGCGGTTCATCTGAGCGACCGCCACCCCACCGTAACTTCGAGAGGATCAATGTGAGTCAGGTCGAACGTCATTCCTATGACGTCGTCGTCGTCGGAGCTGGCGGCGCGGGTCTCCGCGCGGTGATCGAGGCCCGCCAGCGCGGGTTCAGCGTGGCCGTGGTGTGCAAGTCGCTGTTCGGCAAGGCCCACACCGTGATGGCCGAGGGCGGCTGCGCGGCGTCGATGGGCAACGCGAACGAGAACGACAACTGGCAGGTCCACTTCCGCGACACGATGCGCGGCGGCAAGTTCCTCAACAACTGGCGCATGGCCGAACTGCACGCCAGGGAGGCGCCGGACCGCGTCTGGGAGCTGGAGACCTACGGTGCGCTGTTCGACCGCACCAAGGACGGCAAGATCAGCCAGCGCAACTTCGGCGGCCACACGTACCCGCGGCTCGCGCACGTCGGCGACCGCACCGGCCTCGAGCTGATCCGCACGATGCAGCAGAAGATCGTCTCGCTGCAGCAGGAGGACTTCGCCGAGCACGGTGACTACGAGGCCAAGATCAAGGTCTTCGCCGAGGTCACGATCACCGAGCTGCTGAAGGAGGACGGCCGGATCGCGGGCGCCTTCGGCTACTACCGCGAGACCGGCCGGTTCGTCCTGTTCGAGGCCCCGGCGGTCGTGCTGGCCACCGGCGGCATCGGCAAGTCGTTCAAGGTCACGTCGAACTCCTGGGAGTACACCGGCGACGGCCACGCGCTGGCCATGCGCGCGGGCGCGACGCTCATCAACATGGAGTTCGTCCAGTTCCACCCGACCGGCATGGTCTGGCCGCCCAGCGTCAAGGGCAT
Organism: Actinokineospora sp.; assembly: GCA_035540215.1. Taxonomy (GTDB): domain Bacteria; phylum Actinomycetota; class Actinomycetes; order Mycobacteriales; family Pseudonocardiaceae; genus Actinokineospora. The sequence goes on along the minus strand of DATLIA010000058.1, from coordinate 2,230 downwards.
CCTGGTCACCGAGGGCGTGCGTGGCGACGGCGGCGTGCTGAAGAACTCCGACGGCAAGCGGTTCATGTTCGAGTACGTCCCGGACGTGTTCAAGGGCCAGTACGCCGAGAGCGAGGACGAGGCCGACCGCTGGTACACCGACCAGGAGAAGAACCGCCGCACCCCGGACCTGCTGCCCCGTGACGAGGTCGCCCGCGCGATCAACTCCGAGGTGAAGGCGGGTCGTGGGTCACCGCACGGCGGCGTGTTCCTCGACATCGCGAGCAGGCTGCCCGCCGAGGAGATCCGCAAGCGGCTGCCGTCGATGTACCACCAGTTCAAGGAACTGGCCGATGTGGACATCACCGCCGAGCCGATGGAAGTCGGCCCGACGTGCCACTACGTGATGGGCGGCATCGAGGTCGACCCCGACACGGCGTCGGCGAGCGTTCCCGGCCTGTTCGCGGCGGGGGAGTGCTCGGGCGGTATGCACGGCTCCAACCGCCTCGGCGGCAACTCGCTGTCGGACCTGCTGGTCTTCGGCAGGCGCGCGGGCCTCGGCGCGGCGTCCTATGTGGAGTCGCTGGAGACCCGCCCGGCGGTCGCGCAGTCCGATGTGGACGCGGCGGCGGAGATGGCGCTGTCGCCATTCGACCCGCCGAGCGAGGGTGTCGAGGAGAACCCGTACACCCTGCACACCGAGCTGCAGCAGTCGATGAACGACCTGGTCGGCATCATCCGCAAGGCCGAGGAGGTCGAGGCGGCGCTGGAGAAGCTGGCCGAGATCCGCGGTCGCATCCACAACGTCACCGTCGAGGGCCACCGGCAGTTCAACCCGGGCTGGCACCTGGCGATCGACCTGCGCAACATGCTGATGGTCAGCGAGTGTGTCGCCCGCGCGGCGCTGCTGCGCACCGAGAGCCGCGGCGGCCACACCCGCGACGACCACCCGCAGCTCGACTCGACCTGGCGCAACACCCTGCTGGTGTGCAGCGCGAAGGCGAGCACCGAGGTCGTGCCCGCCATCGAGGTCACGCCCAAGGAGCAGGAGCCGATGCGGCCGGACCTGCTGGAGCTCTTCGAGCTGCCGGAGCTGGAGAAGTACTACACCGACGGCGAGCTGGCGACGCACCCCGGAAGGACGGCCTGAGGTGGCCTACAAGGCGAAGTTCAAGGTCTGGCGGGGCACCGACCAGGACGGTGAGCTGCACGACTACCTGATCGAGGTGAACGAGGGCGAGGTCGTCCTCGACATCATCCACCGCCTGCAGGCCACCGAGGCGCCGGATCTGGCGGTCCGCTGGAACTGCAAGGCGGGCAAGTGCGGCTCGTGCTCGGCGGAGATCAACGGCATGCCGAAGCTGCTGTGCATGACCCGGATGTCGACCTTCACCGAGGACGAGACCATCACGGTCACCCCGCTGCGCACGTTCCCGGTGATCCGCGACCTGGTGTGCGACGTGTCCTTCAACTACCAGAAGGCGCGCGAGATCCCGTCGTTCACCCCGCCGCCGGGGTTGAAGCCGGGTGAGTACCGGATGCAGCAGGTCGACGTGGAGCGCTCGCAGGAGTTCCGCAAGTGCATCGAGTGCTTCCTGTGTCAGAACACCTGCCACGTCATCCGCGACCATGAGGAGAACAAGGAGAGTTTCGCCGGTCCCCGGTTCCTCATGCGCATCGCCGAGTTGGAGATGCACCCGCTCGACGTGGCCGACCGGACCCGGGACGCGCAGGACGAGCACGGACTGGGTCTCTGCAACATCACCAAGTGCTGCACCGAGGTGTGCCCCGAGCACATCAAGATCACCGACAACGCGCTGATCCCGCTGAAGGAGCGCGCGGTCGACCGCAAGTACGACCCGCTGGTGTGGCTGGGCAGCAAGCTGTTCAGGAGGTAGGTCCGCCGAGGGAGCGGCGGATCTCCGCCAGCTTCTCCTCGGCGGCCTTCTTGCGCGCGGCCTCCTGCTCGGCGAGCGATCGGGCCTGGTCGGTCTCGCCGACCAGCTCCTCCATGCCGAGCGCCGCGGCGTACCTGCCCTCGATCTTGTCGCGGACGTAGTCGAGGGTGGGGACGCCGCCGTCGGTGTAACCGGTCGGGGGCGGCACCGGTGCCGGTGCGGGCTCGGGGACGATCTCCGCGTCAATGGGCTCGTCGGGCATGTCGCCACGCTACAGTTCCCCCGCCATGCGGATCGTCGAAGTGGTCGTGGTGTACGACGTGGCCTGCCCGGCCTGCTCGGCGGTCGCGCGG
>DATLIA010000057.1:0-21261 GCA_035540215.1 Actinokineospora sp. | reverse complement strand
TCACCCGAGCCCTCCCCCAGGTCATCCCGCTGCATCCCCAGGTGTCCACTATGGACGCCACGCTCACCTTCGCCGGGCTCAGCGCGGGTGACGCGCTGCGGCGGGTGGCACGGACGCCGTCGAGCCTGCTTCCCCGGCCGCGCAAGGTCTCCGCGCCCGAAGCGCTCGCGCTCGCGCCCGGACTGCGGCGGGACGGGCTGCGCGGCGGGTTGCTGTCCTTTGACGGCCAGCTCATCGACGACGCGCGGCTCGTCGTCGCGCTTGCCAGGACCGCGGCCGGGTTCGGGGCGAAGGTGATCACCAGGGCGCGCGTGACGACGCTGACCGGGACCGGAGCCGACGTCGTCGACGGTCTCACCGGTGACACCGTGCGGATCCGCGCCCGGGCGACCGTCAACGCCACCGGCGTATGGGCGGGCACACTGGTCGACTCCGTCACGCTGCGCCCGTCGCGGGGGTCGCACCTGGTGCTGGACGGGGTCGCGCTGGGCATCCAGCACGCGGCGCTCACCATCCCGGTGCCTGGCCACTTCGGCCGGTACGCGCTGATGCTGCCGCAGGCCGACGGCCGGGTCTACCTCGGACTGACCGACGAACCCGTCGACGGGCCGATCCCCGCCGTCCCCACGGTGCCAGAGTCCGATGTGGACTTCCTGCTCGACATCGCGGGCACCGCCCTGGCCACCCCACCGACCCGCGCCGACATCCTGGGCCGGTTCGCGGGCCTGCGCCCGCTGCTCGACCTTCCCGGCCGGGGCACGGGCGGCCGCAGCGCCGACCTGTCACGCCACCACGCGGTGCTCACCGCCCCCGACGGCGTCATCACCGTCGTTGGCGGCAAGCTCACCACCTACCGCAGGATGGCCGCCGACGCCGTCGACCGGGCCGTCGAGTCCGCGAACCTGGCCGCGGGCCCCAGCCGCAGCAAGTCACTGCCCCTGGTCGGCGCGGCCCAGCGCGCTCGACTCTCCACTGTGGATGCCCCGGATTCCCTGGTCCGCAAGTACGGCACCGAGGCGGCCAAGGTGCACGCGATCGGCTTGGTCGACCCCGCCCTGGCCGAACCGGTCGCGCCGGGCGTCACCGCGGCCGAGGTCGTCTGGGCCGTCCGGCAGGAAGGCGCGCTCGACGTCGAGGACGTGCTGCAGCGCCGGACCCGGATCGGCCTGGTCGACGCCGACGCGGAAGCGGCCAGGCCCGCCGTCGCGGACCTGGTCGCCCGAACCCTCACCGGCTTGGCTCAGCGGTAGCAGTCCTGGCCGCGGAGCTCCAGCGTGATCGCCTCGACCTTGTTCGCCCTGGTGAAGAAGAACACGTACATCGCCTTCGGGTTGCCGGGCACCTTCGCCATGTGACCGTTCGGTGTGGCGAGCAGGTCGGGGTAGGCCCGCTCGACCGCGGCCATCGACGCCCCCTTGCCGACGCCCTGCGGCGTCAGCACACCCGATGGCGCGTCCACCGAGACCAAGCCGAGCTTGGACGAGATCCACACCCGGCTGTCCTCGAACCGCTTGTTGTCATACAGCTCGCAATGCCCGCCGACCGGCTCCACCGGCTTAAGCAGCTTCGTGGCCAGCGCGGCGGCCTGGCTCATGCCCAGCTTGAGCGCGCCGTAGCCGGGGGGGCCGAGAGTGGGCGCGGCGGCTGCCCCAGGCGGAGCGGCCGTCGTGCTGGGAACGGAGGGAGCCGAGGGAGCCGAGGTCACGACGGCAGCCCGATCCATTGTGGACTGGGAAGCCGAAGCGGTGGCGGGCGCGGGCGAACCGATGGGCGCCGAAGTGCAGCCCGCGAGCGCGACACCGCCGATGGCGAACGCGGCGGCGAGTGAGATTCCCTTGCGGTACAACGACATGGCTGACTCCTCGGTCCCGGCGGCCGCCTTTCGGTCACCGACACCACCAACACGCAGACCCCCGACGGGCCGTTGCCACGGTGACCGAACTGTGACAAACGACAGCGGCCCCGCTCCGGAGAGCGGGGCCGCGAGCCAGGAACCGAGCTACCGCTGCGGACCGAACGACGGCGCCGTGGCGTTGAACGCGTCCATCAGCGTGTCCCACTGCGCCAGGAAGTACATGACCCCCGCGAGCATGTTGTCCACCGGGGCCCAGATGTTCTCGTACCCCTGAACCTGGTGCTGCTGGAACACATCGTCGGTGATCTGCATCAGGCCCTTGGGCGGGGAACCCTCAGACCCATTGGGCGCCTGCAGGTCCATCGCGTGCGGGTTGCCGCCCGAGTTGCGGTCGACGATCTGGGCGATCTGCTCGGCGTCGATGCGGGACGGGTCGACGCCGTGGTTGATCAGGATCTCCACGGCAGAGCCGATCCAGCGGGCCCGGTCGACGCGCGAGGCCGGGGCACCCGCGTCCGGCGGCGGGCCGCTGGGGCCGTAGCCGCCGGTCGGCGGTTCGACGTGGGAGATCTGGCCGGGGACGCCGGTGCCCGGGTACCCGGGCGTGGCCCCTGGGCCACCCGTCGGCGGCTGGTAGACCGACGGGGTCGGGACCGCGCCGTGGCCGTAGCTCGGCTGACCCGTCCCCCCACCCGTCGGCGGCCGGTAGGTCGACGGCGTGCCGACCGGTCCGGACGTGTAGTTCGGCTGCGTGCCGCCCCCGCCGTTCACCGGCTGCTGATAGGTGCGAGGCCGCGACGGGGTGGCCTGGGTGTAGTTGGGCTGGGTCGTCGCGGTGCCCGGCTGGTACTGGTCGTAGCGGTAGTCCTGGTGCGTGCGCCTGCTGTAGTCGGCGTCGGCGGGACCGGCGTCGTGGCTGTAGCGGGCGTTGGCCGCGGTGTCGATGCCCGAGGTGTTGATCGGCGCGGCCTGGCGGGTGGTGGCGCCCTGGGTGTTGTTCGCGCGCCCGCCGATGGTCTCCAGCAGCTGCTTGACGGCCTTGGCCAGGTTCACGATCTTCTGGATCGTCTGCATGATCTTCTGCAGCGACGAGACGAACTTCTGGATCTTGCTGACGATCTTCTGAGCGGTCTGCACGGCCTCGGCCACCGACTGCACGATGCCCTTGGCGATGCTCGCCCCGAAGCTCAGCCAGGCCTCGGCCAGCGCCTGGATGATGATCTGGATGACCTTCTGGACGCACTTGTTGATGAAGTCCAGAACGGTCTTGCGCACCTCGGCGAGCAGCTGGCCCGCCTGCTGGATGGCCTGGCCGATGCCCTGGCTGACCTGCGCGAGCGCGTCGAGGCCCTGGGCCTGGGTGTCAGCGGCGCGACGGTAGCCGTCGGCGGCGGCGCCGTGCCAGTTGCAGGTCTCGGTGCGCGCGGTCTCGCGGTAGCGCTCGGCGGTGGCGGTGATCTGCTCGCCGGTCTTCATCCAGCCGTTGGCGCTGCCCATGATCGAGTTGGCGTCGCCGAGCAGCGCGTCGAACGGCTCGCGCAGGAACGAGATGTGCTCGATGATCCAGCCGAACCCGGCACCGGCCGCCGCGCCGAGCGGGTCGCCCGCGATGTTGATGACGTCCATCGCCACGTTGGTGATCGACATGCCCGCGTCGAGCCAGTCGCCGCGTTCGATCGCGTCCTTGGCGCTGCGCACGTCGTTAGTGATGTTCGCCGCGCCCTGCTGCGCGGGCGTGGTGGTCGTGGTGGCCATTGCCCTATGCCCTCCGGCCGTTGAGCGTGGACGCGTTGGCGTTGTCGATGTTCTCGTAGTCCGCGGCGATCGACTCAAGACCCTGGCGGACGTCGTCGAGCGAGCCCGCGACCTTGGCGATGCCCTGCACGACGTCGCCGCAGGCACTCAGGATCGCCGAGGCGAAGAACTGGCCGATGACGCCGTAGGCGCCGTCGGTGACCGATTGCGCGGAGCCGGTGGCCGAGTGGACCTGGGTCGAGCAGGTCTGCACGGTCTGGGTGTGCACCCGGACCTCGGCCACGTTGACGTTGAAACCGTTGCCCATGATCCGCCTCGTCCTAGGTGTCCTGCGCCGGATATCCGGCGTCTATATCGGTGGTCCAGGTTTCCGCTGGGTGTGCGGACGGAAGGTTCGCGTACTGGTTGTCCGTGGGCCTTTCGGCCGTGCGGCCTGCGGGAAGCTGGGCCGCCGAGATAGATGTCGGATATCCGGCGCAGGACATCAGTTCACGACTTCGGGTGGGTTCTCGAAGTAGTCGTCGTCGGCCCTGGTGTCGCGCAGCGCCTCCAGGCTCACCGGGTCGTCCTTGCCGTCGCCCGCGTAGCCCTCCGGCAGGTGGTCTTTGACCACGTCGAGCGCGGGCCCGTCGCCCATGAACTCCTGCATGGTGGCCACGACCTGCGCGCTGGCCTCGCGCTGCGCCTGCCGGGTCAGGTCCATGATCTGCCTGGCGAGGTGCTCGGGCTCCAGGTCGCGCACGCCGGGCCGCAACACCAGCCCGGTGGTGGCGCCACTGGCGCTGACCCGCACGGTGATCTCACCGTCCTGCGACGTCGCCGTCCCGCCGACCTCCCGCAGCGCCTTGTCCGCCTTCTGCGCACTGGCCGCGGCCTGCTTCAGTTTCTCGTCGTACTGCGCGAGCCACTGCTCAGGGTTCATCCTCGCCCCTCCAATGGTCCTACCAGGATCATTCGCCTCTTTGACGGAGCATCCTCCGATCGGTTCCGTCACAGACCCGAATCGGCGAACTCGTTTGCAGCCGCACCCGACCGGGCGGCCACGCGTGCCCCGGACACGGAATACTGGCGGTGACGGGGAACGGGGAAGGGGTCAGCGTGCCTGCTGCGGCGGTGCTGGAGATCGACGGGGTCTCCAAGCGCTACGGCGAGATCTTGGCGTGCGACCGGCTGACCTTCCAGGTCCGAACGGGTGAGTTGTTCGGCTTCGTCGGCGGCAACGGCGCGGGCAAGACCACGACCATGCGGATCATCCTCGGCGTCGTGCGCCCCGACGGCGGCCAGGCCCGCTGGGCGGGCGCGCCGATCGACCACGCCGCCCGACGCGCGTTCGGCTATCTGCCGGAGGAACGCGGCCTCTATCCGCGGATGAAAGTCCTGGACCACTTGGTCTATCTGGCTGAGCTGCATGGTTTCGGCGTCAACGAGGCGCACCGCAACGCCGAGTCGTGGATCGCCAGACTGGGCCTGCGCGAGCACCGCGCCGACGAGGTGCAGAAGCTGAGCCTCGGCAACCAGCAGCGGGTGCAGCTGGCCGCGGCGCTGGTGCACGATCCCGAGGTCCTGGTACTCGACGAGCCGTTCTCCGGCCTCGACCCGATCGCGGTCGACGTGCTCGCGGGCGTGCTGCGCGAGCGAGCGTCCACCGGGGTGCCGGTGCTGTTCTCCAGCCACCAGCTCGACCTGGTCGAGCGGCTGTGCCACCGGGTCGGGATCATCCGAAATGGACACATGGTGGCCTGCGGCACGGTCGACGAGCTGCGGGAGGGCAGCGGCACGACGCTGATCGTGCACGCCCCCGCGGCGGGCGACGGCTGGACCGACGGCGTGCCGGGGGTCACGGTGCTCGACCGCCGCGAGGGCCGCACCTGGCTGCGGCTGGCCGAGGGCGCCGACGACCAGCCGGTGCTCAAGGCCGCGCTGGCCACCGGCCCGGTGCACGAGTTCACCAGGCACCGGCCATCGCTCACGGAGTTGTTCCGCGACGTCGTCGGGACCGTCCGATGACCGCCCAGGGCCGCCGACCGGTGAGCGCGGGCCGCACGGTGTGGCTCATCGCCCGCCGCGAGCTCAACGCGCGGCTGCGCACCAAGTCGTTCCTCATCGGCACGGCGGTGTCCCTGGCGATCCTCACCGCGTTCGTCCTCATGCAGAGCACGCTGTTCGCAGGCGAGGCGACCAGCAAGATCGGGTTGTCCGGCCAGGCGACGGCCATCGCAGGACAGCTGCAGGAGCAGGCAGGCGCTCGTGGCGTCGCGGTGCTCACGACTTCCCTGGACGACCTGGCCGCAGGCGAGGCGATGGTGGCCGACGGCGAACTCGACGTGCTGGTCAGCGGCGCTCCCGCCGCGCTGCGGGTGCTGGTGCGCGAGACGCTCGACGAGGATCTCCGCAAGGCGCTCAACGCCATCGTCCAGGAACAGGTGCTGCGCGCGCAGCTCGCCGCGGTCGAGGACCTCGACCCCGACCAGGTCCTCGACACCGTCGCCGACGCGACGGCCGACGTGCACGCGCTCGGCCCGCCCGACCCCAGCCACGACCAGCGGCTCGCGGTGGCGCTGGTGATCGTCGCGATGCTCTACATGGCGTTGCTGCTCTACGGGACCATGGTCGCCCACGGTGTCGTGGAGGAGAAGTCCAGCCGGGTCGTGGAGGTTCTGCTGGCCACGGTCCGGCCGTGGCAGCTGCTGCTGGGCAAGGTCGTCGGCCTCGGCCTGGTCGGGTTGGCCCAGTTCACGCTGATCGGCGTCGTCGGCCTGATCATGGCGACCGCCACGGACGTGCTCACCATCACCGGACCGGCGACGGGCACGCTGGTCTGGGGCGTCGTCTGGTACCTGCTCGGTTACCTGTTCTACGCCACGGTCTTCGCCTCGGCGGGCTCACTGGTCTCGCGCCAGGAGGAGACCCAGTCGGTCCTGCTGCCGATCACGATGGTGCTGGTCCTGGCGTTCGTCCTCGGGTTCGGCCTGCTCTCCAGGGCCCCGTCCGGCACCGCGACGACCTTGCTCTCGCTGCTGCCACCGTTCTCGCCGATCCTGGTGCCCGGCCGGATCGCCCTCGGCACGATCCAAGGCTGGGAGATCGCGGTGGCCGCCGCGCTCAGCCTGCTGTCGGTGGCCGCGCTGGCGTGGGTGGGCGGCCGGATCTACGCGGGCGCCGCGCTGCGCACCGGCGGGCGTCTCAAGGTGCGCGAAGCGTTGCGCGACTAGGACTTGATAGCGGCGTAGCGGTCCAAGGCGACCAGCCGCTCTTGCGCGTGGTCGACGATCGGCACCGGGTATCCGTCGACGGACGCCTTGTGCACCGCTTTCCCAGCAATACCACGAAGTTCCGGTACATATCGGCGCACGTAATCGCCGTTCGGATCGAACTTCTCGCCCTGCGTCGTCGGGTTGAACACCCGGAAGTACGGCGCGGCGTCGGTTCCGGACCCCGCGGTCCACTGCCAGCCGTGCTGATTCGACGCGAGGTCGCCGTCGACGAGTGTGCGCATGAAATGCCGCGCGCCCCACCACCATGGCAGGTGCAGGTCCTTGACCAGGAAGCTGGCCACGATCATCCGCACCCGGTTGTGCATCCACCCTTCGGCCAGCAGCTGCCGCATCCCTGCGTCCACGATCGGATACCCGGTGCGGCCCTGACACCACGCGTCGAACAGCGTCGCGTCGTCGTCGTGGGTCATCCGGTCGAACTTGCGATCGTAGTTCTCCCGCGCCGTCTCGGGGCGGTGCCACAGGACGTCGGCGTAGAAGTCCCGCCACGCCAACTCCGTGCGGTAGGTGTCATCGGGGCACTCCGCCAGCAGAGTGCGCGGGTGCACGCAGCCCCACCGAAGGTACGGCGACATCCGACTCGTGCCAGGCAGATCGGGACGATCACGTCGGGCCGCGTAGTCGGCGTCCGCCAAAAAGTGCCGCCACGCACGCAGCGCCGCTGCCTCCCCGGGATCCGGCAGCTCGGCGGCGACCTCGGGATCGACCGGGATCCCTTCCCCGCCAACGGACATCCAGTCCACTATGGATGCCGAGGTGTCGGCGGGAGCGCGCCATCCGTGTCGAACCCAGGCACGGGAGAACGGCGTGAAGACCTTGAACGGCTCGCCGTCGGCCTTGACAATCCGGCCAGGCGTCACCGCGTACGGCGACCCGCTCGCCACCAGCTCTACGTCCATTTCGGACAGTGCGTGCCCGACAGCGGCGTCGCGCCGCCTGCCATAGGGTCCGGCGTCGGCCGAGATGTGCACCGAAGGTGCTTGAAGGTCCGCGGCCAACCGCGGCACAACTTCACTTGGGCGACCAGACATCACCACCAACCGCCCACCCAGCGCGGCGTCGAGGTCGCGCAGGCAGCGGTAGAGGAAAGCAACCCGCGGATCACCCGAAGGCTTGAGCAGCACCGGGTCCAGCACGAACAGCCCCACCGCGCGCGACGACCGGGCGGCGGCCTCAAGCAGCGCGGGATGGTCACGGGTGCGCAGGTCGCGACGGAACCAGACGATCACCGGGCGAGACATCCACCGAACCTACCCCGGACAGCACAACGGGGCCGCCCCAACCCTGGGACGGCCCCGTCGACTGGCTCAGCGCTCGCTTACGGCCTTGTAGTCGCGCTCGGTCGGTCCGATGTAGACCTGACGCGGGCGGCCGATCTTGGTGGCCGGGTCGTTCATCATCTCGCGCCAGTGGGCGATCCAGCCGGGGAGGCGGCCCAGGGCGAACAGCACGGTGAAGAACTTCGTCGGGAAGCCCATGGCCCGGTAGATCAGGCCGGTGTAGAAGTCCACGTTCGGGTAGAGCTTGCGCGAGACGAAGTAGTCGTCGTTGAGCGCGTGCTCCTCGAGCTGCTTGGCGATGTCGAGCAGCGAGTCGTCGCCGCCGAGCTTGCCCAGGATCTCGTCGGCGGTCTTCTTGATGATCGCGGCGCGCGGGTCGTAGTTCTTGTAGACCCGGTGGCCGAAGCCCATCAGCTTGACGCCGTCTTCTTTGTTCTTCACCTTGTTGATGAAGGTCTCGACGCTGTCGCCACCGTCGCGGATGCCTTCCAGCATCTCCAGCACCGCGCTGTTCGCGCCGCCGTGCAGCGGGCCGAACAGGGCGTTGATGCCCGCGGACACGCTGGCGAAGAGGTTGGCCTCCGACGAGCCGACCAGGCGCACCGTCGAGGTCGAGCAGTTCTGCTCGTGGTCGGCGTGCAGGATGAACAGCAGGTCGAGCGCGCGGACCAGGTCCGGGTCGACCTCGTAGTTCTCCGCGGGCAGGCCGAAGGTCATGCGCAGGAAGTTCTGCACCAGGCCCAGCGAGTTGTCCGGGTACAGGAACGGCTGGCCGACGGACTTCTTGTACGCGTAGGCCGCGATCGTCGGCAGCTTGGCCAGCAGCCGGATGGTGGAGATCTCGACGTGCTTGGCGTCGAAGGGATTCAGGCTGTCCTGGTAGAAGGTCGACAGCGCCGACACCGCGGAGGACAGCACCGGCATCGGGTGCGCGTCACGCGGGAAGCCGTCGAAGAAGCGCTTGAGGTCCTCGTGCAGCAGCGTGTGCCTGCTGATCTTGTGGGTGAAGTCCTCGAGTTCGGCTGCCGTGGGCAGCTCGCCGAAGATCAGCAGGTAGCTGACCTCCAGGAAGCTGGACTTCTCGGCCAGCTGCTCGATCGGATACCCGCGGTAGCGCAGGATCCCCGCGTCGCCATCGATATAGGTGATCGCCGACGAGCACGCCGCGGTGTTGACGAAACCGGGGTCAAGGGTGACCAGTCCGGTCTTGCCGAGCAACTTGCCAAGGTCGACCCCCGAGGTGCCCTCGGTGGCGGGGACGATCGCCATCTCATGCTCGCCACCCGGGTAGGCGATGGTGGCGGACTGCTGCTCGGTGCCGGTGGGCGCTACGGTCCCGTCGGGCATGGACTTACCTCTCACACTCGGTCGCGAGGCGGCGGTCCGAGCCGAGCCGAGATGGCCGGTGTTCGGGTGCGAGGCGCGGGCGGGTTACCGCCGCGGCACAGCACCGCCCCGTTGGGGTCCTGAGCCCCCTACGCTAGTGGTCCGCGCGCATATCGGACAGCCGTGGGCCGCACGGACAGCTTGCGTTGGGACACGTATCACACACCCGATCGTCCTGGGTCCAGACCACGCAGCAGCAGATCCGCCAGGCCCGCGAACGCCTCCGCGTCCGATACGTCGGCTCTCGCCCCCAGCACCCCGGTCTGGATGCCTTCGATGATCCATCCGACCATCTCGCCGACCAGCCGAGCGTGCACGTCCCGGAACAGTCCGTCGGCGACGCCTTCCTGGATGAAGGCGCGAATGCGGGCGGCCGCGGCGAGGGCGTTTCGCTCGTAGACCCGGCGGGTCGACGGGAACGCGGCGACGTCGGCGACGAAGGTGGCGGTGGCCCGGCTCATCTCCGCACCCGCGCCCGCCAGGTAGCGCACGATCCGGTCCCTGGCGTCGCGGGCGGCGGCGACGTCCTTCTCGATCCGCTCGGTCGCGCCGCGGAAGAAGTGGCCGACGACCTTGCGGGCCAACTGCTCCTTGCTCGGCGCGAGCGCGTAGAGCGTCGACTTGGAGCAGTGCAGGCGCGCGGCGAAGTCGTCCAGGGTCGACTCGGCGAACCCGTCGCGCAGGAACAGCGCGAGCAGCTCCTCCAGCAGGGCCGCCTGGCGGGCCGTCGGCGCGCGGCGGGCGGTTGTCATGACATGCAGCGTATCGACAGCGCCATTCGCGAAACAGTACTCTGAGGCGTCCCTCAGTACTGTTTCTCGTACACTTGCCAGTACTGCTCCCTGTATTCCCGGAGGTCAACGATGCCCGCCGAGCGCCTGCTGCCGACCACCGAGGCGGAGGACCTGCTCAAGCTCACCCGCGAGATCGCGCGCGACGAGCTCGCGCCGCTGGCCGCCGAGTACGAGGAGCAGGAGCGCTTCCCCCGGGAGCAGTTCAAGCTGCTCGGCCGCAGCGGCCTGCTCGGGCTGCCCTACGCGGAGAAGTGGGGCGGCGCGGCCCTGTCGTACGAGGTCTACCTCCAGGTACTTGAGGAGATCGCGGCGGCGTGGATGTCCGTCGGCGTCGGCCTGTCGGTGCACACGATGTCCTGCTTCGCCCTGTCCGAGCACGGCACCGACGAGCAGCGCGACCGCTTCCTGCCCGCCATGCTCGGCGGCGACCTGCTCGGCGCGTACGCGCTGTCGGAGACCCACGCGGGCTCGGACGCGGCGGCCCTGTCGACCAAGGCGACCCGCGACGGCGACCAGTACGTGGTGAACGGCACCAAGGCGTGGATCACCCACGCCGGGCACGCCGACTTCTACACGACCATGGTCCGAACCTCCGACAACGGCGGCAAGGGCATCAGCTGCCTGCTCATCGACGGGGAAACCGCAGGCATGTCGGCCGCGGCGCCCGAACGCAAGATGGGCCTCACCGGGTCCACCACCGCCCAGATGATCTTCGACAACGCCCGCGTCGACGCGGACCGGCTCATCGGCGACGAAGGCCAAGGGCTCAAGATCGCGCTGGTGGCCCTGAATTCCGGCAGGCTCGGCATCGCCGCGTGTGCCGTCGGCCTTGCCCAGGCCGCGCTCGACGAGGCGGTCGCCTACGCCAAGCAGCGCACCCAGTTCGGTTCGGCGATCATCGAGTTCCAGGGCATCGAGTTCCTGCTCGCCGACATGGCCGCCGCCGTCGAGTCGGCCCGCGCGATGTACCTGGAGGCCGCCCGCAGGCGCGACCGCGGCCTGCCGTTCGTCCGCCAGGCGTCCATCGCGAAACTGGTCGCCACGGACGCGGCGATGAAGGTCACGACCGACGCCGTGCAGGTGCTCGGCGGAGCCGGATACACCCGCGATTTCCCGGTCGAGCGGTACATGCGAGAAGCGAAGGTCCCTCAGATATTTGAGGGTACGAACCAGATCCAGCGTATGGTCATCGCGCGTCAGCTCCGCAACGGGTGATGAGCGGAAAATTGCCGCGGCATACGACTTACGTTGTCGGGTCTTACGACGATCAACCCGGTACACGGAAGTCTGTCCCGAGGACTGTGGAGTCTCTATGAGCTTTCCGACGCTCGCCGAGCACGTGGTCGAAGTCCTCGCCCAATTGGTGGCGAGGACGATCGCGGGCCCCCGGCAGCGCGCCGCGGACACGCTGTACGACGCGGTGATGGGCCGCCTGCGGCGCACCGGCACCGCGGGCACGTTCGACCTGTTCGCCGCCGACCCGGCCGCGCCCGCCAGGCGCAGGCCGCTGGTCGACGTCCTCAACCGACAGTTCAAGGACGACCCGGCGTTCCGCGACCTGATCGCGGGCATGGTGCGTGCGACCGACATCACCACCCCGGCGGACGAGGAACCGGTCCAACCGCCCAGGTTCCCCGCACGCCGGATCGCCGTCATCGCCGTCGGCACCCTGGTGGCTGTCGGCGTGGCGGTCGGCGCCCGCGCCGTCTACCTCAACCTGACCGACAAGCCGCTGCCCGACGGCACGACGAGCTGTCGCACGTTCTTCGCGATGCCCACGGTCGACCAGCGCTCGCTGATAGACCGGGTTTATCGCGCACGCAACGAGCCGCAGAACGAACAGGACCCGTACGTGGTGGCCAAGGTCCTCTACGGCTGCGGCCAGAACCCGGAACGCACGGTCAACGACGTACTCAGCTCATAGCGGTTGCCCCACGACGTCGGCCGAGGCGTCGGCCGACGTCGTGGGACACAGCACTAGCGGGAAGCCTCACGGTAGAACGGGTTCTCTGTGACGCCCGCCCCAGTCGCCTCATCGAAGCGATAGACCTCACGGCCTTCGATGAATACCCGCATCGCGCGGCTCATCACGTCGAGCGGATCACCGGACCAGATGACGACATCGGCGTCGAGTCCCGGCTTGAGCGCGCCGACCCGGTCGTCCAGATCAAGCATCTCCGCCGGATTCACCGTGATCGACCGCAGCGCCGTCTCCGCGTCCAGCCCTTCCTTCACCGCGAAGGTCGCCTGGTGCACCAGGAAGTTGATCGGCACGACCGGCGCGTCGGTGGTGATCGCGATCCGCACCCCCGCGCGGGCCAGGATGCCCGGGTTGCGGAAGTCGCGGCGCCGGACCTCCACCTTGGACCGCCCCACGATCAGCGGACCGACGACCACCGGAATGTCGCGCTCGGCGATCAGATCCGCCAACAGGTGCGCCTCGGTCCCGTGGTTGATCACCAGTCGGTAGCCGAACTCGTCGGCCAGCCGGATCGCGGTCGCGATGTCGTCGGCGCGATGTGAGTGCTGGCACCACGGCAGCTCGCCGTCGAGCACCTGGACCAACGCCTCGTTGGTCAGGTCGCGGTCGAACGGCTTGCCCTCCTCGGCCGCGTTCTCCTTGCGCGCCTTGTAATCCTGGGCCTTGGTCAGCGCCTCGCGGATCACCGCGGCGACGCCAAGGCGGGTCGACGGCATGGTCTTGCGCTCGCCGTAGACGCGTTTGGGGTTCTCGCCGAGGGCGCTCTTCATGCTGGCCGGGTCGCGCAGCACCATCTCGTCGACGGTGCGGCCCCACGCCTTCACCGCGACGGTGTGCCCGCCGATGACGTTGCCAGAGCCGGGTTTCACCACCAGCGTGGTGACCCCGCCCGAGAGCGCGTCCCGGAAGCCCTCGTCGTCGGGGTTGATGCCGTCGATGGCGCGCACCTTCGCGGTGACCGGGTCGGTCATCTCGTTGGTGTCCTGCCCGGCCCAGCCCTCGCCCTCCTCGTTGACGCCGACGTGCGCGTGCGCCTCGACGAACCCGGGCAGCACCCACGACCCGGACGCGTCGACGATCTCGGCGTCGTCGGGCACCTCTACGTCCGCCGCCGCGCCGACGGCGACGATCTTGCCGTCGGCGATCAGCACCGTCCCGCCGTCGATGGGCGCGCCCACGATCGGCACCACGTATCCACCAGTCACCGCGATCGGCGGGCGGGCGGGGGAAGTGTTCACAGTCACGAGACCAACCCTACTGGCGTGATGCCCCACGCGGCCGACCATGATCCACCGGGGGCGACCTCCAGCAGGTCGACGCCGGAGTTGAGCGCGTCCGGCGGGCAGGTCATCGGCTCGATCGCGATGGCACGGCCGGGCCTGCCGGGGAACTCGGCGGGCGTGTAGACCTGCGTCCAGCCGAACACCGGGTCCGCCCAGACCTCCACCCCGCCGTCCGGCCCCATCAGCGTGTGCCGGACCAGCCCGTCCTCGCTTGGGACACAACCGCCGAACGCGCCGTCGAGCGTCAGGCCGCGCATCGGGCGGCGGTGGATCCTTGCAGGCTCCTGCGCGCGGGCCGGGAGCAGGCGGACCGGGTCGAGCGGCAGTCGGGTCGTCGCGGCCAGGGTGACCTCGCAGTCGTCCACGTCCGTCGCGCCCGCCCGCACGTACGGGTGCGCGCCGAGCCCGAATGGCATAGGCCGGTCACTCAGGTTGTCGATGGTGTGGGTGACGACGAGGCCGCGCTCTTCGAGTGCGTAGGTGACCGCGGTGCGGAACCGGAACGGCCAGCCCGGCTCGTCGGCGATCTCGACGGACAGCGTCACCGCCGACTCGGATCGCTCGTTGAGTGCCCAGATCCGGTCGCGGACCAGGCCGTGGATGGCGTTGTCGCGGGCGGGCTCGGACACCGTCAGGTGCTGGGACTCGCCCCGGTAGGGCCAGGCCGCGTCCGCGGTCCGGTTCGGCCAGGGCAGCAGCACCGCGCCCGACGACATCGGGGCGGGCTCGCCCGCGGGGAAGGTCTCCACGAATGGCACGCCGTCGACGGTGTACGCGCGCAGCGTCGCGCCGGTCGCGGAGACAGCCGCCCGCGCCGGGCCGAGGTGGATCTCGTAGTCCATGCGCACAAACCTAGTAGCCCTGGAGCACCGACTGGACAGAAATAGACCGGTCTGTATAGTTCGACCCATGGGACGTCGATCAGACACACGGGAACGGACGCTGCGCACCGCGGCGAACCTGTTCCGCACCCAGGGCTACCACGGCACGGGCCTCAACCAGGTCCTCGCCGAGGGCGGACTTCCCAAGGGGTCGCTGTACTTCCACTTCCCCGGCGGCAAGGAACAGCTCGCCGCCGAGGCCGTCACGATGGCCGCGGGCGAACTGTGCGAGTGGGTGCGCGCCACCCTCGCGGCCGCCCCCGACCCGGCCGCCGGGCTCGACGCGGTGGTCGGCGGACTGGCCGAACACCTCGCCGAGTCGGACTTCCAGCGTGGTTGTCCAATTGGGACAGTCGCGCCGGACGGCGGCGAGGTCGTGCGCGCCGCGTGCGTGACGGCCTTCGCGACCTGGCACTCGGTGACCCGCGATTTCCTTGCCCTGCACGGCGTTCCGAACGCCGACACGCTGGCGACAACGGTGCTGGCCGCGCTTGAGGGCGCTCAGCTACTGGCCAGGACCACCCACGACACCGCGCCGCTGTACGCCGTCGGCGCGACTCTGCGAACACTGGTGAGAGGAAACTGATCGTGCGCGTGCACCATCTCAATTGCGGCTCGATGCGCCCGATGGGGGCCAAGCTGCTCGACGGCGAGCCGGGGTACTTCCGCTTCGCCAACATGGTCTGCCATGTGCTGCTGGTGGAGACCGAGCAGGGACTCGTCCTGGTCGACACCGGCTTCGGCGAGGCCGACCTGGCCAAGCTGCCCGGCACCCTGCCGCGCGAGTTCGTCAGCCTGGTCCGCCCGGTGGCCGACCCGTCGATGTCGGCGATCCGCCAGGTGGAGTCGTTGGGGTACAAGCCCTCCGACGTCCAGCACATCCTGCTGACGCACATGGACCTCGACCACGCGGGCGGGCTGCGCGACTTCCCGCACGCCAAGGTGCACGTCTACGGCCCGGAGCACCAGGTCGCGACCGCACAGGCCACCTTCCGCGACCGCCAGCGCTTCCGCGCGGCGCAGTGGGCGCACGAGCCGAAGTGGGAGATCTACCCCGACGCCGACGGCGAGGCGTGGTTCGGCTTCGAGTCCGTGCGCGAGCTGACCGGGCTGTCGGACGACTTCCTGCTGGTGCCGCTGGTGGGCCACACCCACGGACACGTCGGCATCGCGGTCAACGCCCCCGGCGGCTGGCTGCTGCACGCCGGTGACGCGTTCTTCCACCGCAGCGAGGTCGACCCGGCCGAGAAGCCGATGCCGCCGCTGCTGGCGACCTTCGAGTCGATCATGCAGGCGGACAAGAAGTCACGGCTGGCCAACCAGGTCCGGCTGCGCGAACTGGTCCGCGACCACGGCGCCGAGGTGAAGGTGTTCTCGGCCCACGACGCGGTCTCGCTGCGCCGGTTCGCCCCGGCACCGGCCTGACCGAAACGCCGAAGCGCCCGACCGGTCAAAACTGGTCGGGCGCTTCGTGTGTCTGACTGAGCTATGGCTGAATCAGAGGTGGGCGATCTCGTCCCAGCCCTCGACCTCTTCCGGCTTGCGCGGGGCGGGGCCGATGTACTTCGCGGCCGGGCGGACCAGCCTGCCGGTGCGCTTCTGCTCCATGATGTGCGCGCACCAGCCCGCGGTCCTGGCGCAGGTGAACATCGCGGGCATCATGTGCGGCGGGACCTCGGCGAAGTCGAGGATCACCGCGGCCCAGAACTCGACGTTGGTCTCGATCGCGCGGTCCGGGCGGCGCTCGCGCAGCTCGGCGAGCGCGGCCTGCTCCAGCGCGACGGCCACGTCGTAGCGCTCGGCGCCGAGTTCCTTGCAGGTGCGGCGCAGCACGCGGGCGCGCGGGTCCTCCGCGCGGTAGACGCGGTGGCCGAAGCCCATCAGCCGCTCGCCGCGGTCGAGGATGCCCTTGACGAAGCCGCGGGCGTCGCCGGACTTCTCCACGGCCTCGATCATCGGCAGCACCCGAGCGGGGGCGCCACCGTGCAGCGGGCCGGACATCGCGCCGATGGCGCCGGACAGCGAAGCCGCCACGTCGGCCCCGGTGGAGGCGATGACGCGGGCGGTGAAGGTGGAGGCGTTGAGGCCGTGCTCGGCGCCGGACACCCAGTAGGCGTCGACCGCCTGGACGTGCTTGGGGTCGGGCTCGCCGCGCCAGCGGGTCATGAACCGCTCGGTGATCGAGGTGCACTCGTCGATGCGCTTCTGCGGCACGGCGGGCTGGTGGATCCCGCGCGCGGACTGGGCGACGTAGGACAGCGCCATGACCGAGGCGCGGGCGAGCTGGTCGCGCGCCTCGTCGTCGGAGATGTCGAGCAGGGGCTGGTAGCCCCAGATCGGGGCGAGCATGGCCAGACCGGCCTGCACGTCGACGCGCACGTCACCGGAGTGCACCGGCAGCGGGAAAGGCTCGGCGGGCGGCAGGCCGGGGCCGAAACGGCCGTCGACCAGCAGTGCCCACACGTTTCCGAAGGTCACCTTGCCGACGAGATCCTCGATGTCGACGCCGCGGTAGCGCAGCGCGCCACCGTCGCGGTCGGGCTCGGCGATCTCGGTGCGGAAGGCGACGACGCCCTCCAGACCGGGGCGGAAGCCGTCATCGACCGGTTGGGCCGGTACCTGCTCTTTCTCCTGCACCGCGTTGTGCATTTGCGTCGCCTTTCGCGCCATGTCCCCGACGGTTTCGCGCAGCGGCAGCGGGGGGCCGAATGTGCAGGCCACCATCGCCGGGCACCACTGCACGGCTGGCCAAACACTGCTCCTTGCGCGCGCGGTTAGCAATCGTTCACGGCGGTGTCTTCGGTCACGATCCAGTGGATCGATTCAGTTTGTTGATCGTCACCAATCGGCAACCCGCCCGCAGCCCGTTGTTCCCCGTTCGTGGCGCCTGTCACCGCACGGGCGGTTTCCGTTCATCTGGATTCCCCGTAACGTCGGCTGTCGAAACCTTCACGCGAGGAGTGCGGATGGCGGACGGCGACATCACCCTGGAACTGCCCACCATGCGGGTCTCGTACGACCAGGGCGCCCTGACCGAGGCCGAACTGGCCGCGACATGGCACGAACAACTGCAGTCATGGCTGGACGCGGCCAAACGGGCCGGGGTCGCCGAGCCGAACGCGATGGTCCTGGCCACGGCGGACTCCGACGGCAGGCCGTCGTCGCGCACCGTGCTGGCCAAGGGCCTCGACGAGCGCGGGCTGGTGTTCTTCACCAACTACACCTCCGCCAAGAGCCACGACCTGCTCGCCACGCGCTACGCCTCGGCGACGTTCCCCTGGTACGCGATGCACCGGCAGGCGACGATCCGCGGCACGGTCGAGAAGGTGTCGGCGGCCGAGACCGCCGAGTACTGGGCCAAGCGGCCCCGCGGCTCCCAGCTGGGCGCGTGGGCCTCACCGCAGTCGATCGTCGTCAACGGCCGCTCGACCCTGGACGCCGCGCTGGCCAACGTCGAGCGCCGCTTCGCCAACTCCGAGACCGTGCCGGTACCCCCGCACTGGGGCGGCTGGCGGATCCAGCCCGAGGTGGTCGAGTTCTGGCAGGGCAGGCAGGACCGGATGCACGACCGCCTGCGCTACCAGCAGACCCGCGACGGCGCGTGGCGCGTGCAGCGCCTCGGACCGTGATCAAGTCACACTCGGCGAAGTAGTTAGCTGAGCTAAGCTCAGCGTCGTGACCCTCGACGCCGAGCCGAAACGTGGACTGCTCAGCAGGGTCCTCATCGACGTGCGCCCGCTTCGGGTGCGCGACTACCGCAGGCTCTGGACGTCGACCGCGGTCACCGCGGTCGGCAGCCAGCTCACCGCCGTCGCCGTGCCCAAGCAGATCTACGACCTGACCGGGTCGTCGGCCTGGGTCGGTCTGACCGGCGCCGTCGGCCTGCTCCCACTGCTGGTCTTCGGCCTGTGGGGCGGGGCGATCGCCGACGCGCACGACCGGCGCAAGGTCATGCTGATCAGCAACGCGGGCGTCGCGGTGACCTCCGGACTGCTGTGGCTGCAGGCGTTCATGTCGGTGGGCTCGGTGTGGATCGTGCTCGTGCTGCTCGGGCTGCAGCAGGCGTTCGTCGCGGTGAACATGCCGACGCGCAGCGCGGCCGTCCCCCGGCTGGTACCCGCCGAACTGCTGCCACAGGCCAACGCGTTGAACTTCACCACCGGCACCTTCGGCATGGTCTTCGGCCCGCTGGCGGCGGGCGCGCTGATCCCGGTGCTCGGTCTGTCCACTTTGTACTTGATCGACACGGTCGCGCTGGTGCTGTGCATCTGGCTGGTCTTCCGCCTGCCGCCGATGCCACCCGGCGAAGGCTCGTCCCGCACGGCCGGGCTCCGCGACATCACGGCGGGCTTCGCCTATCTCCGGGGCCGCAACATCCTGCTGGTCTCGTTCCTGGTCGACATCATCGCGATGGTCGCCGGAATGCCCCGCGCGCTGTTCCCGGAGATGGCCGAGCGTACCTTCGGCGACCCACCGGGCGGCGGCATCGCGCTGGGCTGGCTCTACGCGGCCATCCCGATCGGCTCGGCCGTCTTCGGCCTGTTCTCCGGCTGGTTCGCCCGGCTGAACCGCCAGGGCGCGGTGGTCACGGTCGCGATCATCGTGTGGGGCCTGGCGATGATGGGCTTCGGCCTGTCGAGCTCGCTGTGGCTCGCGGTCGTCTTCCTCGCCATCGGCGGCGGCGCCGACCTGGTCAGCGCCGTGCACCGCAGCTCGATGCTGCAGACCGAGGCCACCGACGAGATGCGCGGCCGCATGCAGGGCGTCCTCACCGTCGTGGTCGCGGGCGGGCCCCGCATCGCCGACGTCGCCCACGGCTGGGGCGGCGCCGCACTGGGCACCGCCGCCGCGGCGACCGCGGGCGGGATCGCGGTGGTCGCGCTCACGGTGGTCACCGTGGTCGTCGTGCCATCCTTCTGGCGTCACCGCTTCCAACCCGAACCAGTGGCGCCGACCAGCTGATTCACGCCTCGATGGACAGGCCGCGTCAACCGATCGGATGACACCGGAGTCGATGGTTCAGGCGTCCCGCCGCACCACCGCGCCGGGAAACCATCAATCCCATGAACGCGATCGAAGTGCGCGGCTTGCGCAAGAGCTACGGCGACAACCACGCCGTCCAAGGGATCGACCTCACCGTCGCCCGCGGCGAGGTGTTCGCGCTCCTCGGCCCGAACGGCGCGGGCAAGACCACCACCGTCGAGATCCTCGAAGGCCACCGGACCCGCGACGAAGGCTTCGTGAAGGTCCTCAACACCGACCCGAGCACAGCGGGCCGCGACTGGCGGGCCCGGATCGGCATCGTCCTGCAGACCGCGACCGACTCGGCCGAGCTGACCGTCCGGGAGACCATCCGGCACTACGCGGGCTACTACCCCAGGCCCCGCCGCCTCGACGACGTCATCGAGGTCTGCGGGCTCGCCGAGAAGGCCGACGCGCGGATCCGGTCGCTGTCCGGCGGGCAGCGCAGGCGGGTCGACGTCGCACTCGGCATCATCGGCGACCCTGAACTGCTCTTCCTCGACGAGCCGACGACCGGCTTCGACCCGCAGGCCCGCCGCCAGTTCTGGGCGCTGGTCCAGGCGCTGGCCGCCGAGGGCACGACCATCCTGCTCACCACCCACTACCTCGACGAGGCCGAGGCCCTGGCCAACCGGCTGGCGGTGATCGCGGGCGGGCGGATCGTCGCCGAGGGGACGCCCGCGACGCTCGGCGGCCGGGCCACCGCGGCGGCGACGGTCAGCTGGACCGACGCCGACGGCGACCACGAGATCAGCACCGACGACCCCACCTCGGTGGTCGCGCGCCTGGCCGGTCAGGCCGTCAGCGGGCTCAAGGTGCGCCAGCCCAGCCTCGAAGACGTCTACCTCGAACTGATCGGAGCCACCCAGTGACGACCGCCGTCCTCCCCAGCACCGCGAAGATCGGCCTGTCGAGGGGGCTGGCCGAGCTGCGCATGTTCTTCCGGGCGAAGGACGCGGTGATCTTCACCTTCTCCTTCCCCGCGTTCCTGCTGATCCTGCTCGGCTCGATCTTCACTGGGACCGACCCGGGCAACACCGTCCCGATGAGCCAGGTCTTCGCCGCGAGCATGATCGCCTACGGGATCCTGTCGACGGCGTTCCTGACCGTCGGCATCGGCATCGCCGTCGACCGTGAGGACGGGACGCTCAAGCGGCTGCGCGGCACGCCGGTCAGCGCGGTGGCGTACTTCCTCGGCAAGATCGTGCTGGTCGCGGTCGCCACAGTGGCCGAGGTCGTGCTGCTGCTCGCCGTGGGCGTGGTGGCCTTCGACCTGCCGCTGCCCAGCGACCCGGGGCGCTGGCTGACCTTCGCCTGGGTGCTCGCGCTGTCGGTGCTCGCCTGCACACTGCTGGGTATCGCGGCGAGCTCGCTGGCCAAGTCGGCCAAGAGCGCGCCCGCGGTGCTCAACCTGCCGGTGATCGCGCTGCAGTTCCTCTCGGGCATCTTCGTGCACATCTCGGTGCTGCCGAACTCGATGGTGACCGTGGCGTCGTTCTTCCCGGTCAAGTGGATGGGGCAGGGCTTCCGGTCGGTGTTCCTGCCGGACAGCATGATGTCCGCGGAGGTGGCCGGGTCATGGGAGCACGGGATGACGGCGTTGGTGCTGGGAGCGTGGTGCGTGATCGGCCTGGTGCTGTGCCTGACGACGTTCCGGTGGAGCGAGAAGCGATGACGATCGCGGGCAGGCGGAGTCCGACGTGGATGTGGGATGTCTACTTCGCCGTCGGGCTCGCGGCCGTGCTCGTG
>DATLIA010000056.1:0-26875 GCA_035540215.1 Actinokineospora sp. | reverse complement strand
CAGCAGGACGCGCTGGGAATGACCGGTGTCCTGGTATTCATCGAGCAGCACCGCGCCGAAACGCTCACGTTCGCCGCGCACGACCTCGATGTGCAGGGCCGCGAGCCGGGCGCGCGGCTGCTCACCGAGACGGCGTCCTGGCAGCTGGCGCACCGGGTCGTCTCGACGTGGGCCACCGATCTCGAAACCGACCTTGTGCCCGCGACGATCACCAAGTATCTGCTTGCCCTTGCGGGGGAACTGGCCGAGCACCTGGTCGACCCGTCGGTGCTCGACCAGCACGCTGAACGGATCTGCTCGCTGGTCGAGTCGGCGCCGCGGGCCAAGGGGCAGCGCACGGACCTGTCCCAAGACTTGCAGAAAGTCCTTGTCACACAACGCTTCCGGGTCGGCCTGCTGCCGCTCGTCGCCGCGTATTCCGACCGCAAGCGCCGCGAGGGTGCCGTCGACTTCGGCGACCAGATGTCGCTGGCCGCCCGGCTCGCGGCGCTGCACATCGAGGTCGTGCGCGGCGAACGTGAGCGTTTCGGCGCGGTGCTGCTCGATGAATACCAGGACACCGGTCATTCCCAGCGAGTCCTGCTGCGGTCGCTGTTCGGCAGTTCGATCGAGCATCCGAACTCCGTGCCCATGTCGGTCACCTCGGTCGGTGACCCGGCGCAGGCGATCTACGGCTGGCGCGGGGCGAGTGCGGCCAACCTGCCCCGCTTCACCACCGACTTTCCCCGGAGCGTCAACGGAAAGCTCGCGCCCGCCACCCGCTACGGCCTGCTCACCAGCTTCCGCAACCCGCCCGAAGTGCTCGACCTGGCCAACGCCGTGTCCGCGCCGCTGCGCGCTTTGGGACTTGAGGTCGATGAGCTGCGTGCCCGCGACGGCGCGGCGGCGGGCGACATCCGATTCGCCCTTCTGTCCGATGTGGACACCGAGGTGCAGTGGGTGGCCAACCAGGTCGCCGACCGCTGGCACGCCGCCGTCGAGGAACGCGAGAAGCCGCCCACGGCCGCGGTCCTGGTCCGCCGCCGCGCCGACATGGCCGACATCGCCACCGCGCTGCGTGAACGCGGGCTGCCGGTCGAGGTCGTCGGACTCGGCGGCCTGCTCGACGAACCCGAGATCCGCGACCTGGTCAGCGCCCTGCGAGTGCTGATCGATCCCCTCGCGGGCACCGCCGCCGCCCGCCTGCTCACCGGCTCCCGCTGGCGTATCGGCGCCACCGACCTGGCCGCGCTGTGGGGGCGGGCCCGGAAGCTGGCCGACACGTTCGCGGGCGGCCCGGCCGCCGACGCGAGCGCCAGCGACGCCATCCCCGGCGAGGGCGTCGAACAGGCGGGCCTGGTCGACGCGATCGACGACCCCGGCCCCCGGGAGGTCTACTCCGAACTCGGCTACCACCGCATCCGCGCGCTCGGCTCGGAACTGACGATGCTCCGCCGCCGACTAGACCAGCCGCTGCCCGAACTCGTCGCCGACGTCGAACGCACCATGCAACTCGACATCGAGGCCACCGCCCGCCGAGGTGGTGCGGGCCGGGCGCACCTCGACGCGTTCGCCGATGTCGTGGCCGACTACGCCAGGGCCAGCCCGTCGGCCAGCCTCGCCGCGCTGCTGGACTACCTGGCCACCGCCGAGGCCGCCGAGGACGGTTTGGAACCGGGCGAGGTCGAGGTCGCAGAGGACCGCGTCCAGATCCTGACGGTCCACTCGGCCAAGGGGCTGGAGTGGGAGGTGGTCGCCGTCCCACACCTGGTCCGCGACGTCTTCCCCAGCGGCAGGCGTGGCGGTAGTTGGCTGACAACCGTCACGGAACTGCCCGCCGACCTGCGCGGTGACGCGGTCGACCTACCCAAGCTGGCGTTGGAGAGCGCGGAGAACCGCAAGGAGGTCGAGCAGGCGCTCAAGGCGCACAAGGAGGACTTCGCCGAACGCGGGCTGGTCGAGGAACGGCGGCTGTTCTATGTCGCGCTCACCAGGTCGGAGCGGTCGCTGCTGGTTTCCGGGCACTGGTGGGGTCGGACCGGCGGGAAGCCGCGCGGGCCGTCGGAGTTCCTGACCGACCTGGCCGACTATGTGACTGAGCGCGAATGGCCCGAGGAGATTCTGGATGTGTGGGCGCCCGCGCCTGAGGAGGGTGCGGAGAATCCCCTCGCGACCGCGGTGAAGACCGCGATGTGGCCGGCCGACCCTCTCCGTGATCGCCGTCCGGACGTCAGCACCGGGGCCGCGCTGGTTCGCGCCGAGTTGAGCGCGCTGCGGGATGGGGAGGTGTTCGCTGACTCCCCGGATGACGAGGACGGGTGGGTTCGGGACACCGACGTGCTGCTGGCCGAGCGGGCGGCCGCGTCGGCTCGGCGGGAGCAGGTCGTGTTGCCTGACCAGCTGTCGGTGAGTCAGTTGGTCGAGCTGGCGGCTGATCCTGAGGCGCTTGCCCGCAGGCTTCGGCGTCCGCTGCCGTTCCCGCCTAATCCCGTCGCGAGGCGAGGGACGGCGTTCCACGCGTGGCTGGAGAAGCGGTTCGGGTCCCGGGCGCTGCTGGATTTGGACGAGCTACCTGGTGCCGCCGACGACACCGCCGCCCCCGACGACGATCTCGAAGCCCTGCGTGAGGCGTTCCTCGGCAGCGAGTGGGCCGACCGGGTACCCCACGAGGTCGAGGTCCCCTTCTCCACCGAACTCGACGGCATCGCTATCCGCGGCCGGATGGACGCGGTATTCCTCGACGCCGACGGTGGCTGGACGGTGGTCGACTGGAAGACCGGCCACCTGCCAGGGGAAGACCGGCTGCCTGCGCTGACAATCCAGCTCGCCGCATACCGTCTTGCCTGGTCAGCGCTGTCCCACACGCCCATTGACAAGGTCCGCGCCGCCTTCTACTACGTGCGGCCGGACACGACTTTGCGCCCCGCCGACCTGCTCGACGCCGACGGCCTGCGCGACCTGCTGCGCTCGGTGCCCGCCGCTGAGTGACAGATACCCAAGGGGTACCGTGACGGCGCTCGACCACGGTGACCGCCTATCCGCACTTTCCAGCATGCGGAACCAAAACCTAGAAATCCGGGGAGGCGGACTAGTGCGTTCTCGAAAAGCCACTGGGCTCAGCGACCGCGAAGAGTACGAACTGGTCGGCATCCTGCGGATGCCCGAGAGCGGCGTCAGCCCGGTCACCTCGATCATCCGCCGCATCGTGGGTGCTCTGCTCGCACTGTTCGCCGCGGTCCTCATCGTCTACTTGGACCGTGAGGGTTATCGCGACGTCAACGAGGACGGCGTCTCGTTCCTCGACGCGGTCTACTACGCGACCGTCTCTCTCTCGACAACCGGCTACGGCGACATCACGCCCGCCAGCGACTCCGCGCGGCTCATCAACATCCTGGTGATCACGCCGCTGCGCATCCTGTTCCTTATCGTCCTGGTCGGCACCACGCTCGCGGTGCTGACCGAACGGTCCCGTCAGGCATTCAAGATCCAAAGGTGGAGGTCCAAGGTGCGCGATCACGTGGTCGTCGTCGGCTACGGCACCAAGGGCCGGTCCGCGGTCAGCGCCGTGCTGTCCGACGGGGTCGACCCGAGCCGGATCGTGGTGGTCGACACCGACCAGGCCATGCTGGACGCGGCGTCGCTGCTCGGGTTGGTGACGGTGCACGGGTCCGGTACCCGGTCCGACGTGCTGCGCGTCGCCGGGGTGCCCAGGGCCAAGTCGGTGGTCGTGGCCGCGAGCCGCGACGACTCGGCGGTGCTGATCACCCTGACCGCCCGCGAGATGGCCCCGGACGCCCAGATCGTCGCCGCGGTCCGCGAGACCGAGAACGTGCACCTGCTGCGCCAGTCCGGCGCCAACCAGGTCGTGGTCTCCAGCGAGACGGCGGGCAGGCTGCTCGGCATGGCCACGCACACCCCGACCGTGGTCGACATGGTCGAGGACCTGATCACCCCCGACGAGGGCCTGGCCATCTCCGAGCGCGAGGTCGAGCAGTCCGAGATCGGCGGCTCGCCACGGCACCTGCCCGACATCGTGTTGGGCCTGGTCCGCGGCGGCAAGCTGTACCGGGTCGACTCCGCCGAGGCCGACGCGATCGAAGCCGGGGACCGCCTCCTCTACATCCGCAAAGTGACCCCCGCGGACGACTAGGCGCTGTCCTGTGAGTCCTGTGAGTCCGGTGCGGCGGGATCCGTGATCCGGGTGGTTCCTGGGCGTGCGGGCGGGAAGCCGCTCGTACTGGGTGTACTTGGGCTTTTCGCCCGTGCGGCCAGGGGCCGCCCGGGCGCGGATAGCGCGTGCCGGGCTCGCAGGACAGTGCCTGGACCTGTCTCACAAAGGTGACCGTCTCTCGGTTCCGGGAGGCGGAGGGGTCTGCGACTATCCGGTTGTGCGCTTATCCGCTGACCTACGACTGCCCGCCGCGAAAGCGGCAGGGGCGGCGTTGTTCAGCATTCTCGTGGCGATCCTCATCTCGCTGACCGGAGCGCTGGGGCTCTGGTCGACCTCGGCCGACGCCTGGCGTACGCAGGCGACCATCGTGACCAGCGTGCCGTGCGGCGACCCCGGCCAGGCCGAGGAAGTCACCTTCCACCGCGACGGCCACGAGCAGCGGGCCCGGCTCGACGCCTGCGGTCACCTGCGTGGCGAGACGATCGAGATCGCCGTCGGCGACACCGTCAGCGTCGCCAAGGCCACCGCGGGCGCGCAGACGGACGCACGGCCTATCGGCGTCATCCTGTGTGTGTTCGCGGGGATCGCGGGGGCCGGGTTCGCCGAGTTGTGGCGACGGTCAGGCAACGTGCTGTGAGGCGATGACCCACGTGTTGCACTGGTAGGTCCGGTTCGTGGTGAACCCCTGCTCCTGCCACGCCCCGTAGTGCTGGGCGGTGCCGTGTTCCTGGTCGGACCGGGTATAGCCGTCCGCGAGCATCTCGCGGATCACCGTGTCGTTGATGGAGCCGCCGCCGTGCTGGGCGCCCGCGAACCACATTCCGCTGAAGCACTGGGCCTCCAGCTCCAGCCTGCGGGAGAGCTCCAACCCGGCCGCGGTCTGGTCGCCCGCCTCGTAGCGGGCCTCGCCGTAGGTCTGCAGGATGCCGGTCATCCACTGGATGTGGTGGCCGAACTCGTGGGCGAACACCGACAGGTAGCTGCCGGTCTTGTTGCCGACCTGATCGGTGTGCAAGCCGCTGAACGGCATGTAAAGGGTGTTGTCGCGGGAGCAGTAGAACGCCGCGGCGGTGGCGCTGGAGACCGACCCGCACGGGCTCGACCAGCTCGTCCCGGCCGGGAACTTGAGGCCCGGCCGCTTGTAGGGCAGGTTCGCCCGGCTCAGCGCGGGGGTCCAGGCCTGTTCGAGGCAGGGGAGCGCGGCGGTGAAGTACGCCTGCGCGGCCTGCGGGTCGCTGCGCCACGCGGGCAGGTTGCAGGTGACCGCGTTGACGCCGTTCTCGGCGCTGAAGATCGGGTTGTCGCCGAGGCGGTAGGCGGGCTGCGGCTCGGGCGGCTGGGTGTTCGTCGGCTTCGCGGTCGTGGTGCGGGCCGTCGTCGTCCGAGGCGGCGCGCTCCCGCTCGCCTGCGTCGTGGGGGAGGCCTCGGTGGTCGTGGTGACGGTCGTGGTCGATGTCTGGGGACGCGTGGTCGGCCGCCGAGTCGTGGTCGGCGCGCTGGTCGACGTGTCCGGCGCGGAGTAGCCGGGGTCGGACTCACCGAGGGCGGGCGAGTTGTTCTTGCGCTGCTGGACGACGCCGAAGACCACCGCGGCGCCGACGAGCATCGCGACCAGCGCGACGGCCAGGATCGGGCCGGTGTTCGACCGCTTCGGCGGCGGCGGGTACATCGCCCACTGCGGCGGCGGCGCGAACCGGGGCGGACCCCCGAACTGGGCGCCTGGTGGTGGGCCGAACTGGCCGGTCCCGAAACCGGGCTGACCTGGGTGCTGACCGGCGGGCGGACCGAACTGCGGCTGACCGGGCTGCGGCTGTCCGGGCTGTGGGTAGCCCGCCTGTGGGTAGCCGGGCTGCGGCGGGCCCGGCCGGGGGGCGTTCTGCCCGAAGCCAGGCGGATACGGCTGCGGCCCGTGCGGGAACTGACTCGTCGGCCGGGGCACCTGCCGCGGGTACGGCGCCGTCCCCTGTGGAGGGAGCGGGCGGGCGTACGGCGGCGGCGACACCGGCATCGGCGGCGGGTACGACCGTTGTGGACGCCAAGGCCCGGCAGGCGGCTGAGTCATCGTTCCCCCGTAGCGAGATTCACCAGATCGCGGGTGAGCATATTGGCGCTCGGCTATCGTTCGCGGGCGTGTTGAAGAATTGGGGGGCCGCCGCCGCGATCACGGTGGCAGGCATGTCGTTGTTCGCCGTTCAGCCGTCGTTCCCGTCGCCGCCGACGGACGCGCCGACGATCTCGTTCCCGGTGCCCAGACCAGGGCCCGTCCCGGGATCGGGCAAGCCGGTGCCGTCGATCGATCCGTCGCCGCCGACCGCGAGCAGGCCGGTGCGGCCGGGCGTCGTGCACCCGCCGCTGCCGCGCAGCGTCAACATCCAGCTCAAACTCGAGCGCGACGGCAGACTCACCGTCACCGAGCAGGTCATCGTCCAGGCCAAGGACACGATGACCCGCGAGGTCCCGCTGCGCATCGGCGACCGCGTGTTCTCCGTCCGCGACGCCAAGGTCGACGGCAGCGGCACCGCCGAGGTCGTCGGCGAGCGGTTCGTGATGAAGCTGAACGCGGGCGTGTCCACCGTGACGTACACAGTGGACGGCGCGGTGGCCGATCTCGGCGACCACCAGCAGGTCCGCTGGCAGGTGGCCAACGGCTGGAGCACGACGATCGTGTTCCTGCGGGCCTCGCTGCTCACCCCGGAGCCGGGCGACGACCCGGTCTGCCTCGCGGGCGCGTCTGGCACCGATGACCTGTGCGAGTCGGCGCTGATCGACTCCAGCGGGACCCTGCGCGTCATCCAGTCCGACCTGGACTCCGGCGACCGGGTCGACCTGAGCCTCAACCTGCCCGCGGGCCTGGTGCCCACCAACGCGCGTTTCGAGGAGGCCAAGGCGGGCGCGTTCGCCCTGACCCCGGTCAGCGGCGTCGCGCTGGGTGGGCTCGCCCTGCTCCTACTCGGTGGGTTCGCCTCGCTGCTCGTGGCCAGGGCCCGGGAGGGCAAGGCGGTCGCCGAGGAGGTCGAGCCGGTCGACGTGCTCGTCGCCGACGGCGACCGGGTCGTGTTCGCCTCACCAGACGGCGTGCTGCCCGGCCAGGCCGGGACGGTGGTCGACGAGGTCGTCGACGGCCATGACCTGGCCGCGACGGTGATCGACCTGGCCGTCCGCCGCAACTACCTGTGGATCACCGAGATCGCGGGCGACGACTGGCAGGTCGTGCGCCGCAACCCCGCCGACGACGCGCTGACCCCCTACGAGCGCAGCGTCTATCAGACAGTCCTGCCCGGAGACACCGAATCGGTGACGCTGTCGGGGCTGCGTCAGTCGGCGCCCGACATCGCCGCCGTCCGGGCCGCGGCCTACGCCGACGCGGTCGAGCGCGGCTGGCTGTCGCGGGCCCCGGGCGACCTCGGCCGGTGGGGACTGATCGGCGTGCTGCTCGCCGTACTGGGCGCCGCCGCCACGGTGGTGCTCGCGCTGACCGTCGGGCACGCGCTCGCGGGCATCGCCCTGGCCATCGCCGGGCTCGCGGTGGTTCTCGGCGCCCGCTTCACGCCGCTGCGCACCAAGCGCGGGACGGCGCTCGTGCGGCAGGTCCGCGGCCTGTCCGGCTATCTGCGGTCGGTCGACCCCGAGTCGATCCCGGCCGCCGACCGCGAACTTGTGTTCTCCCGGTCGCTGCCTTACGCGGTCGCACTCGGTGCGGCCGATGCCTGGCTGGCCCGATTCGCCGCCCTCGACGTCGCCGCCGACGGGACGCCGGGACTGTATTGGTACGGAACCCAGGACGAGACCTATGACCAGCCAAGATTCGCTCAGCGGTTCCACGCCATGGTCGAAGTGGTAACTGGGATCTTCACCAAACGCTGAGTATCGGCGCTGATCACCGGAGTGTTAGCCATCCTGAACAGGGAAAACACATTCGGGGGCGGGTGGCGCTCGATCATGTACGCGGGGTACGGTTCGCCCACTTTCGGAGGTTCTTCCATTCACTCGAATGGAATGTCTGGGGAGGCTCGTTGCGCACCACCGTCGCCCGCGCGGCCCACGTCGTCATGGCGGCCGCGGTCGGCATCACCCTTGCCCTGACCGCGACGCCCGCGCTTGGCCAGGAGCCGGTGACGCCGCCAGTGCGGCCGCCGGTCGCGGACCAGCCCACCCAGCCAACTGAGGTCGACAAGCCTGACCCACTGCTGTCGGCGCTCGCGCATTGCCCGAAGGGCGTGCCTACTGTCGAGGTGCATGTCCGCAGCGACCGCGATGAGCCGTTCAAGATCGATCTGGTCGGAACGAGCACCCAGTACGCCAAGGACCTGGACACCGAGCTCGACCCGGAGAACCTCGACCACGTGGCCATCTTTGCCGACGTTCCACCTGGTCGGTACCGCGTCGCGCCTCGCGAAGGTGACCAGTCCGCCGGTGGTGTCGAAGTCGTCGTGACCGACTGCAAGAGTGACGAACCCGCGAAGACCGCGCTCGACGTCGAGGTCGCCTGCAAGGCGGGCTGGGGCATCGTGACGTTTGTCGTGGCGAACGCCGAGGGCGAGTCCAAGCACTACACCCTGGCCACCGACGATCTTGAGACCCAGTGGGAGGTCGACCTCGGCGACGGCACGTTCCTGCGCGTCACCGAGAACGGCTTCGAGGATGGCGAGTACGCCGCGATCCTCAGCGGTGAGCACCTCAAGGAGCCGATCCGCAAGGAGTTCACCGTGGCGTGCGCCGCGGAGAACGCGCCCAAGCTCAAGGTGACGGCGCACTGCGACGGCAAGGACGACGTCGCGTCGCCCGCCGCGGCGGTCGTCGAGATCACGAACCCGAACCGCTCGACGGTCGAGTACACGATCAAGGGCGCGGGCACCGACCGCGTCCTCCCCGTCGGCGGCGGGTCGACCGGCCTGGCCGAGCTGGACTCGCTCCCCGCGGGTGACTACACGGTGTCGGTCTACGGCTCCGACAGCACTGTCACGAAGACCGGCGTCGCCGTAGACGACTGCGCGACCGTCGAGTTCGACCAGGACGGCCTGCAGGTCCACACCCGCTGCGTCGGCGGCGAGTCCGATGTCGTCTTCCGGTTCTTCCCGACCGGCCCCGGCAAGCGGACCTTCAAGGTCGACGGGAACAGCCGCTACGACACCGAGATCGAGTTCACCGAGGAGCGGTACCAGTGGGAGCGCTGGACCGGCGACTTCGCTGACGGCACCTACACCGCGCGGCTGACCGGCGACGACGTCAACACTGTCGAGAAGTTCACCGTCAACTGCTCCGGCGCGCCGTCGACCGACACCACCGGCACGCCCGCCCCGACGACGACGGTCCCGCCGCAGGCGAGCCCCGGACCCGCTGACGACGACCTGCCGGTGACCGGCGCGGCCGTCGGCGGGATGGTCGCCGTGGGCGCCGCCGCGCTCGTGCTCGGCGCCGGTCTGCTCATGATCGTCCGCCGCAGGCGCGCCACCAAGTGAGTCCACTGGGGCCGGGTCCAGCGCCCGGCCCCAGTTATCCACAGGCGAACACCGGACCCTGACGCGACCGCGGGCCGCTCCCGTAGGCTCGGCCAGGTGACCGTTTCCGAGCTGCACAGGTACACCCTGTCCAACGGCCTGCGCGTGGTGCTAGCCCCCGACTCGACCTCCCCGGTCGTCGGGGTGAGCGTGCACTACGACGTGGGATTCCGGTCCGAGCCCGAGGGCCGGACCGGCTTCGCGCACCTCTTCGAGCACCTGATGTTCCAGGGCAGCGAGAGCTTGGACAAGCTCGCCCACTTCCGGCACGTGCAATCCTCGGGCGGCACCTTCAACGGCTCGACTCACCCGGACTACACCGACTACTTCGAGGTGCTGCCGTCGGCGGCCCTGGAGCGGGCGCTGTTCCTCGAAGCCGACCGGATGCGCGCGCCGAAGCTCACCGAGGAGAACCTCAAGAACCAGATCGACGTGGTGAAAGAGGAGATCCGGCTCAACGTGCTCAACCGGCCGTACGGCGGGTTCCCGTGGATCCTGCTGCCGCCGGTGCTGTTCCAGACCTTCCCGAACGCGCACAACGGCTACGGCGGCTTCGAGGACCTCGAGCAGGCGACGGTCGCCGACTGCGCGGCGTTCTTCGACACCTACTACGCCCCGTCGAACGCGGTGCTGACCGTCGCGGGCGACTTCACCGTCGACGCCGCCCGCGAGCTGATCGAGCGGCACTTCGGCGACGTCCCCGCGCGTCCCCGGCCCGAGCGTCCCTCCTTCGCCGAGCCGCCGCCGTCCGGTGAGATCCGCTCCGACCACGCCGACCGGCTGGCCCCGCTGCCCGCGATCGCGCTTGGCTACCGCATCCCGGACCCGATCAACGAGATCGACGCCTACATCTCGTTCCTCGTGCTGGCCGCCGTCCTCGCCGACGGCGACGGGTCCCGCCTGCAGCAGCGCCTGGTCTACGGCGACCAGCTGGTCACCGACGTCGGCGCGGGCTGCGGCCTGTTCGGCCCGTTCGAGGCCCGCGACCCGGACACGTTCACGATCACCGCGATGTACTCGCCCGAGGTCGAGCTCGACACGATCCTCAAGGCGATCGACGAGGAGATCGACAAGCTCGCCAGCACCCCGCCGGACGCCGCCGAGCTGGCCAAGGTCACCGCCCGCTGGGCCGCGAGCCTGCACAAGGAACACGACCGCCTGGTCAGCCGCACCCTGGCCCTCGGCGCGTTCGAACTCCTCTACGGCGACCCGTCGCTGGTCTACTCCCTGCCCGACCGCATCTCGGCCGTCACCCCCGACGCCGTCTCCGCCGCCGCCAAGGCGCTGCGGCCGGACGCCCGCGCGGTGCTGACGGTGTCTCCGGCCGGAGCAGCCGAATGACCATGACCGCCGTCCGGGCCCAGCGCTCGTTCATTTCCGCCACAGTTCTCGCAGGAGGAGCCCAGTGAGCCGCAGTGCCGAGGAGATCGGCCGTACCGAGCGTGGCCCGCGCCCGCTGCCCCCGCTGGGCGACCAGCGCGCGGCCACCGGTCTGTCCTCTGTGGACAAGGTGATCGACAGCGGCCTGCGCGTCATCGCCGTCGCCCAGCCGACGGTGCCGATGGTGGAGCTGCGGCTGCGGATCCCCTTCGCCGGGGACGACCCGGCGCACGCGGCCCGGTCCGAGGTGCTGGCCGCGACCATCCTCACCGGCACCGAGCGGCGCGACCGCGTCGCCGTCGACACCGACCTCGCGCTGGTCGGCGGCGAGCTGTCGGCCGTGGTCGACCCGGAGATGCTGTCCATCGGCGGCAACGCGCTGTCCTCGGGGTTCGACACCCTGCTCGACGTCATCGCCGACGCGCTCACCGGCGCGACCTACGCCGACGACGAGGTCGGTGGCGAACGCGACCGGCTCATCGAGCGGATCACGGTGGCGCGTTCGCAGCCCAGCGTGATCGCCCGCCAGGCGCTGCAGAAGCACCGCTATGGCGACCACCCGTTCACCCGCGAGATGCCCGAGGCGGCCGACGTCGCCGTCGTCACCCCCGACGACGTGCGCGCCCTGCACCGCGACCACGTGCTGCCGCGCGGCTCCGTGCTGGTGCTCGTCGGCGACATCGACCCGGCGGGCGCGGTCGCCGCGGTCGCGACGGCGTTCGCGGGCTGGCAGTCGGACAAGTCGGCGTCGGTGCTGCCGCCGCTGCCGGAGATCACCCCGCAGGACCTCCTGTTGGTCGACCGTCCGGGCGCCGTGCAGTCCCAATTCCGGTTCTCGGCGCAAGCCATCACCCGCACCGATCCGCGCTACGCCGCGCTGCAGCTGGCGAACCTGGCCTTCGGCGGGTTCTTCTCGTCGCGGCTGGTGGAGAACATCCGCGAGGACAAGGGCTACACCTACAACGCCCGCTCGTCGCTGGAGTTCACCCCGGGCGGGGCCACCCTGCTGGTCGAGACCGACACGGCAAGCGACGTCACCGCGGGCGCCCTGCTGGAGATCCGCTATGAACTCGGCAAGCTGGCCGCGATCCCGCCGACCGAGTCCGAAGTGGACACCGTGCGGCAGTACGCCGTCGGCTCGCTGCTGACCTCGACGTCCTCGCAGGGCGGCCTGGCCTCGCAGCTGGCCGCGCTGGCCATCCTGGGCCTCGGGGTCGAGTGGCTCACCGAGCACCCGGAGCGGCTCAAGGCGGTGACGGTCGAGCAGGTGGCCGAGGCCGCGCTGGAGTTCTTCGCGCCCAACCGCTTCACCGGCGTCATCGTCGGCGACGCCGCCACCCTGTCCCACCTCAGTGCCCAAGGCGGAGTCCAGCTCCCGTGACCGATTCCGGGCGGGCGGGACCCCGCCCGCCCGGACCGGCCACACCTCCCCAGCTCCAGCCCTCGTCGAGGCCGGACGCGACGAGAAAGTGATCGACCATGCCGTCCCCCTTCCAGCTGTCGGGCTTACCCGCCCTCTCCCGCGCCACCACCCTGCGCGACGAGTCCTCCCGCAAGGACCCCGCCCGCCTCGACGACCTGTGGCGGACCGGCAAGGTCCTGCTGCTCGACCGGACCGGCCGCACCCCGGTCACCGACGACGCCACGGCCCTGCGCCTGCGCGACGCCGCCACGGTCGCCGCCACCCGTCCCGCGGACGCGTCCCTGCTGGGTGAGGAGAACGGCACCGCCTACTGGTCGGTCCCCGCCGCCGAAGCCATGCGCCCCGACCCGGTCCTCCCCCCGAACGCGTGGGGCCTGTGGCCGGGCGCGATCTCCGAGACAGGCGAAGCCTGGCACGACCTGCGCGGCGTCGGCGCCCTACTCAACGACACCGACGCGGGCCTGCTCACAGCGGCCGTGGCGCTCGCCAACTGGCACGCCCGCGCCCGCTTCTGCGCCAAGTGCGCCCAGCCGGTCGCCCGCGTCGCCGCGGGCTGGGCCACCACATGCACGGGCTGCGGCCGCGAGGAGTACCCGCGCACCGACCCGGCCGTCATCGTGCTCATCCACGACACCGAGGACGAACACGTCCTACTGGCCCGCCAGCCCATCTGGCCCGCCGACCGCTACTCGGTGCTGGCAGGCTTCGTCGAGGCAGGCGAGTCCCTGGAGGCCTGCGTCGAACGCGAGATGGCTGAAGAGGTCGGCGCGACGGTCAGTGGAATCCGCTACCTCGGTAGTCAACCGTGGCCGTTCCCGCGCTCGATCATGATCGCCTTCGCGGCCGTGGCGGACCGCACGGCTGACGTGACTTTGGCCGAGGGCGAGATCGAGGACGCTCGTTGGTTCACCCGCGCGGAGATCCAGAAGGCTTTCTCAGGCGATTCGGCGGATTTGATTCTGCCGGGCCCGACCAGCATCGCCCACCACATGCTCCGCGCCTGGTCCCAGTCCTGAGACAACAGAGCTGGGTGCGTCCGCACTGACGCGCCCAGCCCCTTGGTCTCAAGTCCTGACGTTGCGGAGCCGGGTGCGTCCACGCCGGACGCACCCGGCCTCTGCTCACGCCACGGGTTCCTCCACGATCGCCCCGGCGAACTGGGCCTGGTACAGCGCCGCGTAAGCGCCGCCCGTCGCCAGCAGTGACGTGTGGGTGCCCTGTTCCACGATCCGCCCCGAGTCCATCACCAGGATCAGGTCGGCGTCCCGAATCGTCGACAGCCGGTGCGCGATCACGAATGACGTCCGGTCCGACCGCAACGCCGCCATCGCGTGCTGGACCAGCAGCTCCGTCCGGGTGTCCACAGAGGACGTCGCCTCGTCCAGGATCAGCAGGGCCGGATCCGACAGGAACGCCCGGGCGATCGTGATCAGCTGCTTCTCACCCGCGCTGATGTTCGAGCCCTCTTCGTCGATCACCGTGTCGTACCCGTCCGGCAGCGAGTGCACGAACCGGTCGACGAACGTCGCCTTGGCCGCTTCCAGGATCTCGTCCTCAGAAGCAGTCGGCCGCCCATACGCGATGTTGTCCCGGATCGTCCCGTGGAAGAGCCACGTGTCCTGCAGGACCATCCCGATCTGGTCGCGCAGCACCTGCCGGGGCATCGACGCCACGTCCACCCCGTCCAGGGTGATCGTGCCGCCGTCCAGGTCGTAGAAGCGCATGACCAGGTTGACCAGCGTCGTCTTGCCCGCGCCGGTCGGGCCGACGATCGCGACCGTCTGGCCGGGCTCGGCCACCAGCGACAGGTCCGTGATCAGCGGCGTGTCCTCTTCGTACCGGAAGCTCACGTCCGAGAACTCCACCCGGCCACGGGTGACCTCGGCGGCGGCCGATGAGAGTTCCACCGGCTCCTCGGGAGCGTCCAGCAGCTCGAAGACCCGCTCGGCCGACGCGACACCGCTCTGGAGCAGGTTCATCATCGAGGCGACCTGGGTCAGCGGCTGGGTGAACTGCCGCGAGTACTGGATGAACGCCTGCACGTCGCCCAGCGTCATCGTGCCCGAGGCGACCCGCAGGCCGCCGAGGACGGCGATCACGACGTAGGTGATGTTCCCCAGGAACATCATCGTCGGCATGATCAGGCCGCTGGCGAACTGCGCGCCGAAACCGGCCTTGAACAGGGTCTCGTTCTGCTTCTCGAAAGCCTCCTCGACCTCCTTCTGGCGGCCGAAGACCTTGGTCAGCGCGTGCCCGGTGAATGACTCCTCGACGTGGGCGTTCAGCGCGCCCGTAGCCCGCCACTGAGCGATGAACTGCTTCTGGGAGCGCTTCATGATCGCGCCGGTGACCATGACGGTCAGCGGAATGCTGACGATCGCTATCAGCGCCAAGGTCGGGCTGATCCAGAACATCATCCCCACCGTGAAGATCACCGTGAGCAGTGACGACAGCAGCTGGCTCATCGTCTGCTGAAGAACCTGGGAGACGTTGTCGATGTCGTTGGTGACCCGGCTCAACAGCTCGCCGCGCGGCTGGCGGTCGAAGTAC
The DNA here is from genome assembly GCA_035540215.1 of Actinokineospora sp. Lineage (GTDB taxonomy): Bacteria > Actinomycetota > Actinomycetes > Mycobacteriales > Pseudonocardiaceae > Actinokineospora. The sequence goes on along the minus strand of DATLIA010000056.1, from coordinate 11,874 downwards.
GACAGCGGCAGGCGGTGGATCTTGTCCTCGACCTCACCGCGCATCCGCTGCATCGTGCGCTGTACGACCCCGTTGAGCAGCAGGCCCTGCAGCAGGCCCAGCCCGGCCGACGCGAGTGCCAGGCCGACCAGCCACAGCAGGATGACACCCACCGCGCCGAAGTCGACGCCCTGGCCGGGCACGACGTTCATCGCGGTGAGCATGTCGGCGAGGCGGTCGTTGCCCGACGCGCGGAACTGCTCGATGACCTGGGCCTTGGTGACATCCGGGCTCAGGTTCTTGCCGAACAGGCCCTCGAAGATCAGATTCGTGGCCTCGCCGAGGATCTTCGGCACGACCGACATCAGCCCGACGCTCGCCACGGCCAGCGCGAGCACCGCCCAGACCTTGGTGCGTTCCGGGGCCAGCCGGGCGAAGAGCCGCTTGGCCGACGGCCCGAACGTCATCGACTTCTGGCCGACCATCCCGCCGCCGAACATGCGGCCGCCGCCGAAGCCCTGACCCTGGACCCGCTCGGTCACCTTCATGGTGCTGGTCATGCCACCTCCTCCGCGCTCAGCTGCGACGCGACGATCTCCTGGTACGTCGGGCAGGTCTCCAACAGCTCCGCGTGACCGCCCAGACCGACGATCCGGCCGTCCTCCAGCACCACCACCTGGTCGGCGTCGAGCACGGTCGACACCCGCTGGGCCACGATGATCACCGTGGCGTCGCGGGTGGTCGGCCGAAGCGCCGCCCGCAGCCGGGCGTCGGTGGCCACGTCCAGCGCCGAGAACGAGTCGTCGAACAGGTAGATCTCCGGTTTTCGCACGAGCGCGCGGGCGATGGCGATCCGCTGCCGCTGCCCGCCGGACAGGTTCGTCCCGCCCTGCGCGATCGGCGCGTCCAGGCCTTCGGCCAGCGCGGACACGAAGTCCCGCGCCTGGGCGATGGTCAGCGCCGCCCACAGCTCCTCGTCGGTCGCGTCGGGCTTGCCGTAGCGCAGGTTCGTCGCGATGGTGCCGGTGAACAGGTAGGTCTTCTGCGGCACGATCCCGATCTTGCTCCACAGCAGGTCCTGGTCGAGCCGTCGCACGTCGGCGCCGCCCACCCGGACCGCGCCGCCGGTGGCGTCGAACAGCCGGGGGATCAGGTTGAGCAGCGTCGTCTTGCCGGAGCCGGTCGACCCGATGATCGCCGTGGTCTGGCCGGGCCGCGCCGAGAACGTCACGTCGCACAGGACCGGGTCGTCGGCGCCGGGGTAGGCGAAGGACACCCCGTCGAAGTCGATCTCGCCGCGCGCGTTCGCCGACGTCACCGGGTCGACCGGCGGCGCGACCGACGAGTCGGTGTCGAGCACCTCGCGGATCCGCTCGGCCGAGACCACCGCGCGGGGGATCATCATCAGCATGAAGGTGGCCATCATGACCGCCATCAGGATCTGCATGACGTAGGCGATGAACGCGGTGAGAGACCCGACCTCCATCAGGCCCTCATCCACCCGGTGCCCGCCGAACCACATCACGCCGATCACCGACAGGTTCAGCACGAGCATGATGAACGGGAACATCGCGGCCAAGTAGCGGCCGGTCCGCGTCGACACCGCGGTCAGCTCGGCGTTCGCCTTGCCGAACCGCTCGGTCTCGAACGGCTCCCGGACGAACGCGCGGACCACCCGGATGCCGGTGATCTGCTCGCGCAGCACCCGGTTGACGTCGTCGATGCGGGTCTGCATCACCTGGAAGCCCGGCACCATCCGCCGGATGATGAAACCGAGGCCGATGAACAGGATCGGCACGGACACCACGAGCAGCCAGGACAGCGCGACGTCCTCTTGCAGCGCCATGATCACGCCGCCGACCATCATGATCGGCGCGGCGACCATCATCGTGGTCGTCATCATCACCAGCATCTGGATCTGCTGGACGTCGTTGGTGACCCGGGTGATCAGCGACGGCGCGCCGAACTTCGACACCTCGCGCGAGGAGAACGAGCCGACCCGGTGGAACACCCCGGCCCGCAGGTCGCGGCCGAAGCCCATCGCGGTCCGGGCGCCGAAGTAGACCGCGACCACGGAGCACAGGATCTGGATGAGCGACACCAGCAGCATCCAGCCGCCGGTGCGCACGATGTAGCCGGTGTCGCCGCGGGCGACGCCGCTGTCGATGATGTCGGCGTTGAGGCTCGGCAGGTACAGCGACGCCATCGTCCCCACCAGCTGCAGCGCCACGACGTACCAGAGCCAGACCCGATAGCGGGCCAGGTACTCCTTGAGTACTTTGACGAGCATTACCCCTCCTGAGAGATCCCCCGAAGCAGCACACCGGCGATCTCGTCGGCTGACAGCTCGGCGAGGTCGAGCACGGGATGGCGGGCGCCGAACACCAGGCACCGCAAGGAGATCGCGGCGGTGGCCGGTGGCACGGACAGCTCGTCCCGGTGTGCCTCGAACATCTTGGTGAGCGCTCCGTCGAGCGCCTTGTACGCGTCGTGGATGAACGGCGGCTTGCCGTCCGTCGGCGGCCCGTCGCGCTGGCTCAGCATGAACCCGCGCACCGCCATCATCACCGCCATGGTCCGCTCGATGCGTTCGAGCAGGTGCGTGACGATCCGCCGGACCTTCTCCGGCAGGTCGTCGACCCCGTCGATGGCCGCCGCGAAGGACCGCGCGCGGTCCTCCGGGTCGATGGTCTCGGCCGCCGCGGCCAGCATCAGGGCGCACTTGTCGGGGAAGACCCGGAAGATGGTGCCCTCGGCGATGCCCGCCGCCTCGGCTATCTGCTTGGTGGTGACCGTCGCGCCGTGCTCGATGAGCAGCGGCACCACAGCGCCGACGATCGCCTTGCGGCGGTCGTCGGCACTCATCGGCGCCGCGCGGCGCCGACCCGGCTGGGGGGTCACGCCGACGAGTCTAAGTGAGTGAGTACTCACTCACAACTGGGTTAAATCGTCCAAAAGGGATTCAAGCGTCATTTCCTCATCGACCGCCCACCCCGCGCGCAGGGCTTCGACCAGCGACGGGTCCCACGGCGCGGCTCCGGGATCGGGACCGAGCGGCGGCAGGTCGATGTCCTCGGCCCGCGCCTGCTCCAGGGCCGACCGGTAGTCGTCGCCGGACATCCGCCACGGCGTGCCGCCGGTCAGGTCCAGCACCTGGCGCACGAGCAGCAGTCCGGTCCGGTCGAAGTCGGCGTGTACGCGCACCGCCGGGCCGAGGTGGGCGAGCAGCTGGCGGGCGACCGGGTTCAGGTACCCGGACAGACACACCATCGGCTGACGGACCCCGGCCTCGAACGCCGCTTCGATCACCCTGGGGCTCTCGCACACCCAGACTGTGCCGTTCTTGGCCACCCGATCGAGCGGCAGGTCCCGCAGCGTCACATGACGTAGTCCGTCGGGCAGGTTCAGGCACAGCACCGAGGCCGACACCGCGTCCGGCGCGACACCGCAGCGCTCCCACAGCGTGCGCTCCTCGTGGGCGCCGCGCGGGTAGTCGAGCCCGTGCGCCAGCGCGGCGGCCCGCAGGACCAGGCCCGCGAGCTTCCGCCCCCGGTCGAGCCCACGCGGGCCCGCGCCGTGGCGGCTCGCCAGGGTGGTGCGGGAGACCCACTCGGCAGGCGGGGTGCGGGGGTCCAGGGTCAGCGTGGCCAGGATGGCGGCGGCCTGGTGCGCGGGCCCGTGCAGCCGCTCGGGCGGGATCTTGGCGTACCGGCGCACGTGGTCGATCCACACCGTCGCCCACGGCCGGTCGATCAGGCCCGCCGACGACAGGGCGTCGGCCAGGATCTCGGTCACCCACTCGCGGCGCGACGCGTCGACCGACGGCTGGACCGCGCTGAACTCGGCCGGGGCGCCGTGCACCGCGGCCAGGACCTCGTCGAGCCCGACGTGGAACTCGCCTGCCCGCAGTGCCGCGTCGAGATCGGCGACCGGGATCGTGGTGCCGACACCCGCGGTCAGCGGGCGGCCGATCAGCGCGGACACCGCCGCCGCCGCGATCTGGTCCGGTGGCTTGTAGCCCAGTTTGACCTGGCCGCGCGCCACCGCCGTGCGGGCTTGGCGCCAGAGCACCTCGTACTCCGGGCGGCCGAACAGCTCAAGGGTCACGGGTCGTCCCGGTCCAGGCCCGCGCCGTCCCACGTCGTGTGCGTGCACGCGACACCGTGGCCGGACTTGGGGCGCAGCACGTCGTAGATGTGCATGCGCGGGATCTTGTCGGACACACCCCAGCCGCTGGGCCAGGTGATCACCCAGTCCATGTCCAGGTCGACCAGCAGCCCGAGCATCCGGGCGATCGTCGGGTCGTCGAGCCGCTCGAAGGCCTCGTCCAGCAGCACCAAGCGCAGCGGCGCCATCCGCGACGCCGCCGCCACGCCCGCGCTGATCGCGCCGTAGAACGCCGCCGCCGCGGCGAACAGCGTCACGTAGGAGATCAGGCGGGTCTCGCCGGAGGACAGCTGGCGCAGCCTGCGCGAACGCGGCTTGCCGTCGGGGCCGCTGTCGCGCACCCGCACGGTGAAGGCGAACCAGGACCGGTAGTCCAGCGCGCGCGCCAGGATCTCGGTGTAGCCGCCGGACGCGGTGTCGCGCTCGGATTCGATCCGCTCGGTGAACACCTGCTGCAGCCGGGTGTCCTGCTCCTCGGTGCGCTGCGCGAACGGCAGCCGCAACAGCTTGAGAGCCTCCACAGTGGACTCGTCAAGCCACGCGGCGGGCTCCCAGTCGAGCTGGACGTGCACGCCCTGGCTGGAACGGGCCGTGTCGAGCACATCGTTCATCCGCCGGGTCAGGTCCTCGGCCACCGCGATCTGGCTCGACAGCCGCTCGGCCAGCTCGCGGACCAGGTGCAGCGCGAAGATCCCTTGGTACTGCTCGGTGAGGAACCCGCGCCGTTCTGCGAGCCGGTTGGCGACGTTGCGGGCCGCGACCGCGACCGGCGCCGGACCCTCTTCCGCCGACACCACCACGGTCAGGATTCCCGCGTGCCGTTCGGGCAGGACGTTGTGTGTGCCCGCCAAAGACGCCTGGAGCGATTGCAGCTTGGTGAGGACGTTCTCCTCGCTCGGCAGCCGCTTGGCTTGCGCCACAGCGCTTTCCAGCAACGCATAGGCCTCATCGTCATCCGCGGGCCGGTCGGCCTCGACCGCCGCGGGCCATACGCCGGGTGCGGCCAGCGCCTCGTTGAACGCGTTGGCCGCCGAAGCCGCTGACGCGCGCTTGCCGTCAAGCTCGGACTCGCGGGTGTCGAGCAGCGTCTGTGTCTTGACGACCTGGTTCGACAGCTCGGTCGCGGTGCGGCGCGCGGCGGGCAGTTCCTCCCGCGCGGCCTTGCGCTGCCGCTCCAGGTCGGTGAGCTGGCGGGCGACACCCTCGGCCTCGCCGCCGATCGCCGAGGTCAGCTCGGCCAGCGCCGCCGCGTCGCGGTGGAACGCAACGCACTTCTCGTCGGCGACGGCCTCGGCGGTGGTCCGGTCGTCCACGGCGGCGTTGTGGTCGTGCAACGCCTCGACCAGGTCGCGGACAGTGCTGACGCAGCGCTTGGCCAGTGCGTCCCGCAAGCTCTCGGCCGCGGTCCTGGCCTGGTTCGCCGCGCGCTGGGCCTGCCGCAAGACCTCGGTGTCCGGGCTCAGGTCCGCCGCGCCCGCGTCCTGTGCGAGTTCGGTCGCCATCGCCTTGAGTCGGCCGTCGGCGGCCTGGTGTTCGGCACGGCGGGTCTCGGCCTTCGACGCGGTCTCGGCGGCCTGCCGCTCGGACTCGGTGGCGCTGACCCTGGTCGCGATCAGCTCGCGGTCGTCGGGGAAGGCGTCGAGGTGGCTGTCCCACACCTGCACGGCCTGGGTCCGCTGCCGCAGCTCGATCTCGGCGTCGGCGAGCTGCGCGTGCATCGTCTCCAGTGCGGCGGCCAGCTCGGCGATCGACCGCTTTCGCGCCGCCTCCCGCGCGCCCGCGCCGACGAACTCAGCGTCCACTTTGGACATCGCGCCGTGCAGGACGCCCGCGCGCCACCGGCCGGACGACCACACGGTCAGCCCGGCGTGATCACCTTCGTAGGACACCGATTCCAGCAGCGCGGCCACGACCGACGCGGGCACCGGGCTGTCCTCGACGGCGGGCTTGAGCACCGTCGACAGCGGTCGGTCGGCCGAGCCGTCACCGGCGGCCAACACGTCGGCGAGCGCGGCGTCGACCGAGCCGTCGGCGGCGACCCACGCGTCGAGCAACCCGCATGCCTGCAACGCGGCTTCCAAGCCCGCGTCCGCTTTTCCGTCGGTGAAGTCGACCAGGCGGTAGAACGGCGCGCCGGTCGACGGGTCGCGCTCGACCCCGGCGTACGGGGGAGCGGCGTCGACGCCCTTGCGCAGGCCGATCAGCCGGGTCTCGGTGTCCTTGATCCGGCCGACGAGGTCGTCGACGGACTGCCGCGCGCCGACGACCTGCTGGCGCAGCGCGGACAGGTGCGGCGCGGCCCACTGCCGGGTCGTGTCCCTGGCCTGGCGGGTCGCGTCCGGCGTCCGCTGCACGTCCGTCGCGTGCGGGATCGCGGGTGGGCGGGGCGCGTGCTCCTCGGCGAACGGCCCGGCCAGCGTCCACGCAAGCGTTTGCTCACACCACACCTCGGCCGCGACGCCGAAGCGCTGCTTGGCCTCGTTGCGCCTGCCCGCCGCCTCGGTCGCCTCGATCTGCGCCTCGCGGGCCTTGAGGTGCAGCCGGTCGAGGTCGGCCCGGTCGGCGTCGAGCTTGCGGGAGCGTTCGTGCAGCGCCATTGCCAGTGCGCCGCGCTGGGCCAGTACCGACCCGACGTCGGCGATCCGCTCGGCGGCGGCGGTGATCGCCGACTCCAGTTCGTCCGGGGCCACCTCCGGCGGGGTCCGGCGCTGGATCTCCAGCGGCTCGGCCTCCGGGTCGGGCTTGGCCCGCACCTTGTCGGCGGTCGCGCGGTGCACCGGCTTCGGCGCGGCGGGGATGGTCGGACACAGCGCGGGGTCCAGGCCCGCGGCCACCAGGCCGTCCACAGTGGACTGGGCGAGTTCGCCTGCGTCGTCGAGGTCGCCGCCGAGCCTGCGCAGGACGGTCAGCACGGTCTCGACCGCGCGGTCGGCGGTGTTGCGCTGGGTGGCTGCGTTGTCGAGCGCCGCGCCCGCGGCCTCGCGGGTGCGCTCGACGAGCCGCTCGCGGTCCTGCAGGTCTCGCAGGCCCTGGTAGGCGGGCAGCGACTTGAGCGAGTCGATGCTGTTCTCCAGCTCGGCGTCGCGTTCCTCCAGGGACCGGACCTTCTCCTCGGACTCGGCGTGCCTGCCGCCGTCGGCGGTCAGACGTCCTTGCAGCGTGCGGATCTCCGCGTGCGCCTTGTCCAAAGTGGACCCGGCGGCGGCGGCCCTGCCGCCCGCGGCGTGCAGTGCGTTGAGCGCGTAACCCGAGTAGCCGGACAGGAACGCCGACATGGCCTCGTCGGCGGCGCTGAGCCTGCCGATGTTCTCCCGGATCGACTCCAGGTCCTCGAACGAGGTGGCCAGCTGCTCGACCACGCCGACGTCCAGCGGCGGCAGCGCGTCGGAAAGGATCTGTTCGAGCTGCCCGTCCTGCACCTTCAGGCCGATGTCGGGGTTGCGCAGGGTGCGCTGCAGGTGCAGCAGGTCGCCGTAGCGGCCGCCGGGCACGCCGTAGACCGTCTCGGCGACCTTCGCGCGGAACGCGGCCTCGTCGTACATCCGGTCGGCGCCGAGCACGTCGCGCAGCGCGGCCGGGCCCAGCGGGACCCGGTCGGCGGAGGCGAGCTGGAAGTGCGTGCCGACGCGGGACGGGGTGACGAACCGCCACGAGTCGCTGATCTGCTGCGACGTCGCCGACGCCTTCACGCCGATGCCGCAGGTCAGGTATTCATCTGTGGAATCGACGCTGCCGCCGGTCGTGATGTCGACTGTGCGGTGCAGCTCGATCCAGGCGTAGCCGATGCGGTTGGGGCCGCCGTCGTAGTCGTCGAGCATGAGGCGGCGGATCGAGACCGTGCCCGCGCCCTTGGAGCCGAGGTAGCGCAGGTCGCCGTCGAGGCACAGCGGGAGCAGCAGCTCCAGCGTGCGGGACTTGCCGGAGCCGTTGGTGCCCTGGAAGATCGCGCGGCCGCCGGAGAAGTCGAAGGTCTGCTCGCGGTACTGCCAGATGTTGACGATGCCGCCCCGGTGCAGCCGCCAGCGGCCCACCTGTGGATCATCCGGCGCGCTCACGGTTCCCCTTCCTCGTCGAACAGCGACCACCCCGGCTCGGGGGCGGTGGTGACGGGCTCGGCCTGGCCTCTGGCCGGTGTGTCGTCGGGCCGCGGCAGCCAGCGGTGCGCGGCGGGGCTGATCAGCCAGCCGTCGGCATCGGGGATGGCGAGGCTGAGCCGGACCAGCAGGTCGGCGACCGCGCGCACCAGGGTGCCAACGTCCTCGGTGGCTTGGCGCGACCACGCGGCCGGATAGTCCTCGACCAGGTTCGCACACACCTCCCGCAGGCGTTCGGCCGAGACCGGGGTTCGGCCGTCCGGCCTGCTCTCGGCGGGCTCGGGGTCACCGTCGAGCAGTTCCGGAAGCGCGAGCAGGGCGATGCGGGCGACGGTGCCGGTGGCCGGGAAGACCACGTCGGTCAGGTATTCCTCCGGGTCGGTGACGGCCACGCCCTCGGCGCGGGTCTCGGTGATCAGGCCGAAGCAGCGCTCCAGCACGACCGACTCGCGGCGCTGCCTGCGCAGCAGCCAGTCGGCCTCGTCGGCGGGCAGGTCGGCGTGCAGGGTCACCGGGTTCTCCACCAGCCTGCGCCGCACGGCATGCTCGACGCCGAGCCTGCCGGGGGAGGCGGCGATGGTGACCAACTCGTCGGCGGAGGTGGCCTCGGCCAGCGGACCGGCGAGGAGCTGGCCCAGGAGGTCGGTGTGGATGGTGATGAGTGCCTCGGCCGGGGCCTCGCCGATCAGCCCGGCCACGGAGCCGTCGGTCTCGGTGATCACGCCGAGGCCGATCAGGTGGCGCAGCGCGGCGGTGAGCGCGCGCCGGTCGGCGATGTCGTCGACCACGCTGATCCCGGCCTCGCCCGCGGCGCCGCGCACGTCGGCGACCAGCCGCGACAGCAGGACCTGCCTGCCGACGCCGGTCAGCGCGGCCATCGTCAGGCAGACGTAGGCGTAGGCGCGCGGCGACAGACCGGGCTCGCCGCGGGTCGGGTCGGCGCCGGGGCCGGACTTGTAGAGGCGGGCGAAGCGGCGCTCGACCACGAGCCGGTAGCCGAGCAGCGCGGCGAACATCTCCTGCAGCGCGGTCCGATAGCGGTAGACCAGCGGAAGCAGGTCGCCGTCCGGGCCGCCGGGCCGCAGCAGTGGGTGCCGCAGCAGGACCTTGGCGCAGCGGGCCACGTTGGCCGCGTCGATGTCGGAGAGCCCGGCCAGCGGGTCACGGGTGTCAGCGCGCACCGCGCACCTGCGCCCGCTCGATGCCCAGGACGGTGTCGCGAAGGGTCAGCGTGCCCGCTGAGCTGCGCACGTGCGTGGTGTGACCGGTCTGCGGGGTCAGTGTCAGGGTCAGGCCGCGCACCTGGTCGGTGGCCGCGCCCGGGTCGGCCGCGCCCTCGCGTTGGGCCATGGCCAGCGTCAGCAGCTCACACAGCGCGCCGAGGGCCTGCCCGGAGAGGGTCACGTTCTCCAGGTCGCCCGACGCGGCGGCCAGTTCGGCGGAGGCGGCCTCGCGCCGCTCGTCGGCGGCGCGGGCCTGGGCCAGCAGCCCCTGCTCGGTGATCGGGTCGTCCATGATCCGCGACGTCCGCCCGCGCGCACCCCGGTCGCCGCGCCCGCGGACGCTGACCGACACGTCGATCGCGGGCCCGTCGGCCCAGCGGGTGTGCTCGTCGTCCCCGTCGTGCTCCGGCGACGGAAATAGATTCCGGGCGCTGTGCAGGCCGAAGGCGGCGGCGTAGATCGCGTGCGCCTCGTCCGGGCTCGCCGCGTCGAACCAGCCCGCGAGCTGGATCAGCTCGGCGCGGCGGCTGGGCAGCAGGCCGCCGCCGGTGGTCGCGCGGCGGACCGTGGCCAGCAGGGCGCCGATGGCCCGGGTGGTGGCCTCACGCAGCGCGGTGACCTGGCTGGGGTTGCCGGGGCGGTCGGCGAACCAGTCGGTCAGCTCCTGCCAGTCGGCCTCGCGGCGGCCCCGCGTGCGCTCGACGGCGGTGCCCAACTGCTCGGCCGGGCGCAGCAGCCCGACCAGTTCACGGCGGGCGCCGGTCAGCGTCGACAGGGTCGCCGCGATCGTCGGGGTGTGCCGCAGGACGTCTTCGACGACGACCTGGATGTACTCGACCAGTAGGTTCCGGAACCCGGAGATCTCCTCGGGGGCCAGGTGGTGGCGGGTGAGGATCTGGCCGAGGTAGGCGTAGAAGTCGCGGACGGTCGCGGCCAGCTCCGCGTGCTGCAGGAACAGCGTCGTGACCCGCTCAGCCAGCAGCACCCGCGCGCGGCGGGCGGCCAGCGAGCCGGGGTCCTGCTGCGTGCGCGCGGACGCGGTGGCCAGGGTCTCGCCGAGGTGGACCAGGCCGCGCTCGATGGCGGGCAGCAGCTCGCGGGACACCTCCCGGGCGCCCTCCGGCACGCGGAGGAGTTCGTCGACATCGCGCTGCACGCGCACGGCCAGCTTGCTGACCTGGTAGCGCATGCTGCCCTGCTGGAACTCCGCGATGCTCGCCGCGATCGTCTCCCGGCGGCCGTGCACCAGGTTGCCCCAGTCGACGAGCTGGCGCAGGCGAGGAATCACCACGTCGATGTGCGACTCGCCGATGTCGATGCGCCCGTCGCGCTCGGCCGCGGCCAGCGCCGAGGACACCTCACCAGCCGACAGGTCGGCCAGGAGCGTCGAGGTGAAAAGGCGCATGATCGCCAGGTAGGTGCGGTGGTGCTCGCGCGGCTGCAGATAGGCGTAGAGCTGGAGCCTGCGCAGACCTGATGTCTCAGCGTCGGTTCCATCGTCCACGGCGGGCCACGATAGCCAAAGCGGCCGACACCCGCGCAGCCTGGCCACGTCGGGGCGATACGGTTCCCTCTCCAGGGGGATTGTTCGGGAGGTCGTGTGGGGTCGGGCCGGGCTATCGGACTGCTGCTTGGCGTGGCCGCCGACGCCGTCGTCGGCGACCCGCGCCGCTTCCACCCGGTCGCGGGCTTCGGCACGCTGGCCGGTCGGCTGGAGAAGGTCGTGTATCGGGACCACCGCGTCCCCGGAGCCGTCTACACGGCCGTCCTGGCTGGTGGAGCCGTCGCGCTCGGGGTCGCCATCGAGCGTCGCGCGCCAGTACTGGGCACCGCGCTGGCGACCTGGGCGGTCCTGGGCGGCCGCTCCCTCGCGACCGAGGGCGCGCTCATCGGCCGTCACCTGGACGAGGGCGCCATCGAGGACGCCCGCGCGCGCATCCCCCACCTGTGCGGCCGCGACCCGTCGACCCTTGACGGCCCGGCGATGGCCCGAGCCACCGTGGAATCCGTGGCCGAGAACACATCGGACGCCGTCGTGGCCCCCCTGTTCTGGGGTGCCGTCGCGGGCGTCCCCGGCCTGCTCGGCTACCGCGCGATCAACACAATGGACGCGATGGTCGGCCACCGCTCGCCGCGCTACCGCCGCTTCGGCTGGGCGTCCGCCCGCCTCGACGACCTGGTCAACCTCATCCCCGCCCGGCTTTCCGCGGCCCTCACAGTCGTAGGAGCCCCTGTCGTCGGCGGCGACCGCCGAGGCGCCTGGACCGCCTGGCAGCGTGACGCGTCGGCGCATCCGAGCCCGAACGCGGGGCGGGTGGAGGCGGCTTTCGCTGGGGCGTTGGAGGTTCGGCTGGGTGGGCGGACGGTTTATCCGAATGGGGTGGAGGACCGCCCGGTCCTCCACCCCATAC
>DATLIA010000055.1:0-12130 GCA_035540215.1 Actinokineospora sp. | reverse complement strand
CGGGTTCGGGCCGACGGCCTGGGCGGTGGCCGCGGCGAAGGTGCCGTTGCCCGCGCCGAGCAGGACCGCGCTGGTGCCGTCGCCGTAGTTGGCGGTGGTCAGGTCGGTCTTGCCGTCGCCGTTGAAGTCGCCTGCGGCGATGTCGATCGGGTTGGCGCCCGCGGCGAACTGGGTGGCCGCGGCGAACGTGCCGTTTCCGTTGCCGTGCAGGACGGACACGGTGCCGTTGGAGAAGCCCGCGGTGGCGATGTCGGGCTTGGTGTCGGAGTCGAGGTCGGCCAGGACCACGCCGCGCGAGTAGCCGCCCGCCGCGTAGTCGGTCGGGGCACCCAGGGTGCCGTCGCCCGCGCCGAGTAGGACCGTCACGCCGTCGGGCCTGCTGATGACCACATCGGCCTTGGCGTCGCCGTTGAGGTCGCCCGCGGCGATGCCCTCGGCGCCGCCGCTGACCGGGTGCTTGATCGACGGGTCGAACGTGCCGTCGCCGTGGCCGCGCAGGATCGCGACGTTGCCCGCGATCGTCACCGCCAGGTCGGCCTTGCCGTCACGGTCGAAGTCCGCGGCGGCGAGCCCAGTCGGCTCCTCGCCGGGGTTCACCGCGATCCGGGAGCCGAACGCGCCGCCGCCCGTGCCGAGCAGGACCGTCAGTTCCCACTGGTAGCGGTCCGCGGTGATCAGGTCGGGTCTTCCGTCACCGTTGAGATCGGCGTCGATCACTGCCTCGGGGTGGTTGCCGGTGGAGTAGTCGACCCGCGGGGCGAAGGTGATCGGGTTCGCCGCGGACGCGGGGGTCGACGTAACGGCGGCGACTACCGCCGCGCAGGTCAGGACCGTTATCGCCCTGGAACGCGTACGACCAGCCATGGGGGTTACCTCCGAATGGGCGAATATCGGCACGATTGCGCCATCGCTCGGAGCAACGCTTCTGTTTCCGGATCGGTGCGATAATTGCGGAAAGTAGTTCATTTGGTTCGCAGCGTGATCTACAACAGCCCGGCGGCCACGGTCGCGCCCAGTTCCCAACAGCGTTCCAGGTCCGCCTTCGTCGGCCGGCCAAGCACTACGACCGGCTCGGCCGCGGCCGACCAGCCCATCCCCTTCGTCACCGCCCGAACGCTCGCGACCGCCCCTTCGGTGCCCTCGTTGCCATGCACGTAGAACCCGAACGGCGTGCCGCGGCCCGCGTCGAGGCACGGGTAGTAGACCGTGTCGAAGAAGTGCTTGAGGGCGCCCGACATGTAGCCGATGTTGGCCGGGGTGCCCAGCACGACCCCGTCGGCGGCCAGCACGTCGGCCGCGGTGGCGCCGAGCGCGGGCTCGCGGACCACGTCGACGCCCGCCAGCTCTGGATCGCTCGCGCCGGACACCACGGCCTCGAACATCGCCTGCAGCGCGGGTGACGGCGTGTGGTGAACGATTAGCAACCTGGGCAAGGGTTTTGACCTCCCGGTCGGGTCAGCGGAGCAGTCCGGCGACCTCGTCGGCCAAGGCGTCGAGGCTGCCGGACGCCTTCGCGTGGACGTCGGGCAGCGACTCGCGCGAGGTGACCGGCTCCACGATCTCCAGATACGCCTTGATCTTCGGCTCTGTCCCAGATGGACGAACGATGACCCGCACGCCGTCCCCGGTGAAGCGCAGGACATCGGCCTTCGGCAGCAGGTCCTCGCTGGTCACCGGCACCCCCGCCAACTCGGCGGGCGGATCGACGCGCAGTCCCGACATCAGGGCGCTGATCCTGGCCAGATCGGTGACACGCAAGGAAACCTGCCTGGTCAGGTGCAGCCCGTGGCCCACGGCGAGGTCGTCGAGCGCGTCGAGCAAGGTGCGGCCCGCGGCGCGGAGGGTGGCGGCCAGGTCGCAGATCAGGACGGCCGCGGAGATGCCGTCCTTGTCGCGCACGGAATCTGGGTCGACGCAGTGGCCGAGGGCTTCCTCGTAGGCGTAGACCAGTCCGGTTCCCTTGCCGTCGCCCGCGCGGACCAGCCACTTGAAGCCGGTCAGCGTGGCGTCATAGCGGACCCCGGCCGCCTCCGCGATCGACTTCAGCAGCGACGACGAGACGATCGTGTTGGCCACCAAGGCATCCGGGTGCGCAACGCGATCCAAAGTGGACAGAATGTGCTGACCGAGCAGCGCGCCGGTCTCGTCGCCGAGCAGCATCCGCCAGGTGCCGTCCGCCTCGCGCACGCCGACGGCGCAGCGGTCCGCGTCCGGGTCGAGCGCGATGGCGATGTCGGCTTCGACGTCGGCGGCCTTGGCCAGCAACAGATCCGTCGCGCCCGGCTCCTCCGGGTTGGGGAACGGCACGGTCGGGAAGTCGGCGTCGGGCTGGGCCTGCTCGGCGACCATCCGCACGTCGACGAACCCGGCCTGGTTGAGCGCAAGCGCGAGCGGGCCCGCGCCGACGCCGTGCAGCGCGGTCGCCGCGACGCGGAGTTCGCGGGCCGTGCCGTGCGGCAGCGTCGCCACATGGGCGAGGTAGCGCTGGAGCACCTCGTCGCCGAGGCGGGTCCAGGTGTCCGAGCGGGGAACCGAGACGGCGGGCAGGCTCGCGGTGACCGCGGCCTCGATCTGGCGGTCGGCGGGCGGCACGATCTGCGCGCCCGCGTCGACATAGAGCTTGTAGCCGTTGTCGGCGGGCGGGTTGTGCGACGCGGTGATCTGCACGCCCGCGACGGCGTTCAGCGCGCGCGTCGCGAAGGCCAGTACCGGCGTCGGCAGTGGCTGCGGCAGCACCCGCACGTCGAACCCGGCCGCCGCGAGCACTCCGGCGACATCAGCGTGGAACGCCTCGGAGCCCCGTCGGGCGTCGCGGCCGACGACGACGATGCCGCCCGCGTGCCCCTGGGCGGTCAGCCACGCGGCGAGACCGGCGGTGGTCCGGATGACCACCGCGCGGTTCATCCCATTGGAGCCCGCGCGAACCGGGCCGCGCAGACCCGCCGTGCCGAACTCCAGCGTGCCCGCCATCCGGTCGGCGACCTCGTCAACCGCGGCCGGGTCGCCGCCCATCGCCGCGGCGACGACCTTCTGCAATTCGAGCTTGGTCTCCGGGTCGGGGTCGTCGGCGATCCAGCGGAAGGCCTGGTCGCGCAGCTGCGAGGTCAGCCTGCTCACGAGCGCAGGACCAGCTCGCGCAGCAGCGTGCCCATCGAGCTCGCCGCGACCCGGCCCGCCTCCAGGACCTCTTCGTGGTTGAGCGGGTCACCGGTGATGCCCGCCGCCAGATTCGTGACCAGCGACAGCCCGAACACCTCGACGCCCGCGGCGCGCGCGGCGATGGCCTCCAGGACGGTCGACATGCCGACCAGGCCCGCGCCCATGACCCGCAGCATGCGGATCTCGGCCGGGGTCTCGAAGTGCGGACCGGGCAGGCCCGCGTACACGGCCTCGGTCAGCGACGGGTCGATCTCCTTGGCGATCGCCCGCAGCCGCGGCGAGTACAGGTCGGTCAGGTCGACGAAGTCGGCGCCGACCAGCGGCGACCGCGCGGTCAGGTTGAGGTGGTCGCTGATCATGATCGGCTGGCCGACCCTGGCGCCGTCGACCATGCACCCGGCGGCGTTGGTCAGCACGATCGAGCGCACCCCCGCCGCCGCCGCGGTCCGCACGTTGTGGACGACCCTGGCGATCGGGTGGCCCTCGTAAAGGTGCGTGCGGCCCAGCACGATCAGCGCGTGCCTGTCCCCGACCCGGACGGAGCGGATCGTGCCGCCGTGGCCGGTGACGGTCGGGGCGAGGAAGCCCGGCAGGTCCGCCATCGGCACCTCGGCGACGAGGTCGCCGAGGGCGTCGGCGGCGGGCTTCCAGCCGGAGCCGAGGACGAGCGCGATGTCGTGCTGGTCGACCCCGGTGCGGTCGGCAAGCGCTTGCGCCGCCTGCTGGGCGACGGCGGTGGGGTCGGTCTCGATGTCGATAGCGGTCACCCGGGCGAGCCTACGCGCGCGAGCGGGCCCGCAGCGCGAGGAACACGGGCAACCCGATCGGGGACAACAGGATGGTGAACACCAGCAGGGGTCCCATGATCAGCGGGTGCAGGTCGAGCCTGCGCGACTCCAGATACATCCACCGGCCGATGAACAGGTCCCACGCGATGATCTGCGCCCAGATCAAAGCCACCGCGCCGTCGTCCTGGGCGAACGCCTGGAACTTCGCCAGTGTCGGCTGTGTCACCGCCGACCAGAGTTCGGGGAACAGCGGCACGGCCAAGATCGCCCAGATGACCAGTGTGGGCAGGACGATCCACGGCGACGACACGATTCGGTGCGTCCACGACCAGCGCGGGGCGAAGATCATCAGGCCCCAGAACGGGACGGTGACCCAGAAGGCGAAGTCGAACAGCAGTGACGTCACGCCGCCACCGTCTCACGGACCTCGGTGTGCGCGGCGCGCGCCCACGCGATCCCGGCGAGTCCGCCCGCGACGATCGCGGCGAAGGCGAGCAGGGTCAGCGCGTCGGGCTGGATCAGCGGCTGACCGCGGAACGCCTGCCAGGTCACGAGGACGAAGAGTCCGATGTAGACACCACCGGCGGTCCAGGCGAGGCGGGTCCGGACGCGTTCGTCGGCCAGGATCGCGTAGCGGGTCGCCAGAACGGTGACCAGCAGCGCGATGAGCGGCAGTGCCTGCACGGCGTGGAGGCCGACGAAGTGGCCGACCCGCAGGTCGCCCGCGACCGTGCTCCAGCCGGTGATCGGCATGATCGGCCCGCCGTCCGCCGCGCCGATCGAGTGCGCGCCCGCGGTCCCGTCGATCCCGGTCTGCTGACTCGACATCACCGCGCCGACGAGCATGCCCGCCAGTGAGGTCGCCATGCCGAGGTTGATCGCCACCGTCAGGGATCGGGGTGCGTAGCGGGTTCGGGCCAGGGAGATCGACGCGACCAGGGTGGCCACCCACAGGATGACGACCGTCAGGCCCATGACGCTGAAGAGGATGCTGTCGAAGCCGGTCTCGACGTTGAAGTGGCTGCGTTTGCCGCGCAGGGCCTGTCCGGAGATGATCACCATCTCGACCACCCCGGCGGCGACCAGGACCGATCCGGTGTGGTGCAGCCAGCGGGGACGGCGCGGATGCATGGACATCAGCCAGGCCCAGGTGACGCTGTAGAGGATGAACGAGACCGCGAATTTGAACGGCTTGAGCCAGATCGGCGCGTCGACCAGCATCCGGTCGTCCACGACGAGGCCGAGTAAGGAGACGGCGGCGACGCCGACCATGGCGAGGGAGAAGAGCATCAGCGGGCGGTGCCACTGGATGGCTTTGGCGATACGGGCGTCCACGGGTACCCCTTGGTGAATGGATAGTGTCACTCTCCACTATCCGATAGGGCTACTATCCATCCGGTGGGGCCGGAAGGCAAGAGGAGGTTTGGTGTGCGCATCGCGGAACTGAGCAGGCGCAGTGGCGTCGCCGTGCCGACGATCAAGTTCTACCTGCGGGAAGGCATGCTCCCGCCGGGCGAGCGCACGAGCCCGAACCAGGCGCAGTACGACGAGGGCCACGTCCGCAGGCTCCGCCTCGTCCGCGCCATGATCGACATAGGCGGCCTCTCCGTCGCGGCGGTCCGGGAGGTGCTGGCGACGGTCGACTCGCCGCGGGACAACCTGGACGAGCTGATGGGCGCGGTGTCGAAGGCGCTGGTGGACGAGCCCGCGGAGGTGGACCCGTCGGCGCTCGCGGAGGTCGGGGAGTTGCTGGGGGAGCTGGGGTGGGACTGCGGGACCGATCATCCGTCGGCGTCGTCACTCGCGGCGGTGTACACGGCGGCCCGGGAGGTGGGGCACGAGCGGATCATCGACGGGATTCCGCGGTACGCGAAGGCGTGCGAGCTGATCGCGGCGGTGGATCTGGATTATGTGGAGGGGGCGGCGGAGGTCGATCAGATGCTGGAGAGCGTGGTCGTCGGCACGGTCCTCGGCGGTTCGGCCCTCAGTGCCCTGCGGCGACTCGCGCAGGCGGCGGAGTCCGGTCGTCGGTACCCGCCGGGTGTTGTCGAGTCCGAAGGTCTGGCGGGCGTCGCGGACCCGGTGTAACCGGGGCCTTCGCGGGCAGGCGCGCGTTCAACCCGCCGTTCCTCAACTGGTCGCGCGGAACTCCGGGACGGTGCGGGTGAACAGCCCGCGCTTGCCGGAGTCCTCCTGCTCGATGGGCACCGTCAGGCTGACCACCCACAGGTCGGTGCCCATCGGCAGCAGGTTGGCGAACGTGGCGCGGTTGACGTCGCTGGTCGCGGGACTGCCGGGCGCGTCGTCGGCGACGTCGACCGTCCGATAGGTCACCTGCACGCCCGGTTCCGGGTCGGTCGACCCGCCGACCGGTGTGGTCCCGACCTGTCGGTATCCAGGTGCGCGTTCGGACAGGACGGTCAAGTACTCCTCCACCGTGTGCTTCGGATAGAACGCCGGGAACCGCTCCACGACCAGTTCCGACGTGCCGTCCGGCGCCACCCAATGAATCCGGGTGCTGTTGGGCAGCGTCTTGGTCGTGCGCTGTTCGACGAACTTGACCCAGTCGCTCGGCACGGGCAGCGAGAAGCCGCCGCCCTGCTCACCGGCCAGGGTCGACGCGTCCGCCGTGCGGATCTCGACGTCGCGGACGGGTGCGGAGGCCTGGGACGTCTGGGCGTGCGACCGCGGGCCGACCGGCTGCCCGCCGACGTACCTCGTCAGCGCGAACCCGCCGACCGCCGCGCCCGCGAACAGCAGCACCGCGGCCACTGTCGCGCCCACGACGAGCCACGTCGATCGCGCGCGGGGTGTTTCCGTCCCGATGAACGGCAGCGGGCCGGGTGCCAGAGCCAGCGGCGCACTCGCGGAGGACACCTTGTCGACGGGGACCGGCGCGGTCGGGTGCGCGGCGGGGTCGGTCGTCTCGGCCACGGTCGCGTCCGGCGCGGGCGGCAGGTCGGTGCGCAGGTCGGCGAACACGGCCGTGCCCGGCCCTGGCTGCAGCTCGTGCAGCCGCTCCCGGACCGTCCGCAGCGGCATCCGCGCGGCCGGGTCGCGCACCATCAGCGCCATGATCACTTCGCGCAGCGGCCCGTCGACGGTCGGCTCGGGGATCTCGCCGTGCACGACCTCGGAGACGATGTCGAGGACCTCGCCCTCCGGGTCGAACGGCGCGTGGCCCTCGACGGCGGCGTAGAGGGTGGCGCCGAGCCCCCACAGATCGGCGTCCGGCGACACCTCCGCACCGGAGGCGACCTCGGGGGAGATGTAAGCAGGCGAGCCGAGCATGGTCCCGGTCCTGGTGAGCGTGCGTTCGGCGACGTTGCGGGCGATGCCGAAGTCGGTCAGCTTGACCCGCCCGTCCGAGGTGACCAGCACGTTGCCCGGCTTGACGTCGCGGTGGGTGATTCCCGCGTCGTGCGCGGCCTGCAGACCCGCGGCGATCGCGGCGCCGACCACGGCGGCCTGGGTCGGGTCGAGCGGCCCGTTGGCCCGCAGCACCTGCGCCAGGCTCGCGGCGGGCAGGAACTCCATGACCACGAACGGCTCGCCGTCCTCGCGGACCACGTCGTGCAGCGTGATCACGTTCGGGTGCGACACCGCGGCGATGGCCCTGGCCTCGCGCAAGGTGCGTTCCCGCAGTTCGTCGGCCTCCCGCTGGGGAATGCCGGGGTCGAGGCGGACCTGCTTGACCGCGACCGGGCGGTGCAGGTGTTCGTCGTAGGCGACCCAGACCGTGCCCATGGACCCCTGGCCGAGCACGGTCCGCAGCCGGTATCGGCCGCCGACCAGGCGCTGCGTCGCATCCGGGGTGGACATTGGCCCATTGTCGCCGACGCGCCCGTGGTGGCGTGGTGAAGGCGCGGCGAGTTGTCCACATCTCATCCACAGGGCGGCGGCGCGGCGCCGCCCCTCGGCGGGATGGCGGGAATCAGCTGCCGGGAATTCTCGACCGGCCGGAATCGCTAGTCCGATTTGCGGACGACGGCCAACAGATAGCCGATTTCCGGCATGAGGCCGGTCGGGTCGCGGAACATTTCCAGCATTGGGATGACGCTTTCGCCGAATCGCTCGACCAATTCGTCGAATTTCGCGTTGGTGCCGTCGATCACCCGTCGCGGCGTCTTCTTGGTGTTCCGGCTGATGTCGAGGAACTCGACGAGTTCGAGCCCGGTCGTGGCCAGCATCGCCTGGTAGCCGTCGGCGAACAGCAGCGTGCTCGCCTGCATCGTGCGCATCAGGTCGTCGATCACCGCCTGGTCTGCGTCGCTCGCCCGCGCGGTCTGCAGCTGGTCGGTGATCACCACCCGGCCGCCCGGCCGCAGGACCCGGCCGAGCTCCTTGAGCGTGCGCACCCGGTCCATGTGCATCAGCGACTCGAACACCCACGCCACGTCGAAGCTGTCGTCGGGGTACGGAAGGGCGAGCACGTCGGCGAACTCGAAGCCGACCCGGTCGGCGAGGCCCTTGGCCGCCGCCCGGCGGTTGGCCTCGTCGATCTGCGCCTGGTTGTTGGAGATGCCGACGACGTGGGCCGGGGTCGCGTCGGCGAGGCGGAACGCGGACAGGCCGATGCCGCAGCCGACGTCGAGCACCCGGCCGCCCGCGTCGAGCCCGGACTTGGCGATGAGCAGGTCGGTCAGCCGGTCGGTGGCGACCCGGTTGCTGCTCTCGTCGTCGTCGGAGAGCCAGTAGCCGTGGTGGAAGTTCTCGTCCCACACCTCACAGAGAATGATATTGGACAAGTCGTATAATTCGGCGGTCCCGTCGGATTCCGGCGATTCCTGCGCAGCTGGCATGGCCACTCCAAGATTTGGTGGAATCGGGCCTGACGTTGAAGTCGCGGCCCGAGAGTGAGGGAAGCCCAATAGTGGGCTCCTGTCGTGGCCCACGCATCTCCGCGAATGCCGCAGGCCCAGGTCGAAGCGCAATTCGATGAACGCATTAGCCCAGTTGCCCGCCGCGCGGGCCGCTCCGGCGCCGCTGCGGTCATCGTCACGTGGGCGGTGCGCGGCCTGCCGCCCAGGTCCGGGCGCAAGTGTGTGAATGGCGATTAGCCTCACAACGCCCTCGCCTGGTGTTGAGGCGTGGTTTCCGTAGCATTTCTGGGCATGACATCCCCCTCCGCGCACGAGCTGGTCCTGGCGGGCGAGTTCCCCGACGCCGGGCGGGAGCAGTGGCGCGAACTCGTGGCAGGCGTGCTGCGCAAGTCGGGTGCGGTGCCAGAGGACCTCGACGGGCCCGTCGAGTCCCTGCTGGCCACCACCACCTACGACGGCGTCGTCCTGCAGCCGCTCTACACCGCCGCCGACACCGCCCCCGCCGCCGGATACCCCGGTCTGCCGCCCTACGTGCGCGGCGGCACCGCCCAGGGGGCCGTGGCCACCGGGTGGGATGTCCGCCAGCGCCACACCGACCCGGATCCGGAGACCAGCCGAAAGGCGGTGCTCGCCGATCTGGAGAACGGGGTCACCTCGCTCTGGCTGGCGGGGATCCCGGTCGACGCGCTCGCCCACGTCCTGCAGGACGTCTACCTCGACCTCGCCCCGGTCACCCTCGACGCGGGGGCCGACTTCCGCGCGGCGGGCGAGGAACTGCTGCGGATCCACGCCGACAAGGGCATCCCGGCCGGTGAGGTGAAGGGCAACCTCGGCGCCGACCCGATCGGCCTGCACGCCCGCACCGCGGGTGGAGCCGACCTCGACGGCGCCGCCGCGCTCGCCCTGCGCGCCGCCGAGTACCCCGCGCTGCGGTCGATCGTGGTCGACGGCCTGCCCTACCACCAGGCAGGCGGGTCCGACGCGGAGGAACTCGGCGCGTCCATCGCCGGGGGCGTGGCCTACCTGCGGGCACTCACCGCGGCCGGACTGACCGTCGAGGCCGCCGCCGCCCAGCTGGAGTTCCGCTACGCCGCGACCGCCGACCAGTTCCTGACCATCGCCAAGTTCCGCGCCGCGCGCAGGCTGTGGGCGCGGGTCGCGGAGGTCAGCGGGTTCGCCGCGCCGCAGCGCCAGCACGCGGTCACCTCGCCCGCGATGATGACCAGGCGCGACCCCTGGGTGAACATGCTGCGCACCACGCTGGCCTGCTTCGGCGCCGGTGTCGGCGGCGCGGACGCGGTCACCGTGCTCCCCTTCGACGCCGCGCTCGGCCTGCCGGACGGGTTCGCCAGGCGCGTCGCGCGCAACACCCAGTCCGTCCTGCTCGAAGAGTCCAAACTGGCCGGTGTGATCGACCCGGCGGGCGGCTCGTGGTTCGTCGAGCGCCTCACCGACGACCTCGCGCGGTCGGCTTGGGACTGGTTCACCGAGATCGAGCGCGCGGGCGGCGTCGTCGCCGCGCTCGACACCGGGGTGATCAGCGACCGCCTCGCCGCTACCTGGGAGGCCCGGTCGGCGAACCTCGCGACCCGCACGGACGCGTTGACCGGCGTCAGCGAGTTCCCCAATCTCGCCGAGAAGCCGATCACCCGCGAACCCGAGCCCGCCGCGCCGACCGGCGGACTGCCCGCGGTGCGCTACGCCGAGGCCTACGAGGAGCTGCGCGACCGCTCCGACCGCGTGCTCGCCGAGACCGGCTCCCGGCCGCGGATCTTCCTGGCCACCCTGGGTCCGGTCGCCGCGCACACCGGCCGCGCGACCTTCGCGGCCAACCTGTTCCAGGCGGGCGGCATCGAGACCGTCGCCGGTCCGCCGGAGGAGTTCGCCGCCAGCGGTGCCGCCGTCGCGTGTCTCTGCGGCTCTGACAAGTCCTACGCCGCCGACGGGCCGGCCGCCGTCGAACAACTGGGCCAGGCCGCGAAGGTCCTGCTCGCCGGTCGCGCTGAACTGTCCGGAGTGGACGGAAACGTCTTCGTCGGGTGCGACGCGCTCGCTGTCCTGAGCGACATCATGGAGACGTTGGGAGTCACCGCATGAGCGAGCTTGCGAGCGAATCATCGACACAGGGCTCATCGCGATCAGCGTCACCGAGCGTGCGAGGTGGCCGTATCAGCATCCCCGATTTCTCCTCTGTCGACCTTGGTACGCCCAGTGTCGGCACCGCCGCTGACTGGCAGGCCGCCGTACACGCCGCCACCGGCAAGGGCGCCGACGCGCTGGCCTGGGACACCCCCGAAGGCATCAGCATCAAGCCGGTCTACACCGCCGACGACCTCGCCGGCCTGGACTTCCTCGGCACCTACCCGGGAATCGCGCCGTACCTGCGCGGCCCGTACCCGACGATGTACGTCAACCAGCCGTGGACCATCCGCCAGTACGCGGGATTCTCCACCGCCGAGGAGTCCAACGCCTTCTACCGCCGCAACCTCGCGGCAGGCCAAAAAGGACTGTCGGTCGCCTTCGACCTGGCCACCCACCGCGGCTACGACTCCGACCACCCGCGGGTGGCCGGTGACGTCGGCATGGCCGGTGTCGCCATCGACTCCATCTACGACATGCGCCAGCTCTTCGACGGCATCCCGCTGGACAAGATGAGCGTGTCCATGACGATGAACGGCGCCGTGCTTCCCGTACTCGCGCTTTACGTTGTGGCCGCTGAGGAACAGGGTGTGGCGCCCGAGGCGCTCGCCGGGACCATCCAGAACGACATCCTCAAAGAGTTCATGGTCCGCAACACCTACATCTACCCGCCGCGGCCGTCGATGCGGATCATCTCCGACATCTTCGCGTACACGTCGCAGCACATGCCGAAGTACAACTCGATCTCCATCTCCGGCTACCACATGCAGGAAGCCGGAGCGACCGCCGACCTCGAACTCGCGTACACCCTCGCCGACGGCGTCGAGTACATCCGCTCCGGCATGAACGCGGGCCTCGACGTCGACCGGTTCGCGCCGCGGCTGTCGTTCTTCTGGGCGATCGGCATGAACTTCTTCATGGAGGTCGCCAAGCTGCGCGCGGCACGGCTGCTGTGGGCGAAGCTGGTGAAGCAGTTCGACCCGCAGAACTCCAAGTCGCTGTCCCTGCGCACCCATTCGCAGACCTCCGGCTGGTCGCTGACCGCGCAGGACGTCTTCAACAACGTGACGCGGACCTGTGTGGAGGCGATGGCCGCCACCCAGGGCCACACTCAGTCCTTGCACACCAACGCACTCGACGAAGCGATCGCATTGCCGACGGACTTCTCCGCCCGCATCGCCCGTAACACCCAGTTGCTGCTGCAGCAGGAATCCGGCACCG
>DATLIA010000054.1:0-23336 GCA_035540215.1 Actinokineospora sp. | reverse complement strand
GGCCGAAGCCACCCTGCGGCGGGCCGCCGAAACCACCGGGCTGCTGCTGGAAGCCAGGCTGGCCGTAGGGCTGCTGTGGCTGGCCGAAGCCGCCGGGCGGCGACTGCGGTGCGCCGGGGGGCGCGTAGGGCGGGTTCTGCGGGACGGAGCCGGGCGGCACCATCTGGGTCGCCTCGCCCTGGCCGGGGGCGCCGGGCGGCGTCTGGCCTGGGCGCACGACCTGGGTGCGGTCGCTGCCGTCATCCTCGGCGCCCGGGAGGGGCTGGCCGGGGCGGATGGCCTGGGTTCGTTCGACGCCGTCGGCGCCGGTGTTGTCACCGCCCGCGGTGTAGGGCTGCTCGGGTGCCGGGTAGCCAGGCTGGCCCTGGTCCTGGCCGGGCCACTGCTGGGGCGGACCGCCCTGCTGCCACGGCTCGTTCGGCGGCTGGGGAGCACTCATCGGGTATCCCACCCCTTTTGACCTGGAATGTCAGCTTGCATCGCGGGTAACGCTATCGGATCAGCGACACCACCGTGGGGTTGCGCCGACAACCACGCCGAAGGCATTACCGGCCCGCCAGGAATCCGAGGAGGTCCTGCCTGGTCACAACCCCTGCGGGCTTGCCGTCAATAAGCACCAGAGCGCCGTCGGCGGCCGAAAGCGCGCCCATCGCGACGCTGACCTGCTCGCCCGCGCCGATGGTGGGCAGCGGCGGGGACATGTGCTGGTCGACCCGGTCGGCCAGCGCGGCCTTGCCGGTGAACAGCGCGTCGAGCAGGTCGCGCTCGTTGACCGCGCCGACGACCTCGGCGGCCATGACCGGCGGCTCCGCGTTGACCACGGGCATCTGGCTGACGCCGAACTCGCGCAGGACGGCCACCGCGTCGGCGACGGTCTCGCTCGGGTGGGCGTGGATGAAGTCCGGCACGCCGACGCCGGACGCGCTCTTGCGGCGCAGCACGTCGCCGACGGTGGCGCCGGAGTGCTCGGGCGGCAGGAATCCGTACTGGGCCATCCACGAGTCGTTGAAGACCTTCGACAGGTAGCCGCGGCCGCCGTCGGGCAGCAGCACGACGACCACGTCGTCCGGGCCGAGGCGCGAGGCGAGGCGCAGCGCGGCGGCCGCGGCCATGCCGCACGAGCCGCCGACCAGCAGGCCCTCTTCACGGGCGAGCCTGCGGGTGATGTCGAAGGACTCGGCGTCGGAGACGGCGATGATCTCGTCGGCGACCTCACGGTCGTAGGTGGTCGGCCAGAAGTCCTCGCCGACGCCCTCGACCAGGTACGGGCGGCCGGTGCCGCCGGAGTAGACCGAGCCCTCCGGGTCGGCGCCGATGACCTGCACGCGGCCCTCGGAGATCTCCTTGAGGTAGCGGCCGGTGCCCGAGATGGTGCCGCCGGTGCCGACGCCCGCGACGAAGTGGGTGATCTTGCCCTCGGTCTGGCGCCACAGCTCCGGGCCGGTGGAGTAGTAGTGGCTCAGCGGGTTCTCGGGGTTGGAGTACTGGTCGGGCTTCCATGCGCCGTCGATCTCGCGGACCAGCCGGTCGGAGACGTTGTAGTACGAGTCGGGGTGCTCGGGCGCGACGGCGGTCGGGCAGACCACGACCTCGGCGCCGTAGGCCTTGAGGACGTTGCGCTTGTCCTCGCTGACCTTGTCGGGGCACACGAACACGCACTTGTAGCCGCGACGCTGGGCGACCATGGCAAGGCCGACGCCGGTGTTGCCGGAGGTGGGCTCGACGATCGTGCCGCCAGGCTGCAGCGCGCCGGACTTCTCGGCCGCCTCGACCATGCGCAGGGCGATGCGGTCCTTCACGCTGCCGCCCGGGTTGAAGTACTCGACCTTCGCCAGCACGGTCGGGGCCAGGCCCTGCGCGAGCGAGTTCAGCTTGACCAACGGCGTGTCACCGACGAGATCGATGATGTGGTCGACGTACTGCACCGGGGCTCCTTCGATGGGTCTCATTCACAGAACCTTCCGGGTCACCCTATCCGCCCACAGGTATCCGAACGTCAGGTTGCCGTCTCCTGATGCGTAAGGAACCAAAGGGTTAAGCGATACGTCTTGTATGGACCTCGGAGGGGAGGCGGCGATGGTCGGGATTCGCGCTCTGCGTGTGGCCGCGGTGGCGGCCGGATCGGTCGGCGGGCTGTCCGGGGCCGCCTACACCCTGCTCAACACCCAGTCCCGGCAGGCGCGCTCGATCATCGGCGTGCCAAGGGATCTGCCGTTCAACGCCGACGGGGTCTACCGGCCGGACGGCTCCGGCCCACTGGCCCTGTCGACGACCGACGTGCTGACCTTCGCCATGTTCGGCGACTCCAGCGCCGCGGGCCTCGGCGCGGAGTCGGCCGACCGGCTGCCGGGGGTCGTGCTGGCCAAGGGGCTCGCGAAGATGTCGGGCAGGCCGGTGCGGCTGGTCACCTACGCGGTGAGCGGGTCACGCACGACGGACCTGGTCGGACAGGTCCGCGCGGCGCTGGAGTTCCCGCCGGACGTGGCGCTGGTGCTGATCGGCGGCAACGACGTCACGGCGAAGATGCGAATCGGCACGTCGGCGGCGCTGCTGGCCAACCAGGTGCGTCGGCTGACCGAGGCGGGCACCGGCGTCGTCGTCGGCACCTGCCCGGACCTCGGTGCGATCCGGCCGATCCCGCAGCCGCTGCGCACCGTCGCCCAGCGCTGGAGCCTGGCGCTGGCCCGCGCGCAGACCCGTGAGCTGGCCAAGACCACCGCGACCGCGGTGCCGCTGGCCGCGCTGCTGAGCCCACAGTTCCTGGAGCGGCCGGACGAGTTGTTCAGCCCGGACCGCTTCCACCCCAACGGCGACGGCTACGCGCTGGCCGCCGATGTGACGCTCGCCCCGCTGTGCGCGGCGGCGGGTCTGTGGGAAGGTGCGAAGAGCGGCTGAGCGACGGCGCTCACATCGCGGCTCAGCTGCGGCGCCGTGGGTTACTCGGTAGTAACCTCCGGCCTGTACCTGCGACATCGCGAATGGAGTCCGCCATGCCAGAGGCTGTCATCGTCTCCGCTGTCCGATCCCCGATCGGGCGCGCCGGAAAGGGGTCGCTGGTCGACATCCGCCCGGACGACCTCACCGCGCAGATGATCCGCGCCGCCCTGGACAAGGTGCCCGCGCTCGACCCGACCGACATCGACGACCTGATGCTGGGTTGCGGCCTGCCGGGCGGCGAGCAGGGCAACAACATGGGCCGGATCGTGTCGGTTCTGCTCGGCTACGACCACCTGCCCGGCTGCACGGTGACCCGCTACTGCGCGTCCTCGCTGCAGACGACCCGTATGGCCCTGCACGCGATCAAGGCGGGCGAGGGCGACGTGTTCATCTCGGCGGGCGTGGAGACGGTGTCCCGGTTCGTCAAGGGCAGCTCCGACTCGTGGCCGGACACGCACAACCCGATCTTCGAGGAAGCCGAGACCCGCACGAAGACCGTCGCCGAGACCGGCGCGAGCGAGTGGGTGGACCCGCGCTCGACCGGGATCGTGCCGGACGCCTACATCTCGATGGGCCAGACCGCGGAGAACCTCGCCCTGCTCAAGGGCGTCACCCGCGAGGACATGGACCACTTCGGCGTCCGGTCGCAGAACCTGGCCGAGCAGGCCATCAAGGACGGCTTCTGGGCCCGCGAGATCACCCCGGTCACCCTGCCCGACGGCCGCGTCGTCGACACCGACGACGGCCCCCGCCCGGGCATCACCTACGAGAAGACCGCGACGCTGAAGCCGGTCTTCCGCTCCGACGGCAGGATCACGGCAGGCAACTGCTGCCCGCTCAACGACGGCGCCGCGGCCCTGGTGATCATGTCGGACACCAAGGCCAAGCAGCTCGGCCTGACCCCGCTGGCCCGCATCGTGTCCACGGGCGTCTCCGGCCTGTCCCCCGAGATCATGGGCCTCGGCCCGGTCGAGGCCTCGAAGCAGGCCCTCACCCGCGCGGGCCTGACCATCGGCGACATCGACCTGGTCGAGATCAACGAGGCCTTCGCCGCGCAGGTCCTCCCGTCGGCCCGCGACCTGGGCGTCGACGAGGACAAGCTGAACATCAACGGCGGCGCCATCGCCGTCGGCCACCCCTTCGGCATGACCGGCGCCCGCATTGCGACCACGCTGATCAACTCACTGCAGTGGCACGACAAGCAGTTCGGCCTGGAAACCATGTGCGTGGGCGGCGGCCAGGGCATGGCCATGGTCCTGGAGCGCCTGAGCTAACAGCAACAACATTCGGCCCTTGCCCGCCATCAGCGGGCAAGGGCCGAACTCTGCTCAAAGCAGGGTCAAGAACTCGGCAGAGGTGAGCCCGGCCTGGCGGACGACGGACGAAAGCGTCCCGCGCTTCACCGTGCCGTGCATCGGCACGATGACAGTGCGGCTGTCGGGATGCCGATAAACGGTGTGGCTGCCTTTGGTTCGTACGTGCTCGAAGCCAAGCGATTCCAGGACGCGGATGACCTTCCGGACCGGGAGGTCCGAGAGCGCAGGGCTCACGCGGCCGTTCCAGGAACCTGGAACGACGTGACCAGCGGGGTCGAGGTCACCTCGGGGTCGACCGCCTCGGCCAAGTAGAGCGCCACGGCTTCGCGGAGATTGCCAAGCGCCTCCTCGATCGACTGGCCCTGGCTGGCCACGTCGATCTCCAGACACTGCGCGATGTACCAGTCTTCCTCCTGGTGCACCGCGGCCGTGAGCGTCCGCTGTTCGTTCATGTCAACCAGTGTGACAGACAGAAGGGCGCCCGGTCCGAAGACCGGGCGCCCTTCAAGCACAAGCCGAGATCAGTCGGAGTTGAGCGCGTACAGCAGGCGCAGCATCTCCAGGTACAGCCAGACCAGCGTCGTCATCAGACCGAACGCCACGTACCACGCCCACTTCGACGGCGTGCCCGACCGGATCATCTGGTCGGCCATGTCGAAGTCGAGCAGGAAGTTGAACGCCGCGATACCGATGAACAGCAGGCTGATACCGATCGCCAGCGGGCCGTTGCCCCGGATGCCGGTGTCGACACCGAAGAGCGAGAACATCAGGTTGATCAGCATCAGACCGGCGGCGGCACAGGTGGCGCCGATGATCCACTTGGTGAGCTTCGGGGTGACCTTCACGGCGCCGGTCTTGTAGACCACCAGCATCGTGATGAACACCAGGGCGGTGCCCATGATGGCCTGGATGGCGATGCCCGGGACGAGGTACTCGAAAACGCCGGTGATGGCGCCGAGGAACACGCCCTCAGCGGCCGAGTAGGCCAGCACCAGGGCCGGGTTCGGGGTCTTCTTGAAGATGACGACCAGCGACAGGACCAGTCCGACGATCATGCCGCCGATGACCAGCGGCCACGGGCTGACCACTTCGGCGAGCACGGCGATGGCCGTGATGATGCCGACGACCAGGGCAAGGCCCAGGGTCATCGCGGTCTTGGTCACAACGTCGTCGACCGTCATCGGTCGGTCGCCAGCCACTGGCGGCGCTTCGTAGCCGCCGTAGCCGGGCTGGCCCGGGTAGCCCTGGGCCTGGGGCTGGTAGCCCGCGTTCGGCCCGTACCCGCCGACCGGCAGGTTACGGAACGCGGGGTTGCTCGTAGAACGCACCTTGATCCTCCTGGGCCTGAATGGCGCCTTCACGGGGTTCAACGATCGACCTGGCCGACCGGTTCCCGGCTGGGTAAAAGCTACTTTACCCAGAGCGGCCCGGCCATGGGGTCGAACCCACCGAGGCTGGCCCAGGGTAGTCGCCCCGCCTCCATCGGCGTGGCCGATTCCCTCGACTGTGGGTCACCCGAGTCCGGTTCGACACGTTCTGGTCACCGAACCGACGATCGACGTCGCCCCACCGAAGGATTGCGGGCCGTCGAAAGTCCAACCAGGCTCCGTGTCGCTGGCCAAAAAAGGCGCACCGGGTATTTACCGTGGGAGCAACCGCGTTCGCGGGTGCACGTCTGTCAGTTCGGGAGGAAGAAACCGCGGCGACAGGGTGGGGAGTCAAATGAACAGGCGCAGGCGCTGGGAGATCCTGACACTCGGTGTCGCGCTCATGGCGACATTCGTCGTCCTCGTGGTCATCGGCACCCAGGGCCCGGGCGGAACCCCGAACGCGCTGGCAGGAACCCCTTCGCCGCAGGCCGTGCCGCACACCGACGTCGCGCCGCCGCCCTGGATGCGCAAGCTCAAGCCGGGCGAGAAACCGCCGCAATTCGTGATCTTCTCGTTCGACGGTGCCGGTTCCCACGAACACTGGCAGAAGATGATGAAGCTCGCCGACGGGGTCGACGCGCATTTCTCCGGGTTCCTTTCCGGAATTTACCTGCTCGACGACAGCCGCCGCACCGAATACACCGGGCCGGGCCACAAACCGGGTAAAGCCTCGATCGGTTTCGGCGGCTCCCCCACCGACGTCACCAACCTCATCGGCGACCTGAACCAGGCCGTCGACCGGGGCCACGAGATCGGCACGCACTACAACGGCCACTTCTGCAAGGGCGCAGAGCCCAGCGTCGGCCGCTGGGGCGCCGAGCAGTGGAACAGCGAGCTGGACCAGTTCTTCAAGTTCATGGACGGCGCCCGCGCCAAGGGCCTCAAGGTCGACCCGCGCACCGTCAAGGGCGGCCGGACCCCGTGCCTGGAGGGCCAGTTCGACATCGTCATGCCGACCCTGGCCGCCCGCGAGATGACCTACGACTCCAGCCAGGTCACCGACGGCCTCGGCTGGCCGACTCTGCAGAGCGGCGTCTGGGAGTTCGCGATGCCGACCGTGCGGGTGCCGGGCGCGAACTACCGCAAGACGATCATGATGGATTACAACTTCTGGTTCCTGATGAACAAGGCCAAGGACGAGCCCGCCCGCGCGCAGGAGTTCGCCAAGATCACCCAGGACACCTACGACGGCCTCTACCAGGCCGCCTTCGCCGGGAACCGCGCCCCGATGGTCGTCGGCAACCACTTCAACTCCTGGTCCGGCGGCGGGTTCATGACCGCGGTGGAGAACTTCATGGGCTCGACGTGCGCCAAGCCGGAAACGGCGTGCGCGACCTACACCGAGGTCATCAACTGGATGAAGCTGCAGGACCCCGCCGTGCTCGACACGTTCCGCAAGATGCCGAACGCGCAGATCGAGCAACCCGCCTGACCACGATCCGGTGATGGCAACTGTCACAGGTTGCAGCGGATAATGAAAACCGATATCACTAGTACGGTCACCACCCAGCCAGGAGACCTCTAGTGAAGATCGCCTTCGTCGGCAAGGGCGGCAGCGGCAAAACCACGTTGGCCGCGCTGTTCCTCCGCCACCTCGCCGCCGAGCGTCCCGCGCCCGCGCTGCTCGCACTCGACGCCGACATCAACCAGCACCTCGCGGTGGCCCTCGGCGCGAGCGACGCGCAGGCCGCGGCGCTGCCCCACCTCGGCGAGCACCTGCCGCGGATCAAGGACTACCTGCGTGGGGACAACCCGCGGATCCTCTCCGCCGAGGACATGGTCAAGACCACCCCGCCCGGCCGCGGCTCCCGGCTGATCCAGATCGACGAGGACAGCCCGGTGCACCTGGACTTCGTCCGGCCGGTCGACGGCGTCCCGCTGGCCGTCGCGGGCCCGTTCGCCGCCGACGACCTTGGGGTCGCCTGCTACCACTCCAAGGTCGGCGCCATCGAGCTGATGCTCAACCACATGGTCGACGGCGGCGACGAGTACGCCGTGGTCGACATGACCGCGGGCGCCGACTCGTTCGCCTCCGGCCTGTTCACCCGCTTCGACGTCACGTTCCTGGTGTGTGAGCCGACCGTGCGCAGCGTCGGGGTCTACCGCCAGTACCTGGGCTACGCACGCGACTTCGGCGTGCGGGTCGCGGTTGTCGGCAACAAGGTGTCCGACGGCGAGGACCTCGACTTCCTGCGCGCCGAGGTCGGCGACGACCTGCTGACCTGGGTCGGCCGCTCCGCGCACGTGCGGGCAGCCGAACGCGGCCAGGTCCGGCCGATCGAGCTGCTGGAGCCGGAGAACCGCGCCGCCCTGCGCGCGATGCGCCAACTGGTCGACGGGGTCGAGAAGGACTGGCCGACCTACCAGCGCCAGGCCGTGGAGTTCCACGTGCGCAACGCCCGCGCGTGGGCTAGCTCCCGCTCCGGCCGCGATCTGGCCGACCAGGTCGACCCGGATTTCGTCCCTGGCCCGGTCGCGCTGACGCGCTGATTTGCCCTGGCAACGAATTTCCCAGCGCTGACCTCGGGAGTCGGCGAGGATCGCAATCCAACAACAGCAGACAGTGACATGCTCATGAAGCGATGACCCATGTCGAAGGGACAACCATGGCTACTTACCTGGTGACCGGCGCTACGGGGCTCATCGGCAGGCACTTCGTGCGCGAGCTGCTCGAACGCGACGACACCGACCGGGTGTGGCTGCTGGTCCGCGAACAGTCGCGGGAGCGCCTCGACCGCGCCGCGCGTGGCTGGCCCGCGGCCGACCGGGTGCGCACGGTGGTCGGCGACGTCTCCCAGCCGGGCCTTGGCATCGCCGCGAGCCAGCTCACCGAGCTGACCGGCGTCGACCACGTGGTCCACCTCGCCGCCCTCTACGACGTCACCGCCGACGACGAGACCAGCGTGACCGCCAACGTCGATGGCACTCGCCACGTGCTCGACCTCGCGGGCGAGCTGAGCGCGGGCTGCCTGCACCACGTGTCGTCCGTCGCCGTCGCGGGCGACTACCGCGGCAAGTTCACCGAGGACATGTTCGACGCCGGGCAGCGGCTCGTGACCGCCTACCACCGGACCAAGTTCGAGTCCGAACGCTTGGTGCGCACGCAGAGCAAGGTGCCGTGGCGGATCTACCGGCCCGCGATCGTCGTCGGGCACTCCCAGACCGGCGAGATGGACAAGATCGACGGCCCGTACTACTTCTTCGCCGCGCTGTCGCGGTTGGACGGTGTGCCGAACGTGCCGCTGGTGGTGCCCGACATCGGCGACACCAACATCGTCCCGGTCGACTACGTCGCCAAGGCCATGGCCTATCTGGTCAACCGGCCGGGGCTCGACGACCGCGCGTTCCACCTGGTCAACCCGAGTCCGCAGTCGGCGAAGGAGGTCTACAACGCCTTCGCCAAGGCCGCGGGCGCCCCGATCGCGACAGGCGCGCTGCCCCGGCGGCTGAGCACACCACTGGTCGGGCTGATCAAGTTCGCCGAGAACGTCCCCGGGGTGTCGATCGCCCGCGACGCGGTGCTCGACCGGCTGGGAATCCCGCCGGTCCTGCTGACCACGCTGACCTTCGAGCCGCGCTTCAACTCGGCCGCCACCCGCGAGGCGCTGGCGGGCAGTGGCCTGGAGGTGCCGCGGCTGGGTGACTACGCCGACGTGCTGTGGCGCTACTGGCGGGAACACCTCGACCCGTTCCGCGCGCGCCGCGAAGGCCACCGGGGTGGGCTCGACGGCCGCCGAGTGGTGATCACCGGCGCGTCGTCGGGCATCGGCCGGGCGACCGCGCTCAAGATCGCCGCCGCGGGTGGGGTGCCGCTGCTGGTGGCCCGGCGGGAGGCCGAGCTGGAAGAGGTCCGCGCGGAGATCGCGGCGGCGGGCGGGCACGCGTTCGTCTACCCGTGCGACCTGACCGACGACGAGTCGGTGGCCAAGACGGTGTCGCGGATGCTGGCCGAACAGCCGAGCGTGGACATGCTGGTCAACAACGCGGGCCGGTCGATCCGGCGGGCGGTGCGGCTGTCCTACGATCGGATGCACGACTACGAGCGCGCGATGGCGATCAACTACTTCGGCGCGGTGCGGCTGATCCTGGCCCTGCTGCCGCACATGACCGAGCGGAAGTTCGGCCACATCGTCAATGTGTCGTCGATCGGAGTGCAGGGCATCGCGCCGCGGTTCTCGGCGTATGTGGCGTCCAAGGCGGCGCTGGACTACTTCTCCAAGATCGTCGCCACCGAGACCCACGGCGCGGGGATCACCTTCACCACGATCCACATGCCGCTGGTCCGCACCCCGATGATCCGCCCGACCAAGATCTACGACGCGTTCCCGACGAAGTCGCCGGAACAGGCCGCGGACATGGTGATGGACGCGCTGGTCAACCGGCCCAAGCACATCGGCACGCCGAGCGGGCAGCTGATCTCCACGGCGTACTCGCTGGCGCCGGGGCTGGTCGACGCCGTGGCCTACCAGGGCTACCGGATCTTCCCCGACTCGACGGCGGCGGGCGGCAAGGACGGGATCAAGGTCGGCAAGGGTGAGCGCAACCTGACCGCCGCCGCGGGTGCGCTCATCCGGCTGACGCGAGGATTCCACTGGTGATCACAGGCACCCACGCGATCCTGTATTCGGCCGACGCCGACGCCGACCGCGCGTTTCTGCGCGACGTGCTCGGTTTGTCGCATGTGGAC
Organism: Actinokineospora sp.; assembly: GCA_035540215.1. GTDB lineage: Bacteria > Actinomycetota > Actinomycetes > Mycobacteriales > Pseudonocardiaceae > Actinokineospora. Next base: position 12,966 of record DATLIA010000054.1, on the reverse strand, counting down.
GCGGGCGGTGGGTGGCTGATCTTCAAGCTGCCACCCGCCGAGGTCGGCGTCCACCCGGCCGAGACGAACGGCCACGAGCTGTACCTGCTGTGCGACGGCCTCGACGCGACGATGGCCGAGCTGACCGCCAAGGGCGTGTCGTTCGCAGGCGGCGTGACCGAAGCCGGATGGGGTCGGGTGACGTCGATCGTGCTGCCCGGCGGGGGCAAAGTGGGCCTGTATGAGCCGAGACATCCGGTCGCCCATGACCTGCCGGGGTGATGATTCACCTGTTCGGCTGGCCGTGGTGTTGCCGTTTGGGTGAGCACCGGTAGCGTGCGCGGCATGGCCGCACAGCACGAACGCTTCGCCGTCGCCCGCCACGGGTACGACCGCACCCAGGTCCGGGAATTCGTCGAGCGGACCGAAGCCGACTCGCTGCGCCTGGCCGCCGAACGCGACGACGCGCGCGCGGCCGCCGCCGACCTGTCCGGCAGGCTGGAGCAGGCCCGCCGCGAGATCGCCGCGCTGACCGAACGCCTCGACAAGATCGGCACCGCCGCCGCGGCCGCGTCGGCCCCGAACGCCCAGGAACGCGCCGCCCGCTCGATCGAGGTGGCCAAGGCCCAGGCGACGGAGATCACCACCCGCGCCCAGGCCGCCGCCGACACGGCTTGGTCGGCCGCCGAGGAAGCCTCCAGCCTGCTGCGCGAGCGCTACCAGAAGCTGCTCGGCGACCTCGACCGCCAGCACGACGAGATCCACACCAAGCACCAGTCGATCATGACTGACGCCCAGGCCAAGGTCGAAGCCATGACCACCGCCGCCGAGGCCCAGCAGAAGCAGATCGACGAGCAGGCCGAACGCGAGCGCCAGCGCGTCGAGCAGCAGTTCCAGGAAGACATGACCGGCAAGCGCGCCGAGCTCCACCAGGAGATCGAGCGGGCCCGCGCCGCCAGCACCGAGGAAGCCCGCCGCCGCGTCCAGGAGGCGACGGATGAGGCCGACAAGCGCGTCGCCATCGCCACCAGCCACGTGGAACGGCTGACGACGTTGCGGGAGCAGCTGTCCGGGCGTTTGCGCGGGACCTATGACTTGTTGACGCAGAGCACGGCGTTGTTGGAGCCGCTGGAGGCCGAGGCCGAGCTGACGCCGGATTCCCCTGCGGCGTTGACCAACAACAAGGGCGACACAACGGCACCGCTGCAGCGTCCGACTCCCCAGCAGCGGAACACGTCTCCCGCGCAGTAGTCAGCTTTCGGACCTCCAGCCCGCCCGGCGAAGTGTCTCGGCTATCTCGGTCGGGTCGGCGGGCGCGTCCGCCGGGTCGTCCGGCCACTGCTGGGCGACGGCGGTGGCCCAGTCCGCCCAGTCGGCGACGAGCCGGTAGTAGTCGGTGAGGAATCGGCCGACGAGCCCGGTCTGGGCGGCCCGTTGTTGGAACGGGGCTTGGCCCGCCAGGTAGGCGCGGGCGGCGGCCACGTTGTCGACGTTGCGTTCCTCGGCCCAGGCTTTGGCCGCGGCCAGGGTGGCCAGGGTGTCGGCGGTGGTGCCGGACTCGGCGAAGAACACCTTCAGCAGGTGCTCGGACTCCAGCACCGGCCCCGCGCCAGGTTCGCTGAGCCAGCGGGCCATCGCCTGCCGCCCCTCGGCGGTGATGGCGTAGACGGTGCGCGGCCTGCGCCCGACCGTCTCGTTCGTCGCTTCGGCCAGGCCGTGGTGGACGAGTTTCTTCGGCTCCTCATAGATCTTGCTTTGCGCTCGGGGCCAGAAGCGCCCCAGGCCGCGGTCCATCTGGCGGGCAAGTTCGTAGGTGCTCCACGGCCGAACCGCGAGCAGGCCGAGGATCGCGTAGGAGGTCGTGGTGAGCGCCGGATCCCTTGACATGCCCGCTCCCGAGGTATGTACTCAAATAGTCCCTTTGGGAGTATAGGCGGTGGTGACCATGAGCAGCACCCTTCAGGTCCATTCCTCCAACGCGGCACAGGCCCGGGCCTGGGACGGCAACGAGGGCGCGTACTGGGCCGAGCACGCCGACCAGTTCGACCTCGCGGTGCGCGGCTATCGCCCGGCCTTCCTCGCCGCGGCCGACATCACAGCGGAAGACCGGGTGCTCGACATCGGCTGCGGCACCGGCGAGACCACTCGCGACGCCGCCCGGCTGGCCCGCCGAGCCCTTGGCGTGGACCTGTCGGCCGCGATGCTCCGAGTGGCCCGACAGCGCGCGGCGGACCTGCCCAACGCGGAGTTCGTCCAGGCCGACGCCCAGCTCCACCCCTTCCCAACCGGGGCGTTCGACCTGGCGATCAGCCGCACCGGGTCGATGTTCTTCGCCGACCCGGTCGCCGCGTTCACCAACATCGGCCGCGCGTTGCGTCCCGGCGGACGCCTCGTGCAACTGGTCTGGCAGCCTCCGGCGGGCAACGAGTGGTTCCTCTCGTTCGCGCAGGCACTATCCGCCGGGCGCACGATGCCCGCACCCCCGCCTGACGCCCCCGGGCCGTTCGCGCTCGCGGACCCCGACCGGGTCCGCGCCATCCTTGGTGCCGCGGGCTTCACCGACGTCCAACTCGAGCCACACAGCGAGGCGATGCACTTCGGCGAGAACGCCGACAGCGCGGAGCGTTTCGTGCTCGGCTTGCTCGGCTGGATGCTCGACGGCCTCGACGACGAAGGCAGGCGGCGCGCTGTCGACAACCTGCGCGCCAATCTGACCGCGCATGACACCGGCCATGGCGTCCACTACGCGTCGGCGACCTGGATCATCCGGGCCATCCGCTCCTGACGGGAGCAAACGACGACCCTTACACGGACGGGCTACTTCTGGGCTCACTCCTGTTTGTCACGCGTAGCGTCGGATTCCCCGGAAATATCCGAGGAATCCACCGTGACGAAAGGATTTCCATGAAAACGCCTCGCCCTACTTTCCAATTCCGCAATCTCGCCGTCCGATCCAGACTGGTCGCGACCTTGATCCTCACGTTGTTGACGACAGTCCTGATCGGGGTGGTCGGGCCGCCGAGCGCGAGCGCGGCCACACCGCCGGTCTTGTTGGGCACCGCCGCCGACTTCGCGGTTCTCGCCGGGTCGACGATCACGAACACCGGTCCCACCACCGTCAACGGTGATCTCGGGCTGAGCCCCGGCACCTCGGTGACCGGGTTTCCCCCCGGGCAGGTGAACGGCACCGTCCATATCGCCGACGCGATCGCGTCGCAGGCCAAGACCGACTTGGCCGCCGCCTACGAGGACGCAGCGGCACGCCCGACAACGGCCACCGTCGCGGTGGAACTCGGTGGAACCACCAAGACTCCTGGTGTTTACGACTCCCCCGCGGGCACGTTCGGAATCACCGGAACATTGATCCTCGACGGCCAGGGCGATCCGAACGCCGTCTTCATCTTCAAGGCCGCGTCGACGCTCATCACCGCATCCGCGAGCAGCGTGGAACTCGTCAACGGCGCGCGGTCGGCCAATGTCTTCTGGAAGGTCGGCAGCTCGGCGACGCTCGGTACCTATTCCATCCTCCGGGGAACCGTCATGGCCCTCGCATCGATCACCGTCACGACTGGCGTCGTGGTGGACGGCCGGACGCTCGCCCGCACCGCCGCGGTCACGCTGGACAGCGACACGATCACCCGCCCGACCGTTGTCTCCCAGCCCGTCCGAACCACCACCTCGCTGACCACCTCGGCCAACCCCGCATGGGTCGGTCAGCCGGTCACCTTCACCGCCACGGTGGTGGCACGCACCGGTGCGGCCATCCCCACCGGCGTCGTCGCGTTCATGGACAGAACGACACTGATCGGCACGGGCACCCTCGACAGCACCGGGCACACGACGTTCACGACCTCCACCCTGACCGTAGGCCTCCACCTGATCAGGGCCGTCTACACGGGTTCGGGCGGATTCCTCGGCAGTACGTCGCCAAGGATCTACGAGCTCGTCATCTAGTGTCCTGCGCCCCGCTCTGGTGGTCAGCGCAAGGCGCCGGCCACCAGTAGCAGCAGGCTCCCGAGGGCGACGTTCCACACGCCCGACCGCAGGTCGGCGATGTCGACCGCCTGCCTGGCCTGAAGCACCCAGATGACCACCGCCAGAGCCGAGATCCCCGCGCCCACCCGCAGCAGCACTGACGACCGCAGCAGGCCCAATATCGCAAGGATCAGCCCGATCCCCACCGGGACAGCCATCGACATGAGCAGCGACGCCGACTCCCGCTCGACGCCGCCGAACAGGTCGGTCAGCGGGATGCTGGTCCCGACCCGGTCCTCGAACCAGGGCCGCGTCAACCCATACCCCGCGGCCGCCGCACCGACCAGGCCCAATACCCACGCCACCAGAGTTCGCACGGGGCGCAGTATTCAAGACTCAGGCGGCCTTTTCTAGGGCCCCTTCGGCGCAGGTCTCCAAGATCAGCCCGGCCACCGCCGCCGGGTCGTCGCCCATCGGGACGTGGCCGCAGCCGGGCAGCGCGACGTGCCGCGCGGCGGGCAGCAGCTCAGCGGCCCGGCGGGACTGGCGGGGCCACAGGACCCGGTCGCGCGAACCCCACGCCACGGTCACGGGGACCGTCGGGGCGCCCGCCTCATACACATAGCTGCCCGCGCCCGCCGCGACGATGGCGTCGAAGCCCGGCGCGGCGACCATGGATTCCAGGTCCCCCAGCATGTCCTGCGCGCCGATCTGGGACGGGCGGCCGAACAGAATGCTGCCGCCGAGCATGCGCAGTGGCTTTCGTGCGGTCAACGTGTTGCGCAGCAGCGGAGTGCTGCCGGACGCGCGGACCATGCGCAGGATGTTGATCGCCCACGCGCGGTCGCGTGCGGTCCAGAAGCCTGCCGGGGCGAGCGCGGTGACTGAACGGGCGCCGCCTCGGGCGGCGATCTCCAGCGACAACATGCCGCCGAGGGAGTTGCCCGCCAGGTGCGGCCGCGACACGCCAAGGCCGTCGAAGACCTCCATCAGCGCGTCGACCGCGCTGGGCACGTCGTAGGGGCGGTCGGGCGGCAGCATGGGAGACCGGCCGAAACCGGGGAGGTCGATGGCGATCACGTCGTGGTGTTCGGCGAGCCGGTCGAGTACGGGCGTCCACGCCTGCCAGCGGTGGCCGATGCCGTGGATCAGCACCAGGGGCTCGCCGGCGCCGCGGCGCTCGTAGTTGATCTCGATCATGTCGATTCCTCTCACACGTCCAGGACGACGCGCTCGTCGACCGCCCGCGAGACACACACGAGCATCGAGCCGTCGGAGACCGCCGCCCCTTGGTGGTCGACCGCGCCCGCGAGGACGCCGACCCGGCACGTTCCACAAAACCCTTGCCTGCACGAGTAAGCCGAGCCGGGACGGGCCCGGCGCAGCGCCTCCAGCGCCGACTCGTCCGCCGCGACCGGCACGACCGGGCCCCCTGCGCCCAGCTGAAGCTCGAACGGCTTGCCGTCGACCACCGGCGGTGGGGAGAACCGCTCGAAGTGCAGCGGTCCAGTCCACTCTCGACGGACGGCGTCGATCATCGGGGTGGGTCCGCAGCAGTACAGCGATGCCCCGCTCGGCGCGTCGGCCAGCAGGTCCGCGATGTCCGGCACCGTCTCGGCGGCCAGCACCCGAACCCGGTCGGTCGTGGGCAGCGCGGCCAGTTCGTCGAGGAACGGCATCGACGCGCGGGACCGTCCTGTGTAGACGAGCCGCCAGTCGGCGCCGCGGCGGGCGGCCATGCGCACCATGGGCAGGATCGGCGTGATTCCGATGCCGCCCGCGACGAACAGGTACGGGCCGCGGTCGACGAACGGGAAGGCGTTGCGCGGACCGCGAACGGTGAGCGTGCCGCCCGCCGTCAACGCGTGCAGCTCCCCCGAGCCGCCCGTGTCGGACACCAGCCGAACCGCGATCCGGTACGTCATCCGGTCCATCGGGTCGCCGCACAGCGAGTACTGCCTGCGCCGACCCGACGGCAGGATCACGTCGAGGTGGCCGCCGGGCCGCCACCGCGGCAGCGGACGCCCCTGCACGTCCGCCAGCCGCAGCGCGACGACGCCCTCGGCGGCATCCTCGACCGCCAGGACGTCGAGTATCAGGTCCCGGCCGACCGGCGCGACCGCGGGCTGGTTGCGCGCGCTGAGCCTGCTGAGCCGCTGGTATCCGGCGACCACCGGCACCAGCGCGCGCATCAGCCGGTCGGCGTGCGGGCGCCCGTACAGGTCCGCGGGGGCGTGCATCAGCTGGCCGCCTTCGCCGCCGGGGACTTCGCCAGGTAGGCGACGGCCTGGTCGGTGTCGCCCTCGTCGCGCGGGTGGTAGCCGCGCGGCAGGTAGCGCCACAGCGCCGGGAGCAGCTGACTGAGCCGCGGCAGCAGGCCGCGACGGGAGGCCCGCAGGTAGTCGCGCCAGCGGGCCGGGCCCGGCTTCAGCGGGTCGTGGGCCATGAGCCAGCGGGCGGAGCGGATGAAGAACCAGCCGAGGATCGGGCCGACGACGAGCATCGTGCGGATGCGGCGGAAGTAGCGCCCGTCGAGGTGGGTGTAGAGGTCGAAGGCGACCGCGCGGTGCTCGACCTCCTCGGCGCCGTGCCAGCGCAGCAGGTCCAGCATCACCGGGTCCGCGCCCGCCTCGTCCAGCGGCGTGGTGTTGAGGACCCACTGGCCGAGTACCGCGGTGAAGTGCTCGATCGCGGCGATCACCGACAGCCGCTCCAGCAGCCACTGGTGCTTGGCGTCGCCGGTCAGGTCGCGGTCGCCGAGCAGCTTCTGGAACAGCCACTCGACCTGCGCGACGAACGGCTTGGGATCCAGGCCCTGGGCGGCGAGGTGGTCGGCCGCGCCCTGGTGGGCCTCGGCGTGCATGGCCTCTTGGCCGATGAAGCCCGCGACGTCCTCGCGCAGCACGTCGTCGGTGATCAGCGGCAGCGCCTGGCGGAACACCTCGACGAACCAGCGCTCACCCTCGGGCAGCACCAGGTGCAGCGTGTTGATCGTGTGCGTGGTCAGCGGCTCGCCGGGCACCCAGTGCAGCGGGACCGACGACCAGTCGAAGCGGACGTTGCGCGGGTGCAGGACCAGGTTCTCGTCCATCAGCGCACCACGTCCATCCGCGCCGCGGCCCGCATGAGGCCGGGGGCGAAGCGCGCGCCGAGGCGGGCGATCTTGGCCTCGGTGGTCACCGGGACCACGGCCGTGCCGCGCTCGACCGCGCGGACGATCTCGGTGGCGACCCGCTCCGGCCCGAACCCGCGCCGGGCGTAGGACTTGGTCGCCTTCTGGCGCAGCCGCTGCTGCTCGACGTCGTCCTTGCCCGCGAACCGGGTGGTGTTGGTGATGTCGGTGGCCACGATGCCAGGGCAGATCGCGCTCACGGAGATGCCGTGCTCGGCCAGCTCGGCGCGGACGCAGTCGGACAGCATCAGCACGGCCGCCTTGCTCGCCGCGTACGCCGACATGGCGCGGTGCGGGGTGTAGGCGGCGGCCGAGGCCAGGTTGACGATGGTGCCGCCCTCGCCGTGCTCGGCCATCAGCGCGCCGAACACCTGGCAGCCGTGCACGACGCCGAGCAGGTTGACGTCGAGCACCCGGCGCCATTCGTCGGTCGTGGTGTCCAGGAAGGCGCCCGCCATGCCGATGCCCGCGTTGTTGACCACGACGTCAGGGACGCCGTGCTCCTCGGCCACGGCTTCGGCGAAGGCCCGCATCGCGGCCTCGTCGGCGACGTCGACCTGGTACGGGTACGCGGCCGGGCCGATGGACGCGGCGGTCTCCTTGGCGGCGGCGAGGTCGAGGTCGGCGACGACGACCTCGGCACCTCTGGCGGCGAAGGCCCGGGCGGTGGCCTGTCCGATCCCCCGACCGGCGCCGGTGATCACCACGAGGCGGTGGGTGAAGTCATCAGCTCCGGTGGCGCGCTGCAGACCGCGGGTCATCGGCCTGCCGTCGACGTGGTCGACGAACTCGTCGACCATCCTGGCCACGGCGTCGGGGTGCGAGGCGGGCGCCCAGTGCCCGGCGACGAGCCTGCGCCGCCACACCCGGCCCACCCAGCGCTCGATGCCGTCGGACAGGTCAGGCGAGACGAACTTGTCGCGGGTCGGGATGATCAGCTGCACGGGCACCTCGGTGCGCCGCTCGGCGGGTTTGCGCAGCCTGGGCAGCATGTTCGCGGTGTAGAGCTTCACGCCGCGGGCGGCGTCACGGGGCATGGTGGGCGCCGGGTGGCCCGCGGCGGCCTTGATGCCCTCGACGCGCTCCAGCAGCGTCGCCCAGTTCGGCCCGATGAGCGTGCGCCAGGCCAGCGCGGGCAGCACGGGCAGGTGGTGCAGGTAGATGTACCAAGAGCTGACGGCCTGGCGTAGGACCTTGGCCAGGTTGGCCGGGGTCGGCCGGGAGAGCTTCCCGCGCAGCCAGAACGCGGCGTGGTCGAGGCTCGGGCCGGAGATCGAGGTGAACGAGGCGATCCGACGGGCGGCGCGCGGGTCGGTCACCGGGTCCCACGCCTGGATCGAGCCCCAGTCGTGCGCGACGAGGTGTAGCGACTGCTCGGGGCTGACGGCGTCGGCGACGGCGAACAGGTCCTCGGCGAGCTTGTCGATCGTGTAGCCGCCGCGCTCGCGGGGAGCGGTCGACTCGCCCGCGCCGCGCACGTCGTAGCGCACGACGTGGTAGGTCTCGGCGAGCCGCTCGGCCACCCCGTCCCACAGCCGATTGGTGTCCGGGAAGCCGTGGACCAGCAGAATCGTCTGGTCCGTCGGGTCGCCCTGCTCGAACACCGCGAGCTCCACCCCGTCGGCGCGGACGGTTCGGCGGCGGACCACCAGACGTGAGGCGGTCTCCGGGAACCGGAGTGGAACGCTGGCCATGGCGACTCCCCATCGAGGTCACACCATCCGACGGCCAAGCCTCGGGCTGGTTTCACGGGCGTTACGTGACAACGACGAACGTTACAACCGCCATTGTCAGGCTCGCAAGAGCCAGTGCCACAGCACTGAGCCCAACCCGTTGCTCCTAGTGGCCTCGTTCGGCCCGGATACGCTCCGCGAGCGCGATGATCCGATCGCCCATGACCTGCGGAATCATCCGCTGCGCCGACCGGTCGACCGCCGCCGACATCGCGGACATAACCAGTGGGTGGAGCCTGCTGACGACATCAGCGAAGCGTGGCAGCTCATCACCGCTCGGTAGCCAGTCCGGCCCCTTGGGGTCGAGGATGTACTTGCGGACCATCCCGACGAGCATGGCCGTGATGCGGTCGGTCTCCTGCTGGATCTCGGCGGCCAGCGCCAGCGCCTCCGACAGCGGGACATCGAGGTCGACCAGTTCCTTGCCGGTCCGCAACAGCTGCGGGCTGGGCGCGACGAAGTGCACGCCCTGCCGTTCCAGGACGCCCAGCTCCAGCGCCTTGGCGATGTTGGACGGGGTGATCTGGGTGCCGAACATGCGCACCAGGTCGGCCATCGGAACGATCTCCGGCTGCTCGTGCGACCACGCGGCACCGGTCGCCTCTTCGAGTCCGAGCACGTCGGCGAGGCTGTGCCCGGACTGCCAGGCGTCAAGCATCTCCTTGATCTGCGCGAACGCGTAGCCGCGGTCGAGCATGTTGAGGATCAGCCGCAGCCGGGACAGGTGCGCGTCGCCGTAGATGGCCGTCCTGCCGCGGCGCACGGGCGGCGCCAACAGCTCCCGGTCCTGGTAGACGCGCACGTTGCGCACGGAGGTGCCCGCCGCGCGCGCAAGATCGTCGATCCGATACTCGGCCACGCGGCGAGCTTAGCCGGCCATAGCCGGTGCACTGTGGACGCCGGCGTGCGGATACCGGTCAGTCGTGTTCGAGGACTTCGAACGCTCCACAAAAGACAGTCACCCGACGCCCAGGGTGGGCGTCGGGTGACTGAACGTTTGTACCGTGCCCCCGACCGGATTCGAACCGGCACTACATCCCTTTTAAGGGGACTGCCTCTGCCTGTTGGGCTACGGGGGCAGCCGCAGCCTAAGGCGCGATCGAGCAGCTCGGGACCGGTTTCTCCGCTTTCAGGCCGGCTGGCCCAGTCTCTTTGGGCCGTTTGCCGTCAGCCCCGCGAAACCCTGGCGAACTCCGCCTTCGGATCGTTGATTTGCCCCATTGAGATGACCTCGCGCCGGAACAGACCGCCGGTTAACCAGTCCAAAGTGATCCGAACCTTGCGATTGAAGGTCGGCATCGCCTTGACGTGATAGGCGCGGTGCATGCCCCAGGCGATGAGGCCCTTGGCCTTGATACCGAAGACATCGCCGACGCCCTTGTGCAGGCCGAGGCTGGCCACCGACCCGACGTTCTTGTGGAAGTAGTCCTTGGGCTCGCCGCCACGCATCGACTTGATGATGTTCTTGGCCAGCAGGCGGGCCTGGCGGACCGCGTGCTGGGCGTTCGGCGGGCAGATCGCGGTCGGGTCTTCCTCGGTGCGCGAAAGGTCTGGTACAGCGGCGTTGTCGCCCGCGGTCCACGCGTCGGAGAGGCCCTCGACGCGCATCGCCGCGGTGGCGCGGAGCCTGCCCTGCTTGGTCAGCGGCAGGTCCGAGGCGGCCAGGACCGGGTTGGACTTGACGCCCGCGGTCCAGACGATGGTGTCGCTGTCGAACTCGGTGCCGTCGGACAGCACGACCCGGCCGCCGTCGAAGGACTTGGCCAGCGTCGACAGGTAGACCTCGATGCCGCGCTTCTCCAGCTGCATCACGGTGTAGACGCCGAGGCTCTCGCGAACCTCGGGCAGCACCCGGCCAGAGGCCTCGACCAGCACGAACCGCAGGTCCTCCGGCTCGATGTTCTTGTAGTACTTGGTGGCGAAGCGCGCCATGTCCTCCAGCTCGCCGAGCGCCTCGATACCCGCGAAGCCGCCGCCGACGAAGGTGAAGGTCAGCAGGCGCTTGCGCAGTTCGGGGTCGAGCGTGCTGTCGGCCTCGTCCAGCTTGGTCATGACGTGGTTGCGCAGGTAGATGGCCTCGCCGATGGTCTTGAAGGCGATGCCGTGCTCCACCAGGCCCGGGATCGGCAGCAGGCGCGCGACGGCGCCGAGCGCGACCACGAGCACGTCGTAGCCCAGTTCCTCGATGTGCCCGTCGGCGGCCTCGATCGTCACGGCCTTGCGCGCGTGCTCGATCTTGGTGGCCCGCGCGGTGATCACGTGGCAGCGCTTGAGCGCGCGCCGCAGCGGCACCACGACGTGCCGCGGCTCGATCGCGCCCGCGGCCGCCTCTGGGAGGAACGGCTGGTAGGTCATGTGTGGCTGGGGATCGATGACCGTCACCGACGCCTCACCCGACCGCAGCTTCCGCTGCAGGCCGAGCGCGGTGTAGAGGCCCACATATCCGCCACCGAGGATGAGGATTCGGGTCGGCTCTTTTCCGTTCGCCATGCCTCAATAGTCGCACTGGAAACAGGCGCACGCGAGGCGCCCCCAGGGTGATGTGACCGGAGTCGCTGCCCTGTTTCCGCAGTATGTGACCCATATCGCGCGATCAGCGGACCCGGTCTAGAACGACGATGACGACCGCGATCCCGGCCACTGACAGCAATCCGGCCAATTCCAAGATCGTCGGCGTCCGTCCCTGCGGCAACAGGTAGCCGAGCAGAACGATCACCCAGACGACGGCTTGCACGAACACGGCGCGCCGCAGCGGCGGCCACAGCGCTCCCGCGGCGATTCGGGCATGGCGGGGAAGAACAGCGGTGATCGCGCAGGACAAGTGCAGTAGGTGCACCAGCGGGATCATGACCAACACCCCGGGCGCGAACGGCTGGTCGACGGTCGCGGTGACGGCGGCGGCGGATACGAGGATGAGGAGCAGGGGCGCGGGTGAGGCGGGGATGAGCACGCAGGCGAGCGCGAGCGCGACCGCGAACCCGAAGGGGACGGAGTCGACGCCGTGGTCGGCGATGTCGAGGAGGATGCCGCCGCACGCGAGGGCGATGACGGCTCGCAGCCAGTGGGCGGAGAGGCCGGGGTCGACGTCCAAGACCACCTGATCGGCTGACTTGGTTATCCACAGGCGGCCCAGTTTTCGCCTGATTTCAAGATCCACTGTCAGCCCCTCTCGATAGACTGGCCAAGGGCCGTCCCCCTGGGCAGGGTGGGGGCATTCCTCCGGGCGGTTTGGCCTTCCTCATCGGCGTCTCCGGATTCGGCGGAGGGTGGCCGCTACGACGACGCCGTCGGCCCAGGGGATGACGGGGACGCCTTGCGCGCGCATCGCGGACAGGCGGGCGCGGTGTTCGCCGACGATCACCTGCCGAACCACCTCACCCCAAGCCGATCCCGGGTCCGGCGCCAACACCGGCGGCAGCATGTCCACCGCCAGCACACGCTCCCCTCGGCGGGCGGCGTGGATGACGCAGTCGGTCACGGCGTCGTCCAGGAATGAGGACAGGACGACGATCACGGCGCCCGTCGAGACCTGTCGGAGCACGGGTTTCGGCGCCCAGCCCGCCGAGCGGGAGCAGGCGACGAGTTGGTGGCGGATCCGCAGCAGGTGCCGGTGACCCGCTCCAGGGGCCAGCCCCAGCTGGGGCCGCCCGAGGTCGATCAGGCCGACCCGGTCGCCCTGGCGCAGAAACCCTGCCGCCAGCGCCGCGACGGCTCGCACCGACACGTCCAGGGTGCCGTCGGCGCGGACAGCCGCGTCACCGTCGCTGGTCGACCAGTCGGCCATCTCGGCCACGACGTCGAGGCGGGAGTCGATCGCCAGCATCAGTTCGGCGTCGGCCTCGGCATGGCGTTCCCGGACGTGCAGGGTTCCGGGGCCGAGGATGTCGCCGGTGGCCGCGCCTGCCCGCAGCGTGACCCGCCAGTCGACGCGGCGGACGCGGTCGCCCGGCTGGAAGGGGCGGATCGCGCGCAGTTCGGTGCCGTCGCCGGGGCGGTTCGACCGGTGGACGCCGACGAGCCCGGACGCGCGTGGCGGCAGCGGGCCCGGGGGCAGTGCGGCGACCGGGGGCAGCACGGTCCGCCTGCTCTCGGGACCGGTGACGGGAC
>DATLIA010000053.1:0-1997 GCA_035540215.1 Actinokineospora sp. | reverse complement strand
CAGGGCCGCGATCCGGTCGTCGCGCACGGACTCCGCGATCGACGTACGCAGGAAGGCGGCGCCGTCCCGGGTGTTCACGAAGGCCAGGACGGAGCGGTAGCTCTCGGTGAGGTCCCGGCGGATGTCCCCGGTGTCGGGCTCGGGCATCTCCACGTTGTAGAGGGTCTCCATCGCCGCGACGGCGAGGTCCTCCTTGGACGGCCAGCGACGGTAGACCGTCGCCTTGCCGACGCCGGCGCGTGCCGCCACGTCGTCCACGGTGGTGCGGTCGAACCCCCGTTGAAGCAGGAGCTCGGCGGCTGCGGTGGTGATCCGCTCGTCCGTCTCCGGGTCGCGGGGACGGCCGCGGCCTCGACGTACCGGGGCCTCTCCCGGGGCCGCGGCACCGAGGGTGTCTGGTGCTTGGCTCATGGTCATGCCTCGGACCCTAGTAGGAATTCCGATACTCGACAAAGGAATGCGTATGGATATTTACGCTTGGCCCGGTGCGCACGACATGTGCTCGTAACACGCCAAGGGGAACCGTCACCTGGCCGCAACACGGCTCGGCGCGGGTTGAAACCTGGGCCTACCAGGGTGTGGGTCACCGGGGTGGTGCTGGTTCGACAGCGAGGTCGAGCCCCTGGCCACTCGCTCCCCGCACACCTTCAAGAGGTTGAGATACATGGATACTGGCGACACCGCTTGGGTGCTGGCCTCCGCGGCGTTGGTGCTGCTGATGACCCCAGGCCTCGCACTGTTCTACGGCGGCATGGTCCGCGCCAAGAGCGTCCTGAACATGATGATGATGAGCTTCGGCGCCCTCGCCCTCATCAGCGTCCTGTGGGTGCTCTACGGCTACTCGGTCGCTTTCGGCAACGACGTGGGCGGCGGCCTCCTGGGCAGCCCCACGGAGTTCTTCGGGCTGACCAAGCTCATCGGGACCGAGGGTCTCGACAAGGGCTTCGCCGCCACCCACCTGGTGTTCACGATCCCGTCCCTGGCGTTCGTCGCCTTCCAGGCCGTGTTCGCCATCATCACCGTCGCCCTCATCTCGGGTGCCATCGCGGACCGGGCCCGCTTCGGTCCCTGGATGGTGTTCGCGGGCATCTGGGCCACGGTCGTCTACTTCCCGGTCGCCCACTGGGTCTTCGCCTTCAACGGCGCGCAGTCCGCGAAGGGTGGCTGGATCGCCAACAAGCTGCTCGCGATCGACTTCGCCGGCGGCACCGCGGTGCACATCAACGCCGGCGCGGCCGGCCTGGCCCTCGCGCTGGTGCTCGGCAAGCGCGTCGGCTGGAAGCGTGACCCGATGCGCCCGCACAACCTGCCGCTGGTCATGCTCGGCGCCGGCCTGCTGTGGTTCGGCTGGTTCGGGTTCAACGCCGGCTCTGCGCTGGGCGCCAACGGCCAGGCCGCCGAGGTCTGGGTCACCACGATGGTCGCCACGGGCGCCGCGGCGCTCGGCTGGCTGCTCGTGGAGAAGCTCCGGGACGGTCACGCCACCTCGCTGGGCGCGGCGTCCGGCGTGGTCGCCGGCCTGGTCGCGATCACCCCGTCCTGCTCGTCGGTCACGCCGCTCGGCGCGATCGCGGTGGGTCTGCTGGCCGGCGTGTTCTGCGCGATGGCCGTGGGGCTGAAGTTCCGCTTCGGGTTCGACGACTCGCTCGACGTGGTCGGCGTGCACCTGGTGGGTGGCCTCTGGGGCACCCTCGCCGTGGGCCTGTTCGCCTCGGCAGCGACGACCGCCGGTGTCGACGGGCTGTTCTACGGCGGCGGCCTGGACCAGCTCTGGCGACAGGCCGTGGGTGCGTTCGCGGTCCTCTTCTACTCGTTCGTCGTCACGCTGGTCCTGGGCTTCCTCATCGCCAAGACCATGGGCTTCCGGCTCTCCGAGGAGGACGAGGTCGAGGGCATCGACGGCGTCGAGCACGCTGAGTCGGCGTACGACTTCGCCACCTCCGGTGGCGGTGGTCGGTCCCTGACCGGCAGCAGCCTGCCGACAGCGAAGGCCCAGG
>DATLIA010000052.1:0-16755 GCA_035540215.1 Actinokineospora sp. | reverse complement strand
TGTCTGATCACCGGGAATGAGGATGGGGTCAAGCATTGCGCGATGAACGTGCTCTATAGCTTGCAGCATCTGGGTTACACGATCCCGCCGCAGGCCGATGCCGGGTGGATCGGCCCGGCTGGCCCTGGTCCGTCCTATTTGGATCCCGGGTCGGGCGGGCCGGAGAATGACTTCACCAACCGGAACACCACGTTCATGACGTGGAATCTGTTGCATATGGCGCGGATGTTGAAAGACGCCGGTGGGATTCCGGCTCATGGGAATCAGCGCAGTGAGTGGGATGCGGGGTGCCGGTTCGACTTCACGAATCCTGAGTATCGGTAGTCGGTCGGGCTCAGCTGCGGCGGTCGCCCGGTCGTAAGAAGTCCGTCAGGGTTTCCTGGGTCTCGCGGCCTTACATTCGACTGGTGACGAGAACCGATGCCGACCTGGTCGCGGCCCTGCGGGCCAGTGATCGCACGGCCTTCGCCGAGTTGGTGACCGCGTGGTCCGGTTCGATGACCAGGCTCGCCGGGACTTTCGTGTCGACTCACGCCTCGGCGGAGGAAGTCGTCCAGGACACATGGCTGGCTGTCCTCAAGGGACTCGACGGGTTCGCGGGTCGTTCGGCGTTCCGCACCTGGGTCTATCGAATCCTGATAAATACCGCCCGACGTCGCGGTGCCCGGGAGAAGCTGACCATCCCGTGGACCAGCCTGCGGCCCCTGAGTGACGACCGCCTGGCCATCGACTCGGCGCCCCTCGGCCATCAGCCGTCACCGGAGGCAGCCGCGCTCACCGCCGAGTTCCGCGCCGCGGTCACCGTCGCCGTCACCAGCCTCCCCATCCGCCAGCGCGCGGTGATCAGCCTCCGCGATGTCGAGGATCACACATCGGCCGAGGTTTGTGCGTTGTTGCGGATCTCGCCTGCCAACCAGAGGGTTCTTCTGCACCGGGCCCGTGCGGCCGTGCGAACCCACCTGGCTGAGTATCTGGCGACCGCGTGAGCCTTGACGCGGCTGGGCGAACCACGGTAATCAGAGAGGCGGACGTGTCACCCCGGGTGGGGAGGAGCCTGCGTGCGCGACCTTGGCTTCGGGCTGACCAGCGACCAGGTGAACCGGGCCCTAGGCGAGGAGCTTCGGCGGGCGCGTACCGCGAGCGGCCTCTCCAGAGCCCAGGTCGTGGCCGACTTGGTCGACGACATCCACGAGCAGACGCTCGCCACCTATGAGCTCGGCACCCGTCAGTGCACGGTCGCTCGTCTCGTGCAGATCTGCCGGGTGTTGGACCTGGGGGCACCCGACCTGCTCGGGCTGGCACTGCAGCGGGCGATGGTCGACCTGCACCTGCTGAAGGTGCAGGTCGACCTGCACGCCGTCCTCGCCGACGACAGCGAGGAGTTGGCCCCGATGCGGCTATGGGCGGCGAACCGGCTGGCGCTGTCCGCACTGGACGGGAGCGCGACCGTCCACCTTGACCCCGGCACCGTCGTCGAGATGGCGTTCCTCTGTGGACTGACTGTGGACGGACTCGCCAAGCATCTGCGGGATTTCGCCCCAGATCCGGGATCCGCCCTCCAGGGTTAGTGGTAGCCCCACCACTGGATGACGCATACGACGGCGTTCGAGATCGCCGACTCGATGGTCTGGGACTCACTGGCCACGATCGACACATAGGTGTCGGCGCTCGCGGGCCCGGAGACGATCATGATCATGGCCAGCATAAGGCCTGTCACGACCGCAACCCTCTTGTTCAACTTGGATGTCCTTTCAATGCCACGAGCGAGCGTGGCGACCTGCGGGGAAGGGATCTATCTCGATACCCGCAATCAGCGGCACGATCGGGTGATCTTGGCACGCGGATTCGCGACGAGCAACACACTCAAAGTTGATAATTCAAACTTTCCGCAGGCCTCGGGATGGCCGAAAGACGCGTTTCAACAGGTAGGGCCGTGCTACTTGGAGTGGGTTCCCTGTTTCAAAGTGATCGAGAAACCACCTAGACGGGTGGAGTTTGGCCTTTGCGAGCAACCTTTGGGTCTTGTGGCGCACTCGCCGTGACCCGACCGGATGATCCTTCGGTCCTGGCGTGCGGAAGGGACACCGCTGGGCGAACCACGGCCAGCTTCGTCAGCACCGCCGCCCCGCGCGCCTTGTCGGCCACGCGGTCGCACCGCTCGGCGGCCCGCTGCCAGGCGGCGGCGGCGCCGTCGTGGTCGGTGATCGTGAGACACAGGTCGCCATAGAGGTCGAGGGCGTCGATCTCCCCGGCGGTGTCGCGGACCTGGGCGAACAGCTCCACCGCACGCTCGGCGCAGCGCAGGGCCTGGCCGAGGTCGTCCCGGTCGCGGTGGACCTCGGCCAGGGTGTGGCAGACCGCGGCGGCGACGGGGAGGTCGCGAATCTCTTCGGCGATCTCCAGCGCCTCGGTGCAGAGGTGGACGGCGACTGGCAGGGACTCGCGTTCGCGGAACACCGCGCCCAGTTCGGATTTGGCCACCGCGAGCGCGGACCTGTCGCCGGTCCGCTCGGCGGTGAAATGGGCGTTGCGCAGATTGATCTCGGCCATGTCGAGCCTGCCTACGGCCCGCTGCGTCCGACCGATGTCGCAGTAGGCCCAGCACATGCCTTCGGTGTCCTCGCTCGCTCGCGCGAAGTCCAGGCCGCGTTCATACAGCACGAGCCCGGCTTCGAGGTCGCCGCGTCGGACCTCGAGTTCGCCGAGCTTGTGCGAGGTCACGGCCTGGCCGCGGGTGCTGCCCGTGTCCTCGGCCTTGCGGAGCGCGGCCTGGAGGTGTTCGCTCGCGGCGGCGTAGTCGCCAAGGACCATGCGGACCTCGCCGAGTTCGAAAAGTGAGGATGCCTCTGCTTCGAGGTCGCCGTCCGCCTTGGCCGAGTCAACGGCGATGGCCAACGTGGCCAGCCGATCCTCGAAGTGGCCCGCGCGGGTGAAGTAGGTCAGCGCGGCGTGGGGGAGGCGCCAGCCGTAGTCGGGGTGACCGCGGTCGGCGGCCGCGCGTGTCGCGATCGCCAGGTTGGCGCGCTCGGTGTCGAACCACGCCATCGCCGCGGCCGGGTCACCGAAGGTCAGCGGTGTCGTCCCCGGCTCGGCGGGGATCTCGGGCGCTCCGAGTTTGCTCGGGTACAGCGCGCGGTTCGCCGCGTACGCTGAGGTCAGATAGAAGCTGTACATCCGCCGCTCCGCCGCCGATCGGTTCGACCGCGGCTCATCCCGCTCGGCCAGCAGGGCGCCGAACTCACGGATCAGGTCGTGGAAGCGGTACCGGTCGATGGCGACCGGCTGGTCGAGCAGGTGCGCGCCGACCAGCCTGCGCAGGCTCAGTCCGGTGGCCGCGCGGTCGCGGCCGTCGCACGCGTTGATCGCCTCGACTCCGACGTCCGGCCCGGGATGCAGCGCCAAGAGCCGGAACAGCCTGCGCTCTGTGGGTTCGAGCGCCAGGTACGACCAGGCGAACGACGCGCGCGCGATGGTGGACCCATCGCCGTCGTCGCCGAGGTCGACCAACAGGTGCCGGTGGTCGAGCCTGCCCGCGAACTCGGCCACCGCGCCCGGCGGCAGCTGCGCGACACGCTCGGCCAGCACGCTGATCGCCAATGGCAGGCCGGCACAGATCCGGGCGATCCGGTCGCGATCGAGCCTGCTCAGGTCGTGCCGAGTGCGCAGACGGACGGCCAGCAGCCGGTCCGCCTCCGCCGCCGTGAACGGCGCCACCCGTACTCGGTGGGCTCCGGTCTCCCGGCTCAGCGTGGACAGCCGCTGCCTGCTGGTCACCACCACGAAGGCACCGGACAGCAACGGGATCAGCGAGCGGACCTGCTCGGTTCCGCGCGCGTTGTCCAGTACGACGAGCGGCCGTCTGCCCGCCAGCAGCGTGCCTAGCAGCAGTTCGCGCCCGCGTGGTGTGCTGCTCGCGTCCGGCGGGTGGCCGAGCGCGGCAAGGAACTCGTCGACCACGGCGGCATGGGTCATCATCGCCCGCTCGGAGAAGCCGTTGAGGTCGACGTAGATGGCCCCGTCGGGGAACTGGTCCCGAGCGCGGTGCGCCCAGTGCACGACGAGCGCGGTCTTGCCCACGCCTGGCTCGCCGTCGAGGATCACCACCCTGGGCGTCGCGGTGACCGCCGAGTCCAACTCCGCCAACAGGTCCTCGCGGCCGACGAAACCCGGAATGTCGTACGGGAGGTGGCGGGGCCCGTCGACCGGCGGAGGAGTGCTTGCGGTGTACCGGTTCTCGGCTTGTGCGCGCAACGACTCGTGATGCGCGCGCAGGTGGTCGGCTGCCAGCTGGTCGCCTTCGTCGCGCAACGCCCGCCGGGTGGCCATGAAGTACGCGTCGCCCTCGGCGAACCGCGCCAGGCCATAGAACGCCGACGTCCGCAGCTTGGCCATCGCCACGTTGTGCCCCCGGTCGAACTGCAGGCCGTCGAGCCGCGTCAGCACCTCGTCGTGTTCGCCCAGCTTCAACAGGGCTTCCAACAAGGTGATGTTGGCCCCGATCCACTCGTTCTCCAGCGTGGACCGGCAGTCGTGGGCGGGCGCGGTGGACAGGTCGTCGAGGGCGCGGCCGCGCCACACCCGGATCGCCTGGTCGGCGAGGTCGGCCACCCGCTCGTGGTCGCCGGTGCGGGCGACGCCGCGGGCCTCGGTCAGCTTGGCGCGGAACCGGTGCAGGTCGATCGCCATGGGGTCGACGTCGAGCTGGTATCCGCCGTTCGACTTCTTGAGGACCGCCTTGACCGGCAGCTGTTTGAGGCTGTTGCGGATCCGGGTCGCGTAGGTGTGCAAGGCGTTCGCCGGGTTGTCCGGCGGCGGGTCGTCGTCCGGCCAGATCCACCGGATCAGTTTGGCCTGCTCGAACCGATGCCTCGGATACACGAGCATCGGGGCGAGCATGCACCGTTCCTTGGGTTTGCCCCAGTCCTCGAGCGGGCGGCCGTCTATCCACAGCGCCGTCGGCCCAAGGATTCCCATCGCGGTGTCCACCAGCTCCACCCCTAAGCTGGACGGTTTTCCCCGGAAGTTCGATACACGGTTGACCGACGACGATGCTACTGAGGGACAACACCCCGCCACAACAGGTGACGGCCGTTCGAGCGTGCGGGATGGCTGAAAGTGCGCTGAAAGTCGGCGGAAAGCCGAGACGGCTGCGCCGGGTGACCGACGGCCTGCTGGGCCGCTCGGATCGGCGCGGGCGGGCGCCGCGAGTCACCGCGCCGCTTGTGCTGTCGTGATCGTGAAGGCGAATCGACCCTGTCACACCCGCACGCTGTCCTCAGCCACCCGAATACCGCGTGCCCTCGGCGGATCCGGGGGGACGGGTGGCCAGGGGAGGACGCGATGGACATGGGGACGTGGATCCGCGGGCCGGTAGGGGACGAGGCGATGGGGCGCCTCACGCGGACGGGCTGCCGAAGTGTGCTGGTGGTGGTTCCCACGGTGACAGCGGGGAACCGTTTGTTGGACGTGATTCCGCTGCTGGACGGCGATCACCGCGTGCAGGTGGTGTTCACCGCGCCGCGCACCGAGGACGTCTGGCACGGGCTGGACGCGTTCGTGCACGCGTGCGGCGCGGTGGTCCTGCCGTGGGCGCAGGCGATCAGGCAGAACTGGGACCTGGTGCTGTGCGCCGACGAGGACCACATGGCGCGGGTGCGGGGCGATGTGCTGCTGCTCGCCCACGGCGCCGGTCTGGCGAAGTCACGCAGGCGCAGTCGGATGGTGGCGGGCGCGACCCTGCCGTCGACCGGCCTCGACCGCGAACTGCTGGTGCACCGGGGCCGGGTCGTGCCTGCCGCGGTCGCGGTGTCGACCGACGCGGAACTGGCTCTGCTGGGCGAGATCTGCCCCGAGGCGCGCGGGATCGGTTTCGTGGCCGGTGATGTGTGCCTGGACCGGATGCTGGCGAGTTGTCAGCTGCGCGGGCACTACCGGGCCGCGCTCGGCGTGGCCGACGGCGAGGAGCTGATCACCGTCAGCTCGACGTGGTCGCCCGACTCGACGTTCGGTCGGCATCCCGCGCTGTACGAGCGGCTGCTGCGGGAGACCGGGGCCCGCCCACGCAAGGTCGCCGCGGTGATCCACCCCAACGTCTGGGCGGTGCACGGGCCGTGGCAGATCAGATCTTGGCTCGCCAGGGCCATCGGACTCGGCCTGGTGGTCGTCCCGCCCGAACGCGGGTGGCAGGCCGCGATCGTGGCCAGTGACGTGGTGATCGGCGACCACGGGTCGACCAGCGTCTACGGTGCCGCGCTCGGTGGCCGGATGTGCCTGGCCGCGTTCCCTGACGACAACATCCGCCACGGCAGCGTCGCCGATGTGGTGCGGCGGGTGGTGCCGCGGCTGGATCTTCGCCGACCGCTGGCCCCGCAACTGGCCGCACTCGGCCGGGTCGCCGACACCGCTGGGATCCGGGCCGCGATCACCTCGGCGCCCGGCACGGCGGCGGCGCGCATCAGGACCGCGATGTACCGGCTGCTTGGTCTCCCCGAACCAGGCTGGCCCGCGCCGGTCTCGCCGGTCCAGTCACCGGTCGGGGTGGCGGCGTGATGCCCGCGGTCGTCCGGCTCGCCGCGGGGGTCCATGTCGTGTCCTGGATCGACGGGAACCGCTGTCCGGGGGACGCGCTCGTGGTCGAGGTGGGGGTCGCGGCGGCGCGATGGCTTGATGTGGCCGACATCGTGGTGGCCGCGCCGTGGGCGGTCATTCCGGCTGTTTTGTCCTATGTGGAGTCATTGGGTCGGCTAGCCGGGACCTGATGGCCGCGGCCTTGTCGTCGTGCACCGATTCGTAGAGGTCCGCCGCCGCGTGCCAGTGGCGGCGGGCCGACTCGGTGTCACCGTCGTAGTCTGCGGCGTCGCCGAGACAGACGAGGATCTCGGCCTGGTAGTACGGTGAACCGAATTCGCGCATGGCCGCGAGCGCTTCAGTAAGTGCGTGTCTGGCGACCGCGGGTCTGCCCGCCAGGAGGTGGACCGCGCCCAGCATGGTGACCGCGCGGGCGTGCTGGGTCGGATCGCCGAGCTCGGCCATGGTCGTGGCCACGGCGGTGAGTTCCACCGCTGCCTCATCGAACCGGCCGAGGTCGGCGAGCACCTCGCCGACCCGGCGGCGGCAGAGCGCGACGCCGCGTGGTCGGTCGATCCGCTCGTTGAGTTCCCGCGAACGCTGGAAGTGTCCGAGCGCGGCGATCGGATCGTCGCGGCGGGTGGCAAGGCCGAGCTGTTCGAGCGCCGTCGCCTGCATGGCGAGGTCGTCGTCGGCGGTGGCCAGGTCGAGCGCCAACCCGCTGTGCACCGCGGCGTCGGCGTGCCTGTCGATCTGGGTGTAGGCGTAGCCGAGCTGAGCGCGCAGCGTCGCCTCCGCCGTCCTGGCACCGACCCGCTGGGCCGCGCCGATGCCGACGAGCTGGGTGTCGATCCAGTCGGAGTAGCGGCGGGTGTGCAGGAAGAATCCCCACTGGGCTTCGCAGAACTGCCAGGCCAGGTCGTCCAGGCCGTGTGTCGCCGCCACGTCGAGCGCGGCACGGACGTTCGCTCGTTCCGCGCCAAGCCAGGCGATCGCGGCGGCGGGGTCGGCGAACTCGTCCTTGGCGACCGTGCTGTAGCGGTCGCTCACCCTGGGGCGCAACGGATGGATCACCAGATCGGCGGCCACCGTGCGGTCGAGGTACCACTCGATCATTCGCCTGCGGGCCCGCTCGCCCTCGTGCGGCGGTGCGACGCCACGGGCGTGCAGACGGACCAGGTCGTGGCAGGTGAACCGGTCCTCCGCGGTCTCGACCAGCAGGTTGGCCTCGACGAGGTCGTCGATGGCCGCTACCACGTCAGCCGCGGGTCTCCGCATTCCCGCGGTGACCACGTCGGGGCCGAACTCGCGGCCGGGGTGCCATCCGCAGCAGTGATAGGCCGTACGCGCCTCCTCGCTCAGGGTCTCGGCCGCCCAGTCCAAGACGACGGAGACGGACACGTCCGCGTCCAGTCTCAGCCCCCGCAACGGATCGCGGGCCACCTCGTCGAACTCCCTGGCGAAGGTCCGCCGCGTACGGCCCGCCATTCGGGCGGCGACGATCGACAGCGCCAGCGGCAGCCCGCCGCACAGCTGCGCGACCCGCCGCGCCATGGGTTCCTCGGCGAGCACCCGGTCGGTACCGACCACCGAGTCGAACAGCCGCATGGCGGCCGCGGTCTCCAGTGGGGCCAGGTCGACCCACTTCGCCCCGTCCAGCGCCAGCCCGGACAGCCGGTACCGGCTGGTCACGACCACGAGGCTGCCCTTGCCCGTCGGGATGAGGGCACGCACCTGGGCGGCCGACACCGCGTTGTCGAGCAGCACCATCAACTGTCTGTGCGCGGTCACCGAACGGAACAGCGCCGCGCGCTGGTCCGGGTCGAGCGGCACGCGATCCTGTGGCACACCAAGGGAAATCAAGAACCATTCGAGTACGTCGGTCGGCGCGGCCGGGCCGCCCGCGGGGTCGGTCAGGTCGACGAACAGCTGCCCGTCGTCGAACAGCGTGACGAGTTCGTGCAGCCAGCGCAGGGCGAGTGCGGTCTTCCCGACGCCCGCGACTCCCGAGACGACCATCAGCCCGACACCCGACTCGCGCAGCCGGTCCAGCTCGTCGAGCGCGGACTCCCGGCCGACATGGCGGTGCGGCGGTGGCGGCAGCTGTCGCGGCACCGGGTCGGAAGTCGTTGGAGGAGCGTGGAAGTGGATGCCACCGGCTTGGCGCGGAGTGCCGGATACCTGCCCTTCGACGGCGGTGCGGAACGCGAAGACCTCTTCGATACCCGACACGCCCACGTCAGCCCCCTAGCCTCGGCACCCTCCCTGTCTAGTCGCGGTTCGGCCATTGCACGTGTCGGTAAGGGCTGATCTACCTGTTTGGCGGAAGGAGCCGCTTGACGGACACCTCCCTGACCAGTGCGGTCCTGAACGGCCTTACGAGGTCGGATCAACTGGCGTGATGGCCATCGAAGGGCAGCCGCCCATCCACTTCCGGCTGACCGACGTCTGCCCAGGCGGGCCGCGCTCGCGCCGCATGAGCTGACGCATGTGCGGTTCGTGCTGCTCGCGTCGGCAAGCCGGCCGAGCGCGGTCTGGTCGTGCGTGAGGGGTGACTTCATCGACGGGCGGCGTGACTCATCGGGGATTGAGATACCAAGGGTACTCGAATAGCATCGGTCTCCGGACGACCGGAGGGTGGGCCATGCGCAGGTATCCGAGGATCGATCTCGCGGACGCGGTCGTCGCGGTCACCGGAGGTGGTCGCGGCATCGGCAGGGCTACCGGGACCGCGTTCGCGGCGGCGGGCGCGACCGTCTGCCTCGGTGATCTCGACGGCCCCGCGGCCGAGGACGCGGCCGGGTCGATCGGGGCGCGGGCGTCGGGTCACGTGGTCGACGTGACGTCCAAGCCATCGTTCGCCGCGTTCATCGACGCCGTCACGGCCGCGCATGGGCGGGTCGATGTACTGGTCAACAACGCGGGTGTGATGCCGCTCGGCGGGTTCCTCGACGAACAGGACGCCTTGTCCCGCACCACGTTGGACGTCAACGTGTGGGGTCTGATCCACGGGACTCGCCTGGTCCTGCCGGGCATGATCGCGCGCGGCCGGGGCCACGTGGTCAACATCGCCTCCATGGCGGGCAAGATCCCCATCCCCGGCATGGCGGTCTACAACGCGAGCAAGTTCGCCGCGGTCGGGCTGACCGCCGCGCTGCGCGCCGAGTTCGCGGGCACCGGGGTCAGTGTGAGCGCGGTCCTGCCCAGCGCCGTGCGCACCGAGTTGGCGTCCGGGGCGCCGCTCGGGCGCGGGATGCCGACGGTCGAGCCGGAGCGGATCGCTCGGGCGGTGGTGGACAGCTGTCGAACCCGTCGGGCGGAGATCCCGGTCCCCGGATTCCTGGTGGGCTGGGATCTCCTCGACGCGGTCACGCCGGAACCGGTGATGCGCCTGGGTCGCCGCCTGCTGGGCGACCGCCGCGCGCTCACCGAACTGGATCACGCGGCGCGCGCCGAATATGTGAAGCGGGTCGAGGCTCAGGCGGTCACGCACAGGGCAACGCCTGGTCACGCGCCTGACGGGACTGGCTCGAACGTGGCCAGCACCGCGTCCAGTGCTCGCTGGTCTGGGCCGACGAAGGGGTCTGCGGCTGGGGCGGCCGTGAGCATGTCGAACAGGGTCGTGTTCTGACCCGTCGCCGGTGGCAGGTGGCTGCTCAGCACGACGGACGGTTCCATCGCGCGCAGCGGGGCGATGGTGTCGGCGTAGCGGGACCGGTCGACCTCATGCACCCACGGACTGTCGACCGACGCCCACAGCAGTTGCGCGCCGCGCAGGTCCGTCGGCGCGACCGCGGCGGCCGAGTCGCCGCCCGCGAGGTCCATCGACGGCAGGGGAGCGCCGAAGCAGTCTGAACTGAAGCACGCGCGCGAGCGGTCGTCGAAGAAGCCGACCGTGGCCGGGCTGTCGAACAGCGGCGGCCGGAACGCGTGCAGCCGACGGTCGCCGACGTCGATGGACTGGCCGGGGTTGAGCAGGTAGACCCGGTCCATCGGCAGGGGAGTGGCGGTGGACAGGATGCCGACCCCGAGGAACGTGGTGATCACCCGCGCCTGAGGCGCCGCCGCCAGCAGATCGAACAGCGATCCGGTGTGGTCGCGGTCAGGGTGCGTTAGCCAGATCCAGCGCACATCGGCCGGGTCGACCACCTCGCCGAGGGAGTCCATGAAGCCGCGCCCGGGAAGACTCAGCCCGGTGTCGACCACCACGGGCTCGGCCGCGTGCAGGACGAAGGCGTTGATCGGCAGGAACCCGATCCCCGGCACCTCCTTGGGGTCGCTGAGCACGGTGATGTCGCGTCCGATCTGGTGGATGCGCATGGTTCCTCCTGCCGCAATTCGGTGAACATCGCTGTAGACTCAAATGAGTACACGCCCGGCGGAGAGCGGTGTCAAGAGTTGAGTGAACAGCTGCGTTCAACCAATACGCGGTCCTATCGGATGGGCAAGCGGGCCGACGACGTCGCCGCGACCCGGCAGCGCATCGTCGAGGCCGCGGTCGAACTGCACGGCTCGGTCGGGCCGTCCCGGACGACCGTCGCCGGGATCGCCGAGGCGGCGGGCGTCACCCGGCTGACCGTCTACCGCCACTTCCCCGACGACGAGACCCTGTTCAACGCCTGCTCCGCGCACTGGTTCGGCACCCAGCGGCCTGCCGATCCACAACGCTGGCGGGAGGTGCCGGACCCGGCTGACCGTGTCCGCTTGGGGCTCGCCGACCTCTACCGCTTCTACCGCGACGGCCTGCCCATGCTTCGCCACATTCACCGCGACCGAGCCGAGCTTCCCGTCGCGCAGCAAAGGCGACTCGACGACACCGACACCCGCAATCGCGACGCGTTGCTGGATGCGTTCGGCGCCGATGATCGACGGCGCGCGGCCTTGGTCGGGCACGCCGTCGTCTTCTGGACGTGGCACTCGCTGTGCGTCGTCCAGGGCCTGTCGGAGGCTGAAGCGGTCGAGGCGATGGTCACACTGATCATGAGCTGACGGGGTCGAGCTGGATCTTGCCCACCCGTTCGGCCCACGCCGATGATCTTGTTCGCACCTTCGGTCACCCGGTAGGGCAGAGGTTGCGACACATTCGTTTGTTCATTCGACCGAGTCGTCTTGTTTGTCAAGAAGACTCGGTCGAGTTTAATTGCTTCCGACCACCCGCGCACAGTGTGTGTTTCGGTCCCGATCGGGTGGATCTTGCCCCTGTTGGGGGTATTGTTCGGTGCGCAGGCCAGGTGCTAGCCGCAGTCAGATGGTCCATAACAGGTCCGGTATGACCGCCGGATGGGCGACTCCGCTGCGTGACATTCGCCTGCTCCAGCATCCCCCGAGTGGCGGAATCGCAGCTGTGATCGCCGGTGCTAGCTTCTCGTTGTGGACGGTCGTAAGACTTCGTAAATGTGCGTGACGGCATTTATCGAAATCCATTATCCAGTCTACCTACCCCGTATTTAATGAAATGGTGGTGCATGTCGTGACAATGACGGATTCGGTGCAGTCGGAATCCAATCCGAATGGTTCCGCGCCGCAGCTGAGCCTTGGAACGGCGGCCGCGCGCAACCTCGCGACCACGACCAAGTCCGTCCCGCAGATGCAGGGGATCACCTCCCGCTGGCTGCTCAAGCTGCTGCCGTGGGTCCAGGTCTCCGGCGGCGCGTACCGGGTCAACCGCAGGCTCAGCTACACCGTCGGCGACGGCCGGGTCACCTTCAGCCAGACCGGCGCGGACTTCCGGGTCATCCCCCAGGAACTGCGCGAGCTGCACCTGCTGCGCGACTTCGACGACGAAGAGGTGCTCACCGCGCTGGCGGGCCGGTTCGTCCAGCAGGAGTACGCCCCCGGCGACGTGCTCGTCACCGCGGGCAGCCCGGCCGACCAGGTCGTGCTCATCGCCCACGGCAAGGTCAACAAGATCGGCGCGGGCAAGTACGGCGACGACACCGTGCTGGAGACCCTCGCCGACGGCGACCACTTCACCTACCAGGCGATCATCGAGGACGACGACCACTGGGAGTACACCGTCAAGGCGGTCACCTCCTGCACCGTCCTGACGCTGTCGCAGAGCTCGTTCGAGAACCTGGTCGCCCAGTCCGAGACGCTCGCCGCGCACGTCGAGGCGTTCCGGGCCAACCCGTCGAAGGCGCAGAACTCCCACGGCGAGGCCGCCATCGAGGTCGCCTCCGGCCAGGACGGCGAGTACGACCTGCCGGGCACCTTCGTCGACTACGACACCTCGCCGCGCGAGTACGAGCTGAGCGTCGCCCAGACCGTGCTGCGGGTCCACTCCCGCGTGTCCGACCTCTACAACGACCCGATGAACCAGGTCGAGCAGCAGCTGCGCCTGACCGTCGAGGCGCTGCGCGAGCGCCAGGAACACGAGATCGTCAACAACCGCGAGTTCGGCCTGCTGCGCAACGCCGACCCCAAGCAGCGCATCCACACCCGCAGCGGTCCGCCCACCCCGGACGACATGGACGAGCTGCTCGCCATGGTGTGGAAGGAGCCCGCGTTCTTCATCGCCCACCCCAAGGCCATCGCCGCCTTCGGCCGCGAGTGCACCAAGCGTGGGATCTACCCCACCAGCATCGACGTCGACGGCCACCGGCTGCCGTCGTGGCGCGGCGTTCCGGTGTTCCCGTGCAACAAGATCCCGGTGACCGACACCCGCACCAGCTCGATCATGCTGATGCGCACCGGCGAGCAGACCCAGGGCGTTGTCGGCCTGCACCAGATCGGCCTGCCCGACGAGGTCGAGCCCGGCCTCAACGTCCGGTTCATGGGCATGAACGAGAAGGCGATCATCTCCTACCTGGTGAGCGCCTACTACTCCGCCGCTGTGCTCGTCCCTGACGCGCTCGGCGTCCTGGAGAGCGTCCAAATCGGACTCGAAGGCTGACGATGGAGCAGGCATTCACCCTGCCCGACTTCTACATCACCTACCCGGCGCGGCTGAACCCGAACCTGGAGACGGCGCGCACGAACAGCATGGCGTGGGCGCGGGAGATGGGCATGCTCGACGCGCCGAAGCCCGGCGGCGGCGTGGTGTGGGACGAGGCGGCGCTCGCCGGGATGGACTACGCGCTGATGTGCGCGTACATCCATCCCGACTGCGACGGCCCGATGCTGGACCTGATCACCGAGTGGTACGTGTGGGTCTTCTTCTTCGACGACCACTTCCTCGAGGAGTTCAAGTACACCCGCGACCTCAAGGGCGGGCGGGCGTACCTGGACAGCCTCGAACGGTTCATGACCAGGACCGGGGAGACGCCGCCGGAGCCGACCAACCCGGCCGAGGCGGGCCTGAAGGACCTGTGGGCGCGCACCGTCCCGGCGATGTCCGACGCGTGGCGTGAGCGGTACATCACCAGCACCCACAACCTGATGGTCGAGTCGATGTGGGAACTGGACAACATCGACAAGGGCCGCATCGCCAACCCGATCGAGTACATCCAGATGCGCCGCCGGGTCGGCGGCGCGCCGTGGTCGGCCAACCTGGTCGAGTTCGTCGCGAACGCGGAGATCCCGGCGGCGATCGCGCACAGCAGGCCGATGCGGGTGCTGTCGGACACGTTCTCCGACGCGGTGCACCTGCGCAACGACCTGTTCTCCTACCAGCGGGAGGTCCAGCAGGAAGGGGAGAACTCCAACGCGGTCCTGGTGTTGGAGAAGTTCCTCGGACTGTCCACTCAGGAGGCCGCGGACCTGACCAACGAGCTGCTTACCTCCCGGCTGCACCAGTTCGAGACCACCGCGCTGGTCGAGGTGCCCGCGCTGCTGGCCGAGAACGCGATCCCGCCGCACGAGCAGCTCGCGGTCGGGCTCTACGTCAAGGGTCTGCAGGACTGGCAGTCGGGCGGCCACGAGTGGCACGCCAAGTCCAGCCGGTACATGAACAAGGGGACGGTGTCCGGCACCGGATCCGTACTCGGTGGACCGACCGGGCTGGGGACGTTCTCGCTGTCCCCGGCCGCGCTCGGCCTGACTCGGCGCTCGGCGCAGTTCTCGCACACGCCGTTCGCCCAGGTCGGGCACCTGCCGCTGCCCGAGTTCCACATGCCGTACGCGATCCGCACCAGCCCGCACCTGGCCCAGGCGCGGATCAACGTCGTCGAGTGGGCCGAACGGATGGGCATCCTGTCCGAGGGCATCTGGACCCAGGAGAAGATCGCGGGCTACGACCTGGCGCACTGCGCGGCGATGATCCACGCCGACGCCGACCAGGCGCAGCTCGACCTGTCCAGTGCCTGGCTGGCGTGGGGCACCTACGCCGACGACTACTACCCGATCGTCTACGGCGCCCGGCGCGACCTGGCCGCGGCGAAGGCGACCAACGCGCGGCTCTCGCTGTTCATGCCGCTCGACGCGGACGCGACGCCGGAGCCGCTGACCCCGATCGAACGCGGCCTCGCCGACCTCTGGCGGCGCACCGCGGGACCGATCTCGGGCCCATCGCGGCAGGTGTTCCGCACCGCGGTCGAGGACATGCTCGGCAGCTGGGTGTGGGAGCTGGAGAACCAGATCCACAACCGGGTGCCCGATCCGGTCGACTACATCGAGATGCGGCGCAAGACGTTCGGCTCGGACCTGACCGCGGCCCTGGCCCGGCTGGCGCACTCCGACGACGTGCCCGCCGAGCTGTACGACAACCGGGTGCTACATGAGCTGGACACCGCGGCACAGGACTACGCGTGCTTCACCAACGATCTCTTCTCGTATCAGAAGGAGATCCAGTACGAGGGCGAGCTGCACAACATCGTCCTCGTCGTGGAGAAGTTCCTCGGCATCGACCGGATGGCCGCGCGCGACGTGGTCGCCGACCTGATGAACGACCGGATGCGGCAGTTCCAGCAGATCGCCGACCATGACCTGCCCGCCATGCTCACCGAGTTCGCCATCGCCGAGCCGACCAGGTCGATCCTGCTTCAGCACGCCGAGGACATGAAGGAGTGGATGTCGGGGATCTTGGAGTGGCACCGGAAAGTCGTGCGCTACGGCGAATCCGACCTGCGTCGCCATGCCGCCCCCGCGCTGCCCGCCTTCTCCTTCAGCCCGACCGGGCTCGGCACCTCCGCCGCCCGGCTGGCACTCCAATTCGCCGCCCGCTGACCCCCTTTGTAGAGAACAGGTAGGAACGCAGTGACGACCACTGAACCGGACACCGGTCAGCTCAGCCTCGGAACCGCCGCGGCTCGCAAACTCACCACCACGACCAAGTCCGTTCCGCAGATGCAGGGCATCTCGCCCCGCTGGCTGCTGAAGATGCTGCCGTGGATCGAGGCCAAGGGTGGCGCGTACCGGGTCAACCGGCGGCTGAGCTACGCCATCGGCGACGGCCGGGTCACCTTCACCAACACCGGCGCCGAGGTCCGCGTCGT
Source organism: Actinokineospora sp. (assembly GCA_035540215.1). Classification (GTDB taxonomy): domain Bacteria; phylum Actinomycetota; class Actinomycetes; order Mycobacteriales; family Pseudonocardiaceae; genus Actinokineospora. The sequence goes on along the minus strand of DATLIA010000052.1, from coordinate 817 downwards.
CCCGCGCGAGCTGTGCGAACTGCCGGTGCTGCGCGGGTTCGACGACGACGAGGTGCTCGGCGCGCTGGCGGGCCGGTTCGTCCAGCGCGAGTACGCCGCGGGCGAGGTGATCGTGGAGTTCGGCCACGCGGTCGACCACGTGTACCTGATCGCCCACGGCAAGGTGGAGAAGGTCGGCAGTGGCGCCTACGGCGACCCGGTCGTCCTCGGCGGGCTCGCCGACGGCGACTACTTCGGTGAGCGGGCGCTGCTGCGCGCCGACGACATCTGGGAGTTCACCGCCAAGGCGCTGACCAAGTGCATCGTGCTCGCACTGCCCAGCACGGTGTTCGCGGAGGTGACCGCCCAGTCCGACGCGCTGCGGAGCCAGGTCGCACGGATCATCGACAGCGCGGGCAAGCCGCAGAACAAGCACGGCGAGGCCGCGATCGACCTGGCCTCGGGCCAGGAGGGCGAGTACGACCTGCCCGGCACGTTCGTCGACTACGAGACCAGCCCGCGCGAGTACGAGCTGAGCGTGGCCCAGACGGTGCTGCGCATCCATACCCGTGTCGCCGACCTCTACAACGACCCGATGAACCAGGTCGACCAGCAGTTGCGGCTGACCATCGAGGCCCTGCGCGAGCGCCAGGAACACGAGCTGATCAACAACCGCGACTTCGGCCTGCTGCACAACGCCGACCTCAAGCAGCGCATCAACACCCGCTCCGGCCCACCGACGCCGGACGACATGGACGAGCTGGTGACGCGCCGCCGCAAGACGCGCTACTTCCTGGCCCACCCTCGCGCCATCGCGGCGTTTGGCCGGGAGTGCAAC
>DATLIA010000051.1:0-9783 GCA_035540215.1 Actinokineospora sp. | reverse complement strand
TTCTCGTTGCCAGGGCTGGTCGAGCAGCGCGATGACGCGCTCCCGGACGCGGTCGGTCGGCTCGTCGCGTCCGGCCTTCTCCAGTGCCGGTCGGACCGCGGCGGGCCACGGCCGCCCCCACGCCTCGATCGCGTTCAGCGCCATGTTGCGGTTGTTGACCACCGGACTGCGCAGCGCGGTGTCGATCAGCGGCCAGCCACGACCGGGAAAGCGGCCGAGGTCCCGCATGGTGAAGCCGAGCGCCCGGTGCGCCTGGAACTCCGGGCCGAGGCCGAGCAGGTCCGCTGGTCCGGCGGCGATCTCGGCCAGCGGAAGCGCACGGTCGGCGAAGGAGACGATCTCATCGATGGTCTCGTCGGTCGCGAGCTCCATCACGATGGACCAGTTCGCCTCCAGCGGGTCGGCGACCACCCTGGCCCAGTGCTCGGCGAACGTGTCGACGCCGAGCAGCCGCGCCGCCCGGTCGGCCTGGTAGAACGTCACGGCGTCGGGCGATCGCAGGCCCTCGGCTGCCGGCGCGGGCCAAAGAGCGCGGCCCTTGATCTCCCGGCAGGTCGCGGCCGACTCGTCGCTGTCGGCGAAGTACGACTCGATCTCGTCGACGACAAGGAAATGGCGCAGGGTGCTCGCCCGCTCCGCGAGCTGACCCACGAGCAAACCGATCGCGATCGGCCCGTCCGGATAGTCGCCGATGTCCTCGGCTGAGCATCTCGTCGTCGGGCCGCTCCAACGCCGCCACCAGGTCACCCGTGGTGGCCGTGAGGTGGGCGAGGTACTCGTCCATCACGGCGTTGCGGAACCCATAATGTACAAAGATGCTCAAATCCAGCCCTATTCACACATCAATGCGCACGGTATGGTCCTGATCACCTGATCATGGTGGGAGGGCCAATGGGTCGCGTCTCGGCAGTGCCTGGCCTGCTTGATCCCCTTCCGCCCGCCCCCGCGGACTTCGCAGCGTTCCTAGCCGACGGCGGTGCCGCGAGACCGACTGGTCGACAGCACACGCCCCCCTGGCCGAAGCGCTGTCCATAGTGGACGTAAGACGACATGCGGAAGGCGGCGCTCCCTTGCACGCGCCGCCGTCCGTCACCCTGCAAGCGATGTCGTAAAGGAGTTTCACGATGACAGGCATCTCACGACGCACACTGTTCGGTGGCGTGGCCGCCGCCGGAGTCGGGTCGATCGGCCTCGCGGCGGGCACCCAGGCGGTAGCCCTCGGACAGGCCGCCGACCCGCCCCGGCCCGCGGGCCAGACCTCCATGATCGGCGTGCCATACCCGGCACTCAGCACTGTCCGTGTCGGGCTGATCGGCCTGGGCGCCCGGGGCGGTTCGATGGCCTCCGGCTGGGGTGCGATCCCCGGCGCCGTCGTCACCGCCGTCTGCGACATTCGCGCGAGCCGCGCCACGAGCACGGCCGATCGGCTCGCGGCCGAGGGCAGGCCGCGCCCCGCGACGTACAGCGGTTCGGCCGACTCGTACAAGCAGCTGCTGGCCCGCACCGACATCGACTTCGTCTACATCGCCACGCCTTGGGAGTTCCACTACGTCCAGGGCCGCGACGCGATGCTCGCGGGCAAGCACGTCGCGGTCGAACTCCCGATCGCCACCGAGCTGAGCGAGCTGTGGAGCCTGGTCGACACGTCCGAGAAGACCCGCAAGCACTTGATGCTGGCCGAGAACTGCTGTTACGGCGTCAACGAGATGTCCATGCTGAAGATGGCGCACGCGGGCGGATTCGGCGAGATCACCAACGGCCACGGCGGCTACCTGCACGACCTGCGGTCGCTGCTGTTCAGCGACAACTACTACACCGACGACTGGCGTCGGCTGTGGCACACCCGCAGCACCGCCAGCTTCTACCACATGCACGGCTTCGCGCCGGTCGCGGGCATGATGGACATCAACCGCGGTGACCGCTTGGTCAGCATGACCGCGACCGCCACCCCCGCCCGCGGCCTCGCCGACTACCGCGAACGCTTCATACCCCGCACGCACCGGTCGTGGAACGAGACCTACATCAACGGTGACCTGATCACGTGCCACGTCAAGACGTCCAAGGGCTACGACATCCGGGCCGCGCACGACGTCAGCACGCCCCGCCCGTACAGCCGGATCAACAGCATCTCGGGCACGCGGGGCCTCATCGAGGACTACGCGGGCACCGCGTCCGGCGCCCGCGTCTACGCCGAGCCCACCCACAGCGGCGACGCGTGGCAGGACTTCGGGCCGCTGCGCGACACGCACCGGCACTGGCTGTGGCGGAAGTTCCCCAGCGGCGTCGGCGGCCACGGCGGCATGGACGGGATCATGCAGTGGCGCACCATCCAGCTCATGCGCTCGGGCCTGGTGCCGGACATCGACGTGTACGACTCGGCCGCGTGGTGCGCACCCATCCCGCTGAGCGTCGCCTCGCTCGCCGCGGGTGGCGCCTCCGTCGCCGTGCCGGACTTCACCCGGGGTGACTGGTCCACCAAGCGGGCCGGGCTGGACTCGGTGGAGACCGACATGCCCACCGGCGGTGGCACCCCGCCGCTGGCCAACCTGGCCGCCGCGTTCAACAACGTTGGCATCACCAACGAGACGAACACGACGCCGGGCAACTTCGACGGCGCAGGCAACAGCTTCTCCGCGCAGAAGCTCGCCGATGCGGGCCTGCGCTCCGGCGTGGCGGTCACGGCGCTGGGTGCCAGCATCGTCTGGCCCACCGGCGTCGGGGTGGTCAACAACGCTGTCGGTGCCGGTCAGGTCATCCGACTGTCCGGCAAGGGAAGCAAGGTCGTCGTCCTCGGCTCGGGCATCGGCGCTGCCCCCAGCGGCGAGCTCGTCGTCAAGTACACCGACGGCACCACCGCCCGCGGCACGATCACCTTCCCCAACTGGACCCAACCCGCGTCAGGGGGCGCGACGGCGGTCGCCACGAGCATCGGCCGCAACCGACAGTCCGGCTACGGCGACACCGCCTACCGGTACACGGTCTTCGCCCACTCGGTCACCACCGACCCCGCCAAGACCGTGGACACCGTGACACTGCCGGTCAACAGCGGCCTGCACTTCTTCGGTCTGGGCCTGGCTCCGTAGTGCCCCGGGCTCCCCTCGGCTCGTTGAGCCGAGGGGAGCCCAATGGCCTGGCCCTGTTCAACGTGGGATGATGTCGACCGCTCAGTCGCCAACCGCTCTCTTGGCTATCTGTCCTTGATCGTGTCTGCGCGCGCCGTCATGTGCGCTGCTCAAACCAGTAGGACACCCGGGGCTCGAACCGGAACCGACAGTTCCCGACCCGCCGCGCGGCGGATCGCTGTCCATTGCACTTTCGGGTCAGACGGCTGCCGCGCAGTCCGACACTCCTGGGGCAGGCCCGGAATACCCGGGCCGAATTGGGTCAGCGTGCCAGCGGGCGCCCCGCCCTTGAACAAGTAGAGCAGCTCTGCACACACCGGCAACCGATCATGCCCAGGTGGGGAGGACCTTCCGCAAGACGGTGGCCACCCTGCTGCGGCGGACGCATTCGGCGACCTGGACGCACGCGAGCGCGGGGAAACGCGGGGGTTGATCATGGCGGCCCCGAGGTGGGGCCGCCTGACCAGGATAAGGAGTAGGGCGCCCGGGGCTCGAACCCGGAACCTACGGATTAAAAGTCCGCAGCTCTAACCAATTGAGCTAACGCCCCATACCCGGCGAAAGTGTACCCGGGCGGCTGCCGCCCCCGTCCGGGGACACAGGAGGAAGACGCACGCACAAGCGGCCAGCGCGGCCACTCGATGTGAACAGGGTGCTCGAATGGGACCGGCCTGGTAGGCCGACCGGGCATCGAGCAGCGCTCCGGGTGGGCCCCACCGACGCACGTTGTTCGGAGCGCTACAGGTGACAAACCGGGTCGTTCGGCTGGGTGTAGAAGTGCCAGGGCTGGACTATCGGGTAGGCGGCGACCACGGTCAGAACCAGCACCACCATGCACAAGCCCAACACGAGCGCTCGCCTGCGGCCCGCACCCACCAGGGTGCTCCTGATCGCGATCACACCGGCCACCAGGGCCGCCGCGCCGAAGATGAAGGCCGACCAGGTCAGGAGGTGTTCGGCTGCCGACGGTTCATAGACGTCGCATCCGTTCTGGTCTGTCACGGCACGTCCGCGGGGCTCGTTGCTCAGCAGCGCAGCCGCCCAGGCAACAACCCCAAGCGCGACCATGATCGGTAGCGCGATGCGGCGGGGTGTCGGTGATGTCATGAAGGTTCCCGATGCAGGTCTTCCAGGGATTCGGTGATTCTGCGTTCGGCTTCGTCGTAGTCGGTGGCCGTTCCACGCAGCTTCTCCGCAGCCTCCGCGGTGCGAGTGACGAGGTCGTTCAGGTGATCAAACCAGGCCTGTCGGCACTCGGCCAACGCTGCCGACGACTGCCAACCCGGATTGCCGTCCATCGCGGCCGAGCTGGGTTCGAGGGATGCCTGCACGTTCTGTTTGGCACCGGCCAGGGCGGCGTCGATGTCGTCGGCGGCCTGCCGGATATGGGCGGTGTGGATAGCGATGGTCATGTCGGCGTCCTACTTCTCTGTGGGGTCGACGCGAACGATGACGTAGTCCTGATCGCCGAGACCTTGTTCGACGCTGCGTTCCCGGCCCTGCATGCTGATGTTGACCTTGGAGTCGTCGTGCTGCGTGTAGTGCACGACCCCGTCGGGCGTCACGGATGTGACTACGGCGGTGTGGTGAATGTCCCCGGCCTCCGGGTCACCGCCTTCGGCGCCGTGGCGGAGGAAGATCAGGTCCCCCGGTCGGGCCTCGCTGACGGGCACCTCATGGCTGTTGGTCTCAGTAGTGAGGTAGTCGTGCAACTCACCCGAGCCCGCCCAACTATGTGTCGGGTCACCTGCCTTGAAGATCGTCGAACTGGTCCAATCGCTGTTCTCCGGCATCCCGGCGTGGGCCAAGGCGATCGACGCGAACCGGGTGCAGTCGTTCTGCGCGGGGTGATCGAGGCTCGTATCGTCCCACCGGTCCAGGGCGAATCTGACCATCTCGACCCGATTGAGCGGACCCGGTCCGCGAAGCCGGTCCTTGACGTCATCAGGGATGCCGTTGAGATCGGCGAGTTCGACGGGCACGGCCAACTCCAACTCGCGGCGCTGCGCGTCGGACAGCGAGTTCCACCAGGCGGCGACGGACTCCGGGCTCTGGCCGTGCGGCAAGGAGAAATGGATCATCTCGATCTGCGCCTGCGATGCGCGTCCCTGCAGATCCTCCAGCGCCACGGTCGCGTCTGTGACGTTCACGCCGTCCCGCAGGCGACGGAGTTGGTCCGCGGCCAACGTGTCCGCCTGGGTGGCGGCCTCGACCGCGTCGCGAATCATCGACTCGACCTTGGGCTTCCACTCCATGGCCTCGGTATGTCCGTTGTCGCCCTGGGAATCCGGCTGATCCCACGGCTCGCAGGTCCCGTCGTCGTCCACCCGTACTGTCGCTGAGTCTGCTGAGCATCAACCGCCTCTCGTCATTCGCACTCGAGACGATCGAGGTCCGGGCCAGTGAGATCAGTGTGCTCCTCGCCCAGATTCCCGTCGATCGGGCGATGCACCAAGTCGACATCGACACCTACGCCGACGGTGGCGCTGCACATCAACTCCGGGATCTACTGCGAACCGCAGCAGGCAAGGATCAATGGGTAACCGCGAATAAGCTCATGGCGCGGAAGCGCCCTCACCTTCTCCCGGTTTACGACAATAAGGTGCGACAGCTGCTGGGAGCCCCGGACAGCCTGTGGAGATGCCTCTGGACATGGTTCGACCAAGATCCTCACCGCGTCACCCGACTCACGAACATCCGTTCCAGCGCGGGCGGCATCGAAGACATCAGCCTGCTTCGCTGCCTCGATATCGTGCTCTGGATGCAGGCCACCGGCCGTGCATCCTGGACATCCCCAGACACCAAACGTCACGATGCGACCCGCGACAGAAGAGCCCACAGCGAGACTGGCTGGTGATCAATACCCTAGGTGGGACGCGAAATCGCAGGTCACGGCAGGTATACGTGTGCGAACCTACGGATTAATAGTCCGCAGCTCTAACCAATTGAGCTAACGCCCCATACCCCGCGAAAGTGTACCCGGGCGGCTGTCACCCCCGTCCGGGGACACAGGAGGTGGACCATGACCGACCGGCCCGTGTGGCTGCTCGACGTCGATGGCGTGCTCAACGCCACCAAGCCGGGCTGGAGCCAGACGCCGCGGCAGGGGACCGCGTTCTCCGGCGGGCTCGGCTACCGGATGCGGTGGGCACCCGCCCTGATCGAGGAGATCACCGACCTGCACCAGGGCAGCCTCGTGGAGATCCGGTGGGCGACCACCTGGGCCGACGACATCGCCCAGGTCGAGCGACTGATGCGGCTGCCGCGGTTTCCCACCGCGTTCTCCACGCTCGGGGCCGATCCGTCGGTCAAGTCACCCGAGCGGAAAGCCGCCGCAGCGGTGAAGATCGTTGAAGAGGAGTGCAGGCCGCTGATCTGGACCGACGACGACGCGATCCCGCTTCGCGGGCCACTGATCGAGCGATTGACCGCCATCGGCGTGCCCACGATGTTCGTCCGCCCGGACGCGAGACACGGGCTGCAACCTGAGGATATGGACGCGATCGGGGAATTCCTGAATCGCTGGGCCTGAAGCGCCGGCAGACGAGGTTCGGGCATTGCCATGGTCGGCGGCGCGACATCCGGCGCGTTCGACTACCCGAACGCGCGATGGTGGCGCAGCGCCAATTCCAAGTGCGTCCGCCGTTCCGTCAATGGCCGCCCGATGATCGACTCTACCTGGTGCAGCCGGTACCGCACCGTGTTCTTGTGGACGGTCAGCGCCAGCGCGGTCCGGTCGACACTGCCCCCACTCTCCAGGTACAGCAACAAAGTCTCCCGCAGCACGTCGTGCGCGGGGGCGGTCAGCGGTCCGAGTTCGCGGGTGACCAAGTCGCGGGCGGCGTCGGGGTCGGCCGAGATCAGTGACACCAGTTCGACGTCGCTGTACCTGGTCAGCCGCGGCGGGAAGTCCGCGGCGATGGCCAGCCGCTGGGCGCGGCGGGCGTCGTGGTGGCCTTGGCGGAAACCCGCGATGCCCCGGCCGGGGGTGCCGACGCAGACATGGATCGTCTGGTCGACGTGGCTGAGCGGACCCAACGCGGGCGCGCGTGGCGTCGGCACCCAGGCCCAGAGGTCGCGGGAGCCGACCGAGAGGATCAGCGGCCGGGCGTCCCCGAGTTGGTCGGCCAACGCGACCGCCACGCGGTGCATCGCCTCGACCGCGGTGGCGTCCGAGTCGGCTTCGGCGACCCACAGGACGAACGCGGTCTGGTACGGCGCAAGGGGATGGCCGAGATCCGTGGCCGCGGTGTCCACATCGGACCGCTCGCCCGCCAGGATGGCCTGGATGGTCTGCGCCCGGCGGGCCATCGCGCCCTGCATGACGCGTTCGCGTTCGTCGTGGAAGATCGTGATGAGCCGGTCGGTGGACTCTTCGATCCACCCCGACGCCCGGTCCCACAGGTACATCAGCACGTCGATGCCCGCCGGGCCGTCGTCGTCCAAGCCGACCACCAGCTCCGACAGGAACGTCCACACCGCCCGCCCGGCGGCTCGGTAGACCTTGAGCAGGACACCGATGTCCATACCGCGGCGCGCGATGGTCATGGCGAGGTCGATGGCCTGCGGCGGGACGACGACCTCGCGGCGCTCGCGTTCGACGAGGCCGAGGAAGACCTTCCAGTGGGCGCGGGTGCTCGCGTGCAGCGCCTCGACCAGACGCGGGTCCGCCGCCAGTTCGGGCAGCTGGGCCAGGATGACCGCGTCGATCCGCTCGACGAACCGGGTGACCTCGGCCTCCACCCCCGCCGCCGCCACGTACCCGCTCAGCCAGCGGGCCAGACTCTGCGCCATCGCGGTTGTCCGTTCGCACAAAGGAGCGCGGAAATTCTGGTGGAGTAGCCAAGAGGCCACCCAAGTGATTGTGTCATTGTTCAGCTACGCGCAGGTAACGTGACGGTCGTCTCAGGAGGCTCTGGTGTTCGACTACGTGGTCGTCGGTGCGGGCAGTGCGGGCAGCGTCCTGGCGAACCGGCTCACCGAGGACCCCACGACGAAGGTCCTTCTTCTCGAGGCGGGCCCGCCGAGCGACGCCCTGGAGGTGTCGATCCCGGCCGCGTTCCCGAACCTGTTCCGCACCCGCTGGGACTGGTCGTACCAGACCACGCCGCAGCCGGGCCTCGGCGGACAGCGCGCCTACTGGCCGCGGATGAAGGCGCTCGGCGGCTGCTCCGCGATGAACGCGATGATCTACATCCGCGGCAACAAGGCCGACTACGACGGCTGGAAACGCGACTTCGGCGCGGTCGGCTGGGGCTATGACGACGTCCTGCCGTACTTCATCAAGTCCGAGAAGAACTCCCGCGGCGCGGGCAGGTTCCACGGCGCCGACGGGCCGCTGCACGTCGAGGACCGCTCCTACACCCACAAGCTGTCCGACGCGTGGGTCGACGCGGCGGTCGCCTCCGGCATGGCGCCCAACGACGACTTCAACGGCACCGACCAGCTCGGCGCCGGCCGCTACCAGGTCACCTGCCACAAGGGCCGCCGCTGGTCGACCGCCGATGCCTACCTCAAGCCCGTCGCCGACCGCCCCAACCTGACCGTCGAGACCGGCGCGCTGGCCACCCGGGTCGTCATCGACGGCAACCGCGCGGTCGGCGTCGCCTACCGGCAGGACGGCAAAGAGATCACCGCGCGCGCCGAGCGGGAGGTCATCCTGGCCGGTGGCGCGATCAACTCGCCGCAGCTGCTGATGCTTTCGGGCATCGGACCCGCCGACCACCTGCGGGACGTCGGCGTCGAGGTCGTCATCGACCTGCCCGGGGTCGGCGCCAACCTGCACGACCACCTGGTGACGCCGCTGCTGTTCCGCACCAGGGGCGCCACCGACATCGCCGTCGACCACAACAACCCGCTGCGCCTGGCCCAGTGGCAGGCCACCGGCCGCGGCCCGCTGTCGTCCAACGTCGGTGAGGCGGGCGGGTTCGTCCAGACCCGCGGCGGCCTCGCGGGCCCCGACGTTCAGTTCCACGTCGCGGCCAGCGGCTTCTACGACAACGGCTTCCGTGAGCCGCTGATCAGGGCGTTCACCATGGGTTCGACGCTGGTGGACGTGGCCAGCCGGGGCACGCTGCGGCTGGCGTCGGCCGACCCGACGTGGCGGCCGCTGCTCGACCCGGCGTACTTCCAGGAGCAGGCCGACCTCGACGCCATCGTCGCCGGGCTGCGGCAGCTGCATGAGATCGCCCGCCAGGCCTCGTTCGCCAAGTACGTCGAGGGCCCCTTCTGGCCCGAGGCCAAGGACGACGACGCGGCGCTGGCCGAGCACGCGCGGAAGTGGACCCAGACGATCTTCCACCCGGTCGGCACGTGCGCCATGGGCACCTCTGACACCGCCGTCGTCGACCCTGAACTGCGGGTCCGCGGCATCGACGGCCTGCGGGTCGCCGACGCGTCCGTCATGCCGCGCATCGTGCGCGGCAACACCAACGCCCCCGCGATCATGATCGGCGAGAAGGCCGCCGACCTGGTCCGCGGCACCACCACCGTCCGCGCCGCCGCCAAAGAAGGAGTCCGGTCGTCGTGAGCGAGCTTGCGAGCGAACCAACGTCACAGTGGAGCGAAAGCCACCGAGCGTGCGAGGTGATCTCTTGAGCACCATCGAGGTCCACAACCCGGGCACGGGCGAGCCGGTAGGCACCTATCCGGTGCACACCGA
>DATLIA010000050.1:0-1623 GCA_035540215.1 Actinokineospora sp. | reverse complement strand
GGGTGGTCCCGGCCAATATGGCCTCCTACCAGGACCTCGACGCGCTGATCGAGTGGGTCGGTACCGAGCAGGTCGACAACGCGGGTGGCGCCAAGATCAAGGTCAAGGACGCCATGACCCCGACGATGCTGCTGCCGTTCGCGGCGCCGCGCGTCGCGGGCGACCTCGCCGACGCGGGCGCCCGCGCCGAAATGGAGATGCGGGTCCTGCTCTGGTCGGTGGAACGGCTGATCGGCGGCCTGTCCGCCCTCAACGCCGACCACGACGTCGACGCGAAACTGCATGTGGTGCTGCCGGGTTCGCCCAACCGTGGCCTCTTCGGCGGCGACGGCGCCTACGGCGAAGCCAAGGCCGCGCTCGACGCGGTCGTCACCAAGTGGAAGGCCGAGAAGTCCTGGGCCACCCGGGTGACGCTGGTGCACGCGCTGATCGGCTGGGTGCGCGGCACCGGGCTGATGGGTCACAACGACCCCATGGTCGAGGCCGTGGAGAAGGCGGGCGTGCAGACCTGGTCGACCACCGAGATGGCCGACGAACTGCTCAAGTGGTGCACCTCGCGTGCTCGTCAGGTGACGCTCACCGGCCCGCAGCAGATCGACCTCACCGGTGGTCTGGCACGCGCCAAGCTCGACCTGCCCGCGCTCGCCAAGCAGGCGCAGGAGGCCGCGGCCGAGCAGATCGAGGAAGCCGCCACCGCCGCGACCATCGCCGCGCTGCCCGCACCGCCCACCCTGAGTTCGGCGCTGCCCGTGCCCGATTGGGCTCCGGTCACCGCGGAACTGCGCGACATGGTCGTCATCGTCGGCGCCGGTGAACTCGGCCCGTACGGCTCCTCGCGCACCCGCTTCGAGATGGAGGTCGAAGACCAGCTCTCGGCCGCCGGCGTGCTCGAACTGGCCTGGACCACCGGTCTGATCCGCTGGGAGAACGAGCCGAAGCCCGGCTGGTACGACACCGAGTCCGGCGACTTCGTGCCGGAAGCCGAGGTGGCGGAGCGCTACCACGACACCGTCGTCGAACGCTGCGGTGTGCGCCGCTACGAAGACGACGGCGCCATGCTCGACAACGCGGCCCCGCTGCTCACCTCGGTGTTCCTCGATCAGGACCTGACGTTCACGGTCGCAGGCGAAGCCGAGGCACGGGCGTTCGCCACCGCCGATCCCGAGCACACGGTGATCAGCCCGGTCGAGGGCTCGGGCGACTGGACCGTCACCCGTCAGGCGGGCACCGAGATCCGCGTGCCGCGCAAGGCCAAGCTCTCCCGCGTGGTCGGCGGCCAGATCCCGACCGGTTGGGACCCCACCATCTGGGGCGTCTCGGCCGACATGGCAGCTTCGATCGACCGGGTCGCGCTGTGGAACATCGTCTGCACCGTCGACGCGTTCGTCGGCGCGGGCTTCAGCCCCGACGAGCTGATGAGCTGGGTGCACCCGAGCCTGGTGGCCAACACCCAGGGCACCGGCATGGGCGGCATGTCCTCGATGCGCTCGCTCTACGTCGACAACCTGCTCGGCGAACCGCTCCGGAACGACATCCTCCAAGAAGCACTGCCCAACGTCGCCCTGGCGCACGTGGTGCAGTCCTACGTGGGCAGCTACGGCGCCATGGTGCACCCGGTCGCGG
>DATLIA010000049.1:0-11729 GCA_035540215.1 Actinokineospora sp. | reverse complement strand
GGGCGCTCTGCGCGGCCTGCTCGAGCTCGGCGGACGACGGCTGACCCAGTTCCTTGAGTACGTCATCGACGTTCCGGCCGACATACGTCGCGATCTTCTTCAGGTCGGCGTCGTGTGCGGCTACATAGTCGGTGGTCGTGATCGTCTGCTGGCTCATTTCGTTCCTCTTTCCCGTTAATGGCGGAGGGATTCCGAAAATGCAAGCAAACCTTACGCGCGACCAGTTTCGTTCGCACTTTCTCCATTTTGGGTTGCATAAAGTAATAGGGAATTCCATCGAACGGCTACAAATTGGCACCAACGTGCGCAAAGGGGCATCGGACGGGCGTCCGATGCCCCTTTGCGTGTTCGGGCTACTCCATTTGAGGCGGCTATCCGCAGCAGCCGCCGCCGCAGCAACCGCCGCCCGACTGGGCAGGGGCCGCGCCGGTCGCCGAACCCGCGAGTCCGGCCATGGTGAGCAGCCGCACCGTGTCCGTGTGGCCATCGGGGCACACGGCGGGCGCTGAGGACTCGCTCATGGATCGCTGCACGTCAAAGCGCTGATCGCAGGCTTTGCACTTGAACTCGTACGTGGGCACGCGTCCATTCTGCCAGGGCTCACATATTGGGCGGCGGGACATCGTGCCAGGCCACACGGATACGGTGCCCACCGTGCCCCGTCGCAACCGATCCACCCCCGACGAGCCCCGCCCGCTCGGCGGCGGCCTGGCCGCCCAGCGCCGCGAATCCGGTCCGGACGGCGACTGGCTGGTCCGCAACATCCCCGGCACGCAGGCGACCAAGGAGTACCGCTGCCCGGGCTGCGACCACCTGATCCCGCCCGGGATGCCGCACGTCGTGGCCTGGCCCGCCGACGACTACGGCTCGGTCGAGGACCGCCGCCACTGGCACCCGGCGTGCTGGTCCAGCCGAGGCCGTCGCGGCCCAAGCTCCCGCCGCTGGCGAGTCACATAGTGATCACTACCTTGGCGCGCGCGTGTTCGAGTTCGAGGTACCGGATGGCCTCGGCTGTCTCGCTCAGCGCGTAGGTCCGGTCGATCGCCGGGGTGATCTCTCCCGACTCGATGAGCCCTCTCAGCGTCGCGAGGGTCTCCTGCGTCGGTGCTCCGTCGAGGGTGAGCACCCGCTGCCGGATGAACGGCTTCACCAGCTGTCCCCTGATCAGCAGACTCATCGGCCCGACCAGGCTTCCGCCGCGAGACACACCGCCGCCGGAGAGGACGAGAGCCCCCTTGGGTGTCAGCGCACGCCGGTACGCCGACACCGAGCGGTTGCCCACCAGATCGAAAATGACGTCGTGCTGTCGAGCGTTCTTGGTGAAGTCCTTCTTCGTGTAGTCGATGACGTGGTCCGCCCCGATCGACCGGACCAGGTCCACGTTCCGTGTGCTGCAAACTCCCGTCACCTCGGCGCCGAACGACTTGGCGATCTGGACGGCGAACGTGCCCACCCCGCCCGACGCGCCGTTGATCAAGACTCGTTGTCCTGGCTGGACCTTGGCCACTTCGCGCAAGGCGATCAGGGCCGTGCTGCCCGCGAGCGGCACGGCGGCGGCCTGTTCGAAGGTCAGGTTCGCCGGTCTCGGCTCCACCGTGTCCTCCGGAACGCACGCGTACTCGGCGAACGCGCCGTCCCGCTGGCCGAGGTCGCCGAACACCTCGTCACCGGGACGGAATCGGGTGACGTCCGCGCCCACCGCCTCCACCCGGCCCGCGAAGTCCCGGCCGCGGATCTTCGCCTTTGGCCCGCCGAACCCGAACATCCCACGAGCCACCAAGCGCGCCAGGTACGGATCTCCCCGCATGATGTGCCAGTCGTAGGCGTTCACCGCGGCCGCGTGCACCCGCACCAGCATCTCGTTCGCGGCGGCCACCGGTTTGTCGACCGCCCGGAACTCCAAGACGTCCGCCGAGCCGTATTTGTCCTGAACGATTGCCTTCATCGGGTCTCCCTGACACGTGCTTTCGGAGTGGAACGGATAGGTGCGCGGAGTAGTCGCTCGGCGACGGCGAGGTTGATCGACCAAGCCGCGCCCATGAGCAGCGCGTTGGCGAGCGGGCCAGGGGCGCCGACGAGCACGGTCCAGGTCGTAAGGATCACGGCTTGGGAGCCCGCGCCCTGGCCGATCGCGTAGGCACGGACCATCCACGCTCGGTGGCGGGCGATGTCCCGTCGCCGGATCGCGGTGAAGCTCAGGACGATGGCCACGGCCATGGCCGAGCCGAAGCCGAGCCGGAAGACGGTGAGGAGGGCGCTGTCCCCAACCGGGTGCGAAAGGAAGAGCGTCATCCAGACACCCGACAGCGCCGCGGCGAGGCCGCAGGGGACCAAGATCCGCCCTGCCACGCGGTGCCAAGGGCGTCTCCGGAGCTTGGGCACGAACTGGAACGCGCCCAGGACGCAGAACAGGCTGGCGCCGACGATGTGCAGCAGGACGGGCACGGGCATGGCGGCGAATCGGGTGGCTTCAGGCATGGTCTTCGTGCCGACGGTCAGATCGGCCACCCGAAGAGCGCCCGCGATCACCGGAATGGCACTGAGCATGATCAGCGCGGTAGGCACGAGCCACTTCGGTTTGGAAGTCACGGACGAGGTCATGACTTGATCGTGTCGCGTCAGCGATTCAGAGTCATCGGACCGCGGGCCGGAGCCGAACCAGCCGATCGCCTGGGACGGCGGTCGTACTTTCGGCTATCGGGCGCGGGTGACGCGTCGGGTCTCGTAGGCCCACATGGCGATCTCGACCCGGTTCCGGGCGCCGAGCTTGGCCATCAGGCTGGCGATGTGGGACTTGGCCGTGCTGAGCGTGATGTGGAACTCGGCGGCGATCTCGTTGTTCGTCCGTCCACACGCGACCGCGGTGAGGATCTGCTCCTCGCGGTCGGTGAGAGCGTCGATGGGTTGCTTCGGCGGGGCGGACGGGCCGGTGTCGGCGAAGGCGTTGAGCAGACGCGCCGTGATGCTCGGCGCGATGAGCGCGTCGCCGTTCGCGGCGGCGTGGACCGCCTGGGACAGCAGCTCCGCGCCCGCGTTCTTGAGCAGAAACCCCTTGGCACCGGCGCGGAGCGCGGCGTAGACGTATTCGTCGAGGTCGAAGGTGGTGATGACGACGACGGCGAGCGGGTCGTCGACCGTCGGACCGGCGAGCTGGCGGGTGGCTTCGATGCCGTCCATCTCGGGCATCCGGATGTCGAACAGGCACACGTCGGGGCGCAGCCTGCGCGCGAGTTCGACGGCGCGGCGCCCGTCGCCTGCCTCGCCGACGACCTCGATGCCCGGTTGGGCGTTGAGGATCATCGTGAGCCCGGTGCGGACGATCTCCTGGTCGTCGGCGACGACCACGCGGATAGTCACGTGGCGACCCCGGTTCGCGGCAGCACCGCGGTCACGGTCCAGCCGCGGCCGGGGTTCGGACCGGCCTCGAAGGTGCCGCCGAGCAGGTCGGCGCGTTCGATCATGCCGATGAGCCCGTACCCGGGTGACTCAGGCCGGCGGACCGGGCCCCCGTCGCCGTCGTCGCGCACACTCAGGTGTACCGACTGGTCGTCGGTGGCGACGCGGACCGCGATGCGGGTGGCGTGCCGCGCGTGCCGTCGCGCGTTGGTGATGGATTCCTGCGCGAGGCGGTAGATCGCGGTCCCGACCGGTGACGGGAGGCTGTCGACATCGCCGCGGATGTCCACCTCGACCGCCGGGACGGCGTGGGAGCGGGTCGCGAGTTGTTCCAGATCGGCTACGCGACGGTTCGGAGTCAGCTCCGCGGGCCGGTTCCCCCGCATGACACGGACCATCGCGCGCATCTCATCTAGGACTACCGCCGCCTCAGACTCGATCACCCGCAGCGCGTCGACCGCGGCGTCCGGATTGTTCGCCGCCGTCGCGAGACCGGCCTGGGCGCGGATCGCCATCGCCGAGACGTGGTGGGCGACGGTGTCGTGCAGGTCGCGGGCCAGCCGCTCCCGTTCGAGCAGCTTGACCTGGTCGAGTTCCCGCGTCCGGGCCCTGGACCGGTACCGGATCGCCGCGCCGACCGCCATGACCGAGAACAGCAAGACCAGGCCGCCGACCGTATCTCCGAAGCCGATCTGGCCGAGGACCGAGGACAAGCCGACCTTGGCGAAAATGATCGCCGCGCCGATCGCGGCCTCACGGCCCGACCCCCACCGGAACAGCGAGAACGGCAGCAGGATCAGGTACAGCCCCACGTTCAGGCCGGGTTCTTCGCCGCCGGTGAGCACGGGTGCCACGGCGCAGGCGCCGAAGGCGATCGCGACCATCAGCAGTGGCCTGGTCCGGCGCCACAGCAGCGTGGGCACCAGCCCGACGGTGAGGATCAGCGAGAGTGTCCGCCAGGGAAGATCCGGCCGGAGGGTTCCTTCGAGCACGGCGCCGACGACGAGCACCGTGACGAGCGCCCAGTCCCACCATGGCCGCGGTGGCGGAGGGGATGGGCGGGGCTCGTCCCACACGGAGCGCAAAGGGGTGAACACCCCACTCATGGTACGAGCACGTGCGCAGCCGCGGATCAGCCCAAAGTACGAGATGGCACGATCGGTCCGTGAGCGAACGCATCGGACCCGACACCGTTCTGCCCGCGCGCCGCGAGGCCGTCACCCTCACCACCGAAGACGGCCTCAGCCTGGTTGGTGAGTTGGCCCTGCCCGCGGACCGTGACCCAAGGGCCACCGTCGTCCTGCTGCATCCCAACCCGCTCGGCGGCGGCTCGATGGACACCCACCTCATCCGCAAGGCCGCGTTCCGCCTGCCCGCGCTCGCGGGCCTGGCCACGCTCCGGTTCAACACTCGCGGCACCGCCAGCGAGGCGGGCCGCAGCGAAGGCGAGCACGACCACTGCGGCGCCGAGCGGCACGACCTGGCCGCCGCCGTCGACTTCGTCAAGGACCTGCCGGACATCTGGCTGGCGGGGTGGTCCTTCGGCACCGATCTCGCTCTCATGCACGGCATCGACCCCCGTGTGCGCGGGGCGTTTCTCATGGCCCCGCCGCTGCGCCGGGCCGAGCCCGCGCACCTCGACGCGTGGGCCGAGTCCGGCAAACCCGTGCGCGCCCTCATCCCCGAATTCGACGACTACCTGCGCCCTGACGCCGCCCGGACCGCCTTCGATGCCATTCCCCAGGCTGAGGTCATCGCGGTCGACGGTGCCAAGCACCTGTTCGTCGGCTACGCGGAGGACGTGCTCGACTCGCTGGTCGACCTGGTCGCCCCGGAGGTGTCGACCCCTCTGCCGCGCCACTGGCGGTAGACCCAGAAGGCGTCGTCCGGGTTGGGGGACGGGATGGGGTGGAAGTCGAACTTCTCCGCGATCCGCAGCGCACGGTCGTTCTCCGCCGCCGTCACGATCCACACCGGGAGATCCGGCCAGCGGTGGGCCGCGAGGTCCAGGGCGGCCGTGATCATCTCGGCGGCGTAGCCGCGGCCCCAGGCGCTCGGCGGGAAGCGGAAGTACAGGTTGAGGTACGGCGTGCCGTCGAGCTCGCAGAGCCCGAGGCCGCCGAAGCCGACCAGGCCGTCGTCGACCGTCCGGATGATCCAGTAGCAGTGGCCGTCCGCCGCCCAGCGCTGCACCCAGTTGGCCAGCTGCACATGGCATTGCTCCGGGGTGCGCGGGCCCTCGGGTTCGTGGACCGTGGCGGCCGGGTCGGTGTGAACCGCCACCATCGCGGGTAGGTCCGCCATGGTGGGCTCCCGCAGCAGCAGTCGGTCGGTCCGGATCGCCCTCATGGGTCGAACCTAGCCGGATACACTGGCCCGGTCGCTGGAATCTCGGGTGCCATAAGCGATTGGATGGAGCCATGGACAGCGACCGTGCGCTCTCGTGTCCGCAGCCTTGGCGTGCCCCCGACGGCACCATGCACTCGTCCGGTGAACCCGGCGGGCTGGTGGCGACCGTTGAGGAGGACGGCGGCCAGGGACTTCTGCTCCCATCCAGACAAGCCAGGGTCGCCGCGGGCGTGCTGCTCGTCGTGGTCGGGCTCGCGCTCGGCGGGCTGACCGCGTACCTGATCATTCACGGGGGAGTGCCCGCGACCCTGGGCGGCGTCGTCCTCGGCGTCCTCGGCCTGCTGCTGATCGCGGCGGGTGTGTTCGCGCTGCGCCGCAAGCCGCGCACGACCGGGATCCTGCTGACGCCGGAACACCTGGTGATCAACTGGGTGCACCCCGCGGTCCGGGTGCCGTGGGACGACATCACCGAGATCCGGCCGCTCGGCATGCGCATCGGGCGGGCCAATACTGGGCCGAGCCACAACTACATCGGCGTCGTCTCCCGGGAGAGCGACGCGGCGAACACCCGGATGCGCAAGCTCGCCGCGAAGTTCGGCAAGGACGTCACCTGCGCGCTGCCGATGCGGTCCCTCGACATCGACCAGCTCGTCGTCCTGCACACCCTCGCGTTCTATTTGGACAATCCGGACGCCCGCGCGGAATTGGGCGGCCAGGACGCGGTGCGTCGAGTCCGCGAGGTGCGCCTCCGGTCGCCAGAATGACCGCCGTGTACTTCACCGACACCGGCTCCGGCACCCCGCTCGTCCTGCTGCACGCGTTCCCGTTCGACTCGCGCATGTGGGACCCGGTCCGCGACGGCCTGTCCGACGTGGTCCGGCTCATCACCCCTGACCTGCGGGGCTTCGGCCGGACAGCGGCCATCGCGGCCGAGCCGTCGGTCGAGACCCTCGGGCGTGACGTGATCGACCTGCTGGACGACCTCGGCTTGGAGCGTGCCGTGATCGGCGGCTGCTCGATGGGCGGCTACGTCACTATGGCGGCGCTGCGGGCCGCGCAAGACCGGGTGTCCGGGTTGCTGCTGATCGACACCAAGTCGTCCGCCGACACCGACGAGGCGAAGGCCAACCGGCTGGCGGTGGCGGAGCGGGCCGAGCGTGAGGGGATCGCGCCGTGGTTCGCCGACACGATGCTGCCGCTTCTCATCGCCGACCAGAGCAAGGCCGATGACGTCCGCGCGCAGATCGAGGCGCAGGAAGCCCCGACCGTCGCGTGGGCCTCACGGGCGATGGCCGCGCGTCCGGACTCGGCCGACACACTGCGGGCGGCCGGGGTTCCCGCGCTGGTCGTGCATGGTGAGTTGGACAAGCTGATGCCGTTGACGGTCGCGCAGGAGTTGGCTGACCAGACTGGCGGTGAGCTCAAGGTGCTGCCGGGGGCTGGGCACATGCCGTCGATCGAGGTGCCGTCAGCGTTCCTCGAAGCCGTCACGCCTTGGCTGGCCGACCGCGCCTAACGCCGTCCGCGTCGTGGGGTGTCGGGTACCAGCGGGATGCTCGGCACTTCCTCGTCCGACCGGCGCAGTACCGACAGCCGCAGCCTGCTGAAGCCGCGGACCGACACCGGCCTGCGGTGTCGTACGGTGTACGGACCGAGTTCGGCGAGCTCATCGGCCAGTTCCCGGCTCACCATGACCGTCCCCGGCCGGGCCACCGACGTCAGCCGCGCGGCGATGTTGACCACCGAGCCGTACACGTCGCCGAATCGGTTGACCACATATCCGTAGGCCATCCCCGCCCGCAGTGACGGCAGGTCCGGGTCGGCGTCGGCCCGTTCCAGCATGGTCAGCGCGATCTCGGCGCCCTGGGCCGGGCTGTCGGCGACGAACATGACCTCGTCGCCGAGCATCTTGACGATGCGGCCGCGGTTGTCGGCGACGACCTCGGCGGTCAGCGCGTCGAACTTGTCGACGACCGAGACCAGTTCGGCCTCGTTCGAGCGGCGGGTGAACGTCGTGAACCCGACCATGTCGGCGAAACCGACGACCTCGCTGACCGACTCCAGCTCGTCGGACCTGGCCAGCGCGCGGCCCGCGAAGGCGGCCAGGTGTCTGCGCCAGGCGTGGTTCTGGATCCGCTCCAGCGCGGGCACCAGACCCTCCACGAACCGGCCGAGCGCGCGTTCGTCGGCGGCGAGCTCCGGGTTGGCGGTGAGCACGTCGCGCAGGAGGTCGACCTGCCATTCCGCGAGCCGCGACAGGTGCTGGCCCAACATCCGCGCGGTGGCGATGGTCAGGTCCGGTTCGAGGATGCCCGCCGACATCAGCTCGTCGGTCGCGCGCAGTGCCTCGACGTCGGCGGCGGTGAACACCACCGCGTCGTCGGGGACGGTGGCGAACCCGAGCGCCCGCCACAGCCCCTCCGCGCGGGCCAGGGACACGCCTGCCTTGTCGCACGTCTCCTGCCGCGTGTAGAGCCGGTCGCCGCCCAGCAGCACCTGCTCGACCCGGCGCTGGGCGGCGTCGAGCTCGTCGGTCACGTCGTGTGGACGATGAGCACGTCGACGTGCGACTTGCGGGCGGCCTCCGACGGCACCGAGCCAAGAATGCGGCCCGCGAGCGTGTTGAGGCCCCGGTTGCCCACCACGAGCAGGTCGGCCGACCGGTCGATGACGATCTTGGTCAGCGACGGCACCGGATCCCCGTCGACCACCACGGTCTCCACCTTCGTGGCACCGGCCTTGGCCGCGCGCTCGGCGGCCGTGCGCACCGACTCCTCGGCCGGGTTCGAGCCGACGACCTGATAGGCGACGTCGTCGCCGAGGGTGTCCTGGGCGCGTTCGACCGACCGGCCACTTGCCGGCTGGAACGCGCAGGCGATCACCAGCGTGGCGCCGGTGTCGGCGGCGATCGCCGCGGCGCGGTCGACGGCGCGGTACGAGGAATCCGAGCCGTCGGTACCGACGACCACGGTCTTATAGGCGGCCATGCCGATGCCCTCCTGGAGTTTCCTACCTGTCGGTAGACCTAACCAGGTCAACGACCGACTCGCCTACCGGACGCGCGAGGGCGCACAATCCGCGTGGTGGACGTGACAAAGATGCTCGCGGTGGCTGTGGCGGAGGCGCGAAACGGGCTTTCGACGGGTGGGATCCCGATCGGGGCCGCGCTCTTCGGGCCGGACGGCACGCTGTGGGGGCGAGGGCACAACCGGCGGGTGCAGGATGGTGATCCGTCGATCCACGGCGAGACCGCGGCCTTCCGAAACGCCGGCCGCCGTCAGTCCTATCGCGGCACCACGATGGTGACCACGCTGTCGCCCTGCTGGTACTGCAGCGGGCTCGTGCGGCAGTTCGGGATCACCTCGGTGGTGATCGGGGAGGCGCGGACGTTCTTCGGCGGCCACGAGTGGCTGGCCGAGAACGGCGTCTCGATCACCGTGGTGGACGACGCCGAGTGCGTCGCCCTCATGACCGACTTCATCGAGACGCGCCCAGAACTATGGTTCGAGGACATCGGACAGGACTAACAGTTACTTGCGACCGGTGTTCTGGGGGATCGCCAAGCGCTGGGTCTGGTCGCCACCTGGCTCGGGCTTCGCCGGTGCGGGCGTCGGCTTCACCGCGACCGGAGCCGGCTTGACCGGGGCCTGGACCGCGGCGGGCTTCGCGGGGGGTGCCTCGGGCTCGCCGTCCTCCCAGCTCTCCACCGGCGGGCCGACAGGCTTCATCATCTTCGTGGGTGAGTCGTCCGACGGCGTCCCGTCGATCGTCTTCGGGGCCCTCTCCTCCGGCAGCGGGTCCAGGATCGGCGCCGCGTCGGCCAGCTGGACGTGCGCGTCGGCGATGAGGTCGCGGGCGGAATGGAGCTGGTCGGCGACCCGGGCCCGCAGCTGCCGCAGCGCGGCGACGCGCTGGGCGGCGTGGGTGATGCGGCGGTTGGCCTCTTCCGTGGCCTCGCGCACGCGGCGGTGGGCCTCGGCGGTGGCTTCCTGCAGCCGCGACGTCGACTCGGTCATCGCGTCGTGGCGGCGGCGGTTGGCCTCCTCCGTTGCCTCGCGCACGCGGCGCTCGGCCTCGGACTTGCTGGTGGCCTCCTGCTCGGCCAACGCGCGCATCGACTCGGTGCGGCGGGAGGCCATGGCCATCTCGAAGTCTTCCTCGACCGTGGTCCGGCGCTGCTCGGACTCGGCCTCCAGCCGGGCGGCCTCGGCGCGGGCGGCCGCGACGGTCTGCTCGGCGTCCTTGCGGGCCTTGTCGACGACGGCGGCGTGCTCGGCCTCCATCTCGGCGCGGCGCTTGTCGAGGTCGGTGAGCAGATTCTCGTAGCGCTGCTTGAGCACCAAGGACTCGGCCTCGGCCTTGGACCGGATGTGTCCGGCCTCGGCCTCGGCCCGAGCCTTGGTCTCCGTCGCCTCGTCCTGGGCGAGGCGGAGCATCCGCTGCAGGCGCTCGCTCAGACCTTCGAGCGTGGTCGGCGGCAGGGAGAGCCGCTCGACCTGGCCACGCAGGTCGTCGATCTCGGAGCGCCCGCGTTCGAGCTGCTTCGCGAGATCGGCGGCCTGCGACACCGCCGCGTTGCGGTCGGCGTGCAACAGCTGCAATTCCGCGTCGAGCCGTTCAAGGTGCTCTTCGACCTGACCGCGGCTGTAGCCGCGCTTCGTGATGTCGAAACCAGCGCCCAACGGCACGAGATCGCGTTCCTCGCCCAAACCCATGGGGTCACGCTACCTGTCTGGGTTAAGCCACTCACCACATGTAGCGGATTCCCACAATGAACTTGCCCTAGCGGGTGATCAGGTCACACACCACGGAAACGGTTGATCGCGTCCAGGTGCTTGGCCCGCATCTCGTGGTCACGCACACCCAGGCCCTCTTCCGGCGCCAGGCACAGCACACCGACCTTGCCCTGGTGGGCGTTGCGGTGCACGTCGAGCGCGGCCTGGCCGGTGTCGGCCAGCGAGTACACCTTCGACAGCGTCGGGTGGACCAGGCCCTTGGCGATGAGCCGGTTGGCCTCCCACGACTCGCGGTAGTTCGCGAAGTGCGAGCCGACGATGCGCTTGAGGTTCATCCACAGGTACCGGTTGTCGTACTGGTGCATGTAGCCGGAGGTGGACGCGCAGGTCACGATGGTGCCGCCCTTGCGGGTGACGTAGACCGACGCGCCGAAGGTCTCCCGGCCGGGGTGCTCGAAGACGATGTCAGGGTCGTCGCCGCCGGTCAGCTCCCGGATCTTGGCGCCGAGCCGCTGCCATTCCTTCGGGTCCTGGGTGTTCTCGTCTTTCCAGAACTTGTAGCCCTCGGCGCTGCGGTCGATGATCAGCTCCGCGCCCATCTTGCGGCAGATCTCGGCCTTCTCCTGGCTGGAGACGACACACACTGGGATCCCGCCGCCGTTGAGCGCGAACTGGGTCGCGTAGGAGCCCAGGCCGCCCGAGGCGCCCCAGATCAGCACGACGTCGCCCTGCTTCATGTCCGCGCCGTTGCGCGAGACGAGCTGGCGGTAGGCGGTGGAGTTCACCAGGCCGGGGGAGGCGGCCTCCTCCCACGTCAGGTGCGCGGGCTTGGGCATGAGCTGGTTGGACTTGACCAGCGCGACCTCGGCGAGGCCGCCGAAGTTGGTCTCGAAGCCCCAGATCCGCTGCTCGGTGTCGAGCATCGTGTCGTTGTGGCCGTCGGGGCCCTCGAGCTCGACCGAGAGGCAGTGCGCCACGACACGGTCGCCGGGCTTCCACTTGGTGACGCCCGGCCCGGTCTTGAGCACGACGCCCGCCAGGTCCGAGCCGACCACGTGGGACGGCAGGTCGTGGCGCTTGGTCAGCTCGCTGTTGCGGCCGTAGCGCTCGAGGAAGCCGAAGGTGGATACCGGCTCGAAGATCGAGGTCCACACGGTGTTGTAGTTGATGGCGCTGGCCATCACGGCCACGAAGGCCTCACCGGGGCCGAGCTCGGGCAGAGGGACCTCGTCGACGTGGATGGACTTG
>DATLIA010000048.1:0-15841 GCA_035540215.1 Actinokineospora sp. | reverse complement strand
GCCCGACGATCGAGGCGACCCGCGAGGTGCGCAGCAGCGCCGTCACCGCGGCGATGTCGGCGGCCCGGCCCAGCAGCGGGTTGGGCTCATGGATGACACCGTGCCGGTCGACCGGCTCCTCGCCTTGCAGAAGCTGCTGGTGGAAGGCTTTCACGGCACTGCCGGGGTCGGCGCCGAGATCATCCCGCAGGGCGCGGCGGTAGGTCTCGTAGCGCGCCAGCGCGGCGGACGGCCCGGCCGTGGCGGCCTCACAGCGCAGCAGTTCGAGCAGGATCTCCTCGTCGTGGGGCCGCTCCAGGACCAACTCGGTCAGCGCGTCCACGGCCTCGCTGTGGCGACCCAGCCGCGAGAGTGCGAGCAGACGAACGCGGACCAGGGAGCGGTACGTCGACACCCGTTCCGCGCGCAGCGTCTCAACGGGGTCGTCGAGGGAGCCGTCATCGACCGGGGGGCTCTCCCACAGCGCCAGCCCCGACTCCGCCCACGTCAGCGCGGCGGCGTGGTCCCCCGCCCGCGACCGCTGCGCACTGACCGCCGCGTGCACAAGCACCGCGGCCGCGTCGACCTCTTCCTCATCGAGCGCGAGCCGGTACCCGGTCGGCGTCCGCGCGATGACCTCCGACCCGAGCTGCGCGCGGACCCGCGAGACCAGGATCTGCAGCGCCTTGGTCGGATTCTCCGGCTGCTCGTCCGGCCACAGCCCCTCCACCAGCCGAGCCGTTCCGCAGCCGGAGCGCAGATCGCCCGCGAGCAGGGCCAGCAGGCCCCGCAGCCGAGGTCCGGTGACCTCTTGGCCGCGATACGACACGCGCGACAGCAGGTTCAGCTCGGTGGTCACCTGAGCAGGTTAGCGACGTGCCTCCACGCGCTTGCGGCTGATCAGGGGCCAGTAGTGCGCGACCAGGGCCAGGGTGGCGGCGAGGAAGACGATCTGCATGATCGTCCGCGGGAACAGCTGGTCGCCGAACGACGGTGAGAGGCCGTGGTTCGCCGCGTAGATGTTCGCCGGGAACATGCCGACGAGCATCGCCGTCAGGCCTGCCGCCGCCCACGGTGTGGTCGGACGCCAGAGGACGCCGACAGCGCCCGCCAACTCGAGGACGCCGGTGATCGTGACGAGTAAGGCAGGCGCGGGCAGATCGGGCGGGACCATCCGGATCAGCTCCTCGCGCAGGCCGACGAAGTGCGCGATACCGGTCGCGGTGAACATCGCCGCGACGCCGCCGCGCAGGGGGTTGGGCCACTTTCGCAGCGGGCGGACGCCGACGCGGCCGAGGACGTAGAGGGTCAGGGTGACAGTGATCAGGATGATCAGCGGGGCCATGGCGGCGTCCTTCCTCAGTGAACTTGTCACTGACAAGATTGCCCTCGGCTGGGAATCTTGTCAATGACTAGATAGTCTCGACCCATGACGAAGCGCGCGTACCACCACGGCGACCTGCGGCGGGCGGTGCTGGCGGCGGCCATCGACGCGATCACCGAGCACGGGCCGGGCGGGGTCAGCCTGCGCGACCTGGCCAGGCGGGCCGGGGTATCGCACGCCGGGCCGGTCCACCACTTCGGCGACAAGGCCGGGCTGCTGACCGCGATCGCCGCGCAGGGCTACGCGCTGCTCGCCGACGCGTTGGTCGAGGCGTGGGCGGCGACCGAGGACTTCCGGGAGGTAGGGGTGGCCTACGTCGGGTTCGCGATCCGGCACCGGGCGCACTTCGACGTCATGTTCCGCCCCGACCTCTACCACCCGGACGATCCCGACGTGGCCGCCGAACGCGACCGGGCGAGCACGGAACTGGCCAGAGGCGTGGACACCGTCGCGGGCGAGACCGATCCCCACCTGGCCGGGATCGCCGCGTGGTCGCTCGTCCACGGCTTCGCCACCCTCTGGCTCACCGGCGCGCTGACCGACATCGACGACGCCCCCGAGGCGACCGCCCGGGCCATCGCAGGGGTCCTGTTCCGGGCCTAGTGCTGTGTCCATGAACGTTGTCGGGCTATCGGCGGATCCAGGTTTCCGCTGGGCGTGCCGCCGGAATGCCGCTCGTACTGGGTTGTACTTGGGCGTTTCGGCGGTGCGGCCAGCGGGAAGCTGGGCCGTCGAGAGCCCGGCAACGTTCGTGGACACAGCACTAGCGATCATCGGACCGACTGAGAACTGTTCCGACGAGTTCACTCGATAGTGGGTGATCTCGTGCGACGCTTTTCCACGAACGAGAACTGACCAGTTACTTGGGGTCACCAGCCGTCGGGGAAAGGGCGTCTCCCATGTTCGTGAAGACTCGAGCCTGGAATCTCTTAGCCATCTTGACCGTGGTCACCGCGGTCGTCATCGGGTTGCAGGTGCCGGGCACCTCCGCGCAGGCCGCGACCCCGCTCACCGTCGCCCAGGCGATCGGCCAGCAGACCGGGGCCACCGCCACCGTCCGCGGCTACGTCGTCGGGCAGCCGACCGCGACCACCACGGTCATCCGGTCGGGCTTCCCCAACGACTACGCGCTCGCGCTGGCCGACTCGCCGAGCCAGACGAGCACGTCGCAGATGGTCTACGTGCAGATCACCTCGACCTTCCGGGCAGCCTTCGGCCTGCAGAGCAACCCGGGGCTGATGGGCAAGCAGCTCGACGTCACCGGCAAGCTCAGCGCCTACTTCTCGCACGCGGGTCTGACCACCACCACCGCGTTCGCCCTGGTCACCGGCACGACGACGACCACGACGCCGCCGACCACGACGACCCCGCCGACCACGACGTCGACCCCGGGTGACTACGACGGCACGTACTACCGCACCGCCATCGGCCTTTCCGGCCAGTCGCTCAAGAGCGAGCTGAACCGCATCATCACCCCGATGACCAAGCTCAGCTACGACGCGGTGTGGAACGCGCTCAAGGCCACCGACCAGGACCCGGCGAACTCCAACAACGTCATCCTCGTCTACAGCGGCCGGTCGCAGAGCAAGTCGACCAACGGCGGCGGCGTCGACGACTGGAACCGCGAGCACGTCTGGGCCAAGTCGCACGGCGACTTCGGCACCGCGACCGGCCCCGGCACCGACGTGCACCACCTGCGGCCCGAGGACGTCACGGTCAACTCGACCCGCGGCAACAAGGACTTCGACAACGGCGGCTCGGCCGCGGCGGAGTGCCCGGACTGCTTCACCGACGCCGACTCGTTCGAGCCCCGCGACGCGGTCAAGGGCGACACCGCGCGGATGATCTTCTACATGGCGGTGCGCTACGCGGGCACCGACGGCTGGGCCGACCTCGAGGTCAACGAGAGCGTCAACAACGGCAGCGCGCCTTACATCGGCAAGCTGTCCGTGCTGCGGCAGTGGAACCTGCAGGACCCGCCGGACACCTTCGAGAAGCGGCGCAACCAGGTCATCTACGACCAGTTCCAGCACAACCGCAACCCGTTCATCGACCACCCGGAATGGGTGACATCCATCTGGGGCTGACATCCTCGCGGGATGAGTACTTGTCCCTGCGGACTTGGAGTCCCGTTCGCTGAATGCTGCGGCCGTCTGCACGACGGCACCGCCCGAGCCGCGACCGCTGAGCAACTCATGCGGTCGCGGTTCAGCGCGTTCGCCGTCGGCGACAGCGCCTATCTGCTGGCCACGTGGCACAAGTCGACCCGGCCCAAGCGCGTCCTGATCGACCCGGCCGACGAGTGGACCTACCTGGAGATCGTCGGACGGACCGACGGCGGGCCGTTCCACACCACGGGCACCGTCGAGTTCCGCGCGCACTACAAGGCACACGGCAAGCCGGGCGTCGTACACGAGAACAGCAAGTTCGTCCGCGAGGAAGGCGCGTGGACCTACGTCGGCGAAGCATGACAAATCAGCGCTAACCTCGGTGAGGAGATCTTCCCGGACCTCTGCGAGTGATCATGCGACTTCGTCTCCTGCCCGTGGTGGCGCTGCTCGCCGCGTCCTGCGCCGCCCCGCCTGACCGACCCGCGTTCACCGCCGTCGACCTGCCCGCGACACCCGTCGCGCTGGCCGCCGACGGATCCGCGTTGCTCGTCGGCCTCCGCCGAGACGGGGAGCCGCTGGTGCCCGGCCTGGTCCGGCGCACCCCGGACGGGAAGCTGGCCGAGGTCCCGGTGCGCGGCGCCAGCCCGTACGGGCTGCTGGCGACCTGGCAATCCATCGCCACCGACAACGGCACCTACGTGGCCATCGGCGGCGAGCGCGGCGGGGCGCACGGCAACGTGCGGTGGAGCGTGTGGACCGGGTCGGCGGCCGGGATCGTGGAGAAGCCGCAGGGCTTCAGCACGTTCGGCGGGTGGGGCGCTGGCGACCTGATCGACGCGGTGACCACGCCGGTCGGCCCGGCGCTGATCGGCTCGTGGGAGAGCGAGCGGGTCGGCCTCGACGTCGCGGTGTGGACCGCCGACGGCGACATCTGGAACCGACAGCTGTCGGCGGGAACCGCCCTGGAGAGCGCCTCCGACGCGCTCGGGTTCGCCACGGCGGCGAGCGGGTTCGGCCAGGGCATCGTCGTCGCGGGCTGGGAGCTTGGCGACCGGATCCGGCCGGTCGTGTGGCGGTCGACGTCGGGAAACACCGGTTGGACCCGCACCCCGCTGCCCGACGCGGGCGCGACCGGCACCGCGACGGCCGTGCGCTGCTGGGCGTCGTCCTGCGCGGCCGTCGGGCAGGTCGACGGCCGCCTCGCGGTGTGGCGACTGGCCGACGACACCTGGACCCGGCTGGGCGGCGAACCGCCCATTTCGGTGAGCGACAAGGACAAATTGGCCGCGCCAGTGGAGCACGACGGTCAGCCCGCGGTGTTCATCGCCGACGGCGGCCGGGTCAAACACCTCACCCACGACGGAACGGGTTGGCACGTCAAGGAAATCGGCGGCCCGACCGGCTCGGTCAGCGCGACGGCGCAGCTAGGTGACGACGTGTTCCTGGTGGCCGACAATCGCCTGTGGCGGGGAGCTTCCTGACCGTTTCGCGGCATTTCACAGTGTTTTGTGAATTTACCCAGTTCCCACTTTGTTGTCAGGCGAGTCTGTCATCCCTAATCGTGGGTGCGTTCTCCTCACCCTGCATATTGGAGGAACGAAGTGGCACGACAACGACGAGCGGTGCTCGCCGCGGCGGGCGCCGCCGTGGCCGCCGCGGCCCTGCTGCTGGGCACACTGCCCGGCCAGGCCGCGCCGACCCCGACGGCCGCGCCCGGCCCGGCATACATCTACCGGGTCCACGCCCCGCTGGGCGCGCTCGCCCAGGACCTCCTCGGCAAGGGCTTCGACGTCCTGGAGACCCGCGACGGCTCGGACCTGTTCGTCGCCGGTGACGCCAGTGTCGGTGAACGCCTGCGCGGCGCCGGGTTCAGCGCGACCGTCGACCAGGTCGCCAAGGCTCCACAGTGGACTCCCCCGGCCAAGCGCTGGCAGGCCCCGAGCTTCGGCGCCGCCGAGCTGGCCGACACCTACTACGGCGGCTACCGCACGGTGAACGCCCAGTTCGCCCACCTCGACGCGGTCGCCCAGCAGTACCCCGGCCTGGCCACCGTCGTCGACTACGGCGACTCGTGGCGCAAGACCCAGGGCTCCGGCGGCTACGACCTGCGCGCCATCTGCATCACCAAGAAGGCCTCCGGTGACTGCGCCCGCACACCGAGCGCGCCCAAGCCGCGGTTCTTCGTGATGGGCCAGCTGCACGCCCGCGAGATCACCACCGGCGACGTGGCCTACCGCTGGATCGACGAGCTGGTCGGGGGCTACGGCTCCAACAGCGAGATCACCGCGCTGCTGGACACCACCGAGATCTGGGTGGTGCCGATCGCCAACCCCGACGGCGTGGACATCGTGCAGCAGGGCGGCAACTCGCCGATCCTGCAGCGCAAGAACGCCCACGGCTCGGGCTGCAGCACCGGCTACAACGGCGTCGACCTCAACCGCAACACCAGCTCCGGCTACGGCACCGGCAGCAGCGCGTCGCCGTGCGACGAGACCTACCGGGGCACCGCGGCCAACTCGGAGTCCGAGACCAAGGCGCTGCAGGGTCTCTGGAAGGAGCTCTACGCCGACAAGCGCGGCCCGAACATGGGCGACGCGGCTCCCGCCGACACCAAGGGTGTCGTGCTGAGCATGCACAGCTACTCCAACCTGGTCCTGTTCCCGTGGGGCTCGACGTCGTCGCAGCACACCGGCAACGACGCCGCCCTGCGCGGCATGGCCAAGGACATGGCCACGATCGCGGGCGGCTGGGGCTACGGACAGCCGGGCGAGGTCCTCTACAACGCGGGCGGCTCCACCGACGACTGGGTCTACGACGAGCTCGGCGTCGCCAGCTTCGTCTGGGAGATCGGCGGCAGCAGCGGCACCTGCGGCGGCTTCCTGCCCGCTTTCACCTGCCAGGCGAGCACGTGGTGGCCCAAGGTCAAGCCGATGCTGATGTACTCGGCCAAGAAGGCGGCGAGCCCGTACGGCGGCGGCACCCCGCCCCCGCCGCCCGGCTGCGGCAAGAAGACCAACGACGCCGACGTGGCCATCCCCGACGCGGGCGCGGCGGTCACCAGCTCGATCACCGTCAGCGGCTGCGCGGGCAACGCCCCGGCGGGCACCCCGGTCGAGGTCCACGTCAAGCACACCTGGCGCGGCGACGTCGTGCTGGACCTGGTGGCCCCCGACGGCACCGCCTACCGCATGAAGAACTCCAGCGCCAACGACTCCGCCGACAACATCGACACCACCTACACGGTGAACCTGTCGAGCGAGGCGATGAACGGCACCTGGAACCTCAAGGCGCAGGATGTCGCCCAGTACGACACGGGCAACATCGACAGCTGGAGCTTGACCTTCTAGTTCTGGAACGAGCTAGTCCTGGAACAAGAAACCCGGCCCCGCGACTCCTCGGAGTCGCGGGGCCGGGCGTTTCTCAAGCAGTGCCTAGGACACGCGGTCCGGGCGGTGCGTGATCCGCAGTGAGTTGATCACCGGGGCCAGCTTGCCCTTCTTCGCGGCCAGGTCGACCGAGATCGAGCCGCCTTCCGGCACCGTCACCCAGAACTCGTGGGAGTCCGCGGCCAGCGTGCCGACCCGCGCGACGATGTCGTAGTTCGGCAGCACCATCGTGCCGTTGACCGACACGTCGAACACGCGCCTGCCCGCGGTCAGGTCTGTCTTGAACTCGGCGAAGTCCAGCCGCACCTGGTAGGTCCCCGCGGGCAGGTTGTCGTAGCGGTAACCGCCAGGGCTTTCCTTCTGCGACTGGAACAACGCGTCGTCGGTGGTCCCGGCGATCGCCTTCTTCGTGGTCGTCACCGGACCGTTGGACAGGTAGCCGAAGCCGCCCGGTGTCCACGCGGTGTCGGTCACCCAGGTGTCACCCGCGCCGTCGACGAAGCCGCTGCCACCCGAGTCGATGCCGACCCGGAAGGCAGGCACGATAAGCGTGACCGGGATGGTCAGCGTCGGCGTGCGACCCGCGTTCGTGGTCACCGTGACCGACGCGGTGTGCACACCCGGCAGCAGCCCGGCCGGGTCGGTCCGGATGGTCAGCGCCTGCGAGTTGCCCGGCTTGACGGCCGACGAGCCGGGAACCACCCACAGCCACGACGCGCCGTCGGTCAGCGAATACTCCAGGCTCAGGTCACCGGAGCTGCCCAGCGTCCGCGTCGCCGTCCGCAACTGGCCCTCCTGCGCCAGGAACGTGAGCGGCGAGACGTCCAGGTCGGCCCGCGACGTGTGCAGCACGAAGTCGACAGCGGTGCCGTCGGCCGTGATCGTGATATCGCTCGTCTCGGTGGTGTAGTTGGGCCTGCTCACCTCGAGCTGGTAGTCGCCACCAAGCAGACGCATCCGGTACGTGCCGTCCGCACCGGTCGAAGTCCTGCTCACCTCGGCGCCGTTCTTGAGCGCCCGCACCACCGCCCCCGCGACCGGGAGTCCGTCGTTGACATCGGTGACCCCACCCGCGGAGAGCCCGTTCAGCGGCAGCTTGAAGCGGATCGACTGCGTGCCACGGAGTGCCGGGGTGTTCAGCGAGTACTGCAGGGCAACCGTGCCGGTCGCGTTCTCGATGCCGACGGTCGCCCCGCTGCCGGTCTCCAACGGCTTGGCGGAGTCCAGGTTGCGGTAGCGGAAGGAGATCTCACCGTTCTCCGAGAGCACGGCCTCGAAGTCGACCCGGGTCGTGGTCGTCGGGTAGATCATGGCGTTGCGCCACTCGATCACGAACTCGCGGTTCGGCGCGGTACCGACGGTCTTGGTCAACACCTGGCTCTGCGCGTCGAGCACGAGATCGTCGAAGAACGGGTAGATCGCCGCGTTCGGCACGGCACTCGCCGGGATCCCGGCGTTGGCGTACGCGGTGGAGCGGGCCAGGAAGTTGATGTGGCCGTTGCTCCCGACGTGGGCATCGCGATAGGTGGCGCCGTAGAAGAAGAAGTCGAACGGCAACGCGATGGTGGTCGCGGCGTCGTCGCCGGTCAGCGCGACCGGGGATTCACCCTCCACATAGGAATCGCCACCCGCGACGCAGTAGTTGCCGAACGAGTCGGCGCGGTTGGGCAGCGCGAAGTCCGCGACCTCCTCGCCGTCCACGGTCAGGTCGATCGCCAGCGCGTCGGAGCAGCCCGACGGGGTCGTGCGCAGCTGGTACTGGCCCTCCGGCACATTCGGCACCGTGTACGAGCCGTCGGCGGCGGACACGACCGCCGCGAGGGGTGTCCCGGTCACGGTGACGGTCACACCCGCGAGCGGCGCGCCGGTCGTGGCCCGGACGACACCGCGAACCGTGTGCCGCGGCACCGAGGTGAGCGCGATGTCACGGGTGACGGTCTGGTTCTCCGACACCGAGACGGTCACGGTGCTCGACGCGTAGCCGAAGCTCGACACGGTCACCGCGTAGTCGCCGACCGGGACCGCGGTCGAGTACCGACCGGTCGCGTTCGTGGTCATGACGCGGTCGTTCTGCCCGTCAGCGGTCACCGTCGCCCCGGCGATCGGCGCTCCGGTGGCGGCGTCGGTGACCGTGCCGGTCACCGTGCCCATCGGGCCGCGCGGGCTCTGCTCGACGGCGGCGAGCACGTCGAGCTTGCCCTCGCCCCAGACGTTGTTGTTCGTGGCGGTCCCACCGCAGGTCAGGTCCGAGGTGTCGATCGCGGTGCTGTTGAGCAGCTGCTCGGTCGCGGCGACGTCACCGACCAGTGCGGGCGCGGCCGACCACATCAGCGCGACGGCCGCTGAGGTGTGCGGCCCCGCCATGGACGTGCCGCTGAGTGAGCTGTAGCCGCCACCCATGAACGACGACCGGACGGCGACGCCCGGTGCGGCGATGTGCGGCTTGACCATCCCGTTGGCGCCGGGGCCTCGGCTGGAGAACGACGCGATGGCGCCGTTGACGTCGAACGCCCCGGTCGCGTACGCCTCGACGTTGTCCGCGGGCGAGCCCGCCGTGTCACAGCCAGGGCCGGAGTTGCCGTTGGAGAACGACGGGAAGATGCCCGCCGCGCGCCACGCCCGCAGGATCTCGCCGTAGTACGGGTCGACCGTGGCGCCGTTCGCCCCGCCCCACGAGTTGTTCACCACGTGCGGGCGCAGGTCCGGACGCGGGTTCGCGCCCGCGGCGTCGGTCGGCGCGAGCATCCACTGGCCGGAGCTGAGCAGCGACGGCCTGGTGCAGGTGCTGACCTCGCAGCCCTTGGCCGCGATCCAGCGCGCGCCGGGGGCGACACCGATCTGGTTGGCGCCCTCCGAGCCGACCATGGTGCCCATCGTGTGGCTGCCGTGGCCGTTGTTGTCGCAGGGGGCCGCGGTCGGGCAGACCCGCGCCGGGTCGAACCAGTTGTAGGCGTGGCTGACGCCCGCAGCGGTGTTGCCGCGGTACTTGGCCGCGAGCGCCGGGTGGTCCCACTGCACACCGGAGTCGATGTTGCCGACCACGATGCCCTCGCCCCGGGCACCGTAGGTGGACCACACGTCGTCGGCGTTGATCGCCGCGATACCCCACTCGACCGCGTCGACCCGCGGGACGTCCGCGGTGGTGTCCACGTTCGGCAGTTCGTAGATCCGGTCCGCCAGGATCGAGCTGACCTCGGCCTTGCCCGCCAGCCGCTCGGCGAGCGCGGCGGAGCCACCGCGCACCAGGACGGTGTTGGCGGCGTAGTACGAGGTGTGGTCGACGCCCGCGGCGTCGAGCTCGGCCAGCACGCCCGCCTGGCTGCGGTCGGCGGTGACGCGCAGCGCGTCGACGACGGCCGCGCCGCGCTGTCCCCAGTCGGTGATCCGCTCGGCGGCGGACAGGTCAGCCCGTTCGCTGAGCGTCACCCAGAAGTCGGTGCTGTCCTTGGTCTCCAGCGCTTCGCTGACCGCGCTCTCGATCTTGGTGCTCGACGCGGGCGCCGCGGAGACCGGGGTGGTGAGCGTCGCGACGCCGGTGAAGACGGTTGTCGCTGTGATCACGAGTGACAACCATGCCTTTGGACGCGGTTGTCTGTCGGACTGCCGTAACACGGAGAACTCCCGTTCCGCGCGGCGAGCAGGTGGTGGCCGCGCGTCACCACGAGTAGCCGGTTTGTGACTGCTCGTTCACGGAACGTTGCCGGAACATCGGATCACTCGGAAGGTCTCGACACGGGCGGATCTGGTCAACGAGAGGGCGCACCCGTTTGGCAGGCGTCCGAAACGGGCATTCTGTGTAGCTTTTGGCCAACGGTTGAACAAACCACTGGGGGTGGCGATGGGCTCCTCGAACGTGCTCGGCGGACTGGACGGTCCCGTGGTGATCTGCGTCGGGGTTCCGACCGCCAGCCTGGTCGCGGTGATCGAGGCGGCCGAGGTCCCGGTCGTATTCCTGCCGGACGCCGCCACCCTCCTGGCCGGGCTCGACCCGGCACGGCGGGAGTCCCACCGGGTGGCGGAGTGCGGCAAGCTGCGCCTCGACGCCGACCTGCGTGAGGCGTCCTGGTTCGGCAGGGGGATACCCCTCCCCGCCCGCGAGTTCGACCTGCTTTTCGCGCTGACATCCGACCAGGGCCGGATCTGGACGTTCGCCGATCTGACGGTCCAGGTGTGGGGCAGGCCCTATGTCGGCGACGCGCAGGCCGTGACGTCCGCGGTGAAGCGCCTGCGCCGGTTGCTGCGCCAGAACGCGCCCGGCGTGCGGCTGGAGTCGGTGCGCGGGATCGGCTACCGGCTGGTCGTCGGCGATCCGGTGCCGAACCAGGCCGACTGGCCGTGGAGCGTACCTCCCGGCGGGTGAGCGGTTCGACACGCCCACACAACATATGGGTCCGAACGCCCCAGTGACCCCCATGTATGGTGATCCACGAGCTGGTTCGACCATACGGTCGTCGCAAGAGGGAACCCGGTGCGACCCCGGGACTGCCCCCGCAGCGGTGAACGGGAACGACCGCCGTCATCAAGCACTGGACGCGAGTCCGGGAAGCGACGGCCATTAGACAACCGGGTGACCCCGGCCTGCCCGTGAGTCCGAAGACCTGCCCGCTCCCGTCCCGCGCCGCGGGCGGTCAGACTCGAGCTCGCGAGGAGAGAGCCGTGCCCACGCTTCAGACCACGCCTGTACGCGTTCGCAAACGCAACGGCGATGCCGAAACCGTTGACCCCGCCAAGATCCTCGACTCGGTCCGGCGGCACGCCGACGGACTGGCCGTCGACCCGGACCGGGTGGCCGCCAAGACGATCTCCGGCCTGTTCGACGGGATCACCACAGTGGAAGTCGACCAACTCACGATCCAGACCGCGGCCGCGCTCGTGGCCGAGGATCCGGCGTACTCCAAGCTGGCCGCCCGGCTCCTCGCGTCCTTTATAGACAAAGAGGTCGGCGGCCACTCGTTCAGCGAAGGCATTGCCCTGGGCCATGAACTCCGACTCATCGGCGACAAGACCGCCGCGTTCGTGAAAGCCCACGCCCCCGAACTCGACGACGCCGTCGACCATCGCAACGACGACCGGTTCGAGTACTTCGGGCTGCGCACCGTGCACGACCGCTACCTGCTGCGGCACCCGCACGACCGGACCGTCACCGAGCGGCCCCAGCACTGGCTGCTGCGAGTCGCGTGTGGACTGTCGCACACCGCGGCCGAGGCGATCGAGTTCTACCGCCTGCTGTCCTCGCTGGCCTACCTGCCGAGTTCGCCCACGCTGTTCAACTCCGGCACCCGGCACACCCAGATGTCCTCGTGCTACCTGCTCGACTCCCCGCGCGACGAGCTGGAGTCGATCTACGAGCGGTACGCGCAGGTCGCGCGGCTGTCGAAGTTCGCGGGCGGCATCGGCGTGCAGTGGTCGCGGGTGCGCTCGCGCGGCGCGCTGATCCGGGGCACCAACGGTCACTCCAACGGGATCGTGCCGTGGCTGCGCACCCTCGACGCGTCCGTCGCGGCGGTCAACCAAGGGGGCAGGCGCAAGGGTGCGGCCTGCGTCTATCTGGAGACCTGGCATCCCGACATCGAGGAGTTCCTGGAACTGCGCGACAACACCGGCGAGGACGCCCGCCGCACGCACAACCTCAACATCGCCAACTGGGTCCCCGACGAGTTCATGCGCCGGGTCGAGGCCGACGCCGACTGGTCGCTGTTCGACCCCGACGAGCTCCCCGAACTGCCCGACCTGTGGGGCGACGACTTCGACCGTGCCTACCGGGCCGCCGAGGCGGCGGGGCGGGCCGTGCGCACGGTCAAGGCACGTGACCTCTACGGCCGGATGATGCGGACCCTCGCGCAGACCGGCAACGGCTGGATGACCTTCAAGGACACCGCCAACCGCACGTGCAACCAGACCGCCGAACCCGAGAACGTCGTACACCTCTCCAATCTGTGCACGGAGATCCTGGAGGTGACCAGCGACGACGAGACGGCCGTGTGCAACCTCGGCTCGGTCAACCTCGGCGCGCACCTCACCGATGGCGCGATGGACTGGGAACGCCTGCGGGCCACCGTCCGCACCGCGGTCACGTTCCTCGACCGGGTGATCGACATCAACTACTACCCCACCGAGCAGGCCGCCCACAGCAACCCGCGGTGGCGCCCGGTCGGGCTGGGCGTGATGGGCCTGCAGGACGTGTTCTTCGCGCTGCGGCTGCCGTTCGACAGCGCCGAGGCGCGGGAGCTGTCGACGCGGATCGCCGAGGAGGTCTACCTGACCGCCCTGGAGACCTCGGCCGACATCGCCGCGAGCGCGGGCGCGCACCCGGCGTTCGCGGCCACCCGGGCCGCGCGCGGCGACCTGCAGCCCGACCTGTGGAGCGTCACCCCGACGCAGACCGCGCGGTGGACGGCCGTGCGGGAGCGGATCGCCGCGCACGGGCTGCGCAACTCGCTGCTGGTCGCGGTGGCGCCGACGGCGACGATCGCCTCGATCGCGGGCTGCTTCGAGTGCGTCGAGCCGCAGGTGTCCAACGTGTTCAAGCGCGAGACCCTGTCCGGGGAGTTCTTGCAGGTCAACGCCTATCTCGTGGCGGAGCTGAAGAAGCACGGCCTGTGGACGGCGCCCGTTCGCGACCGGATCAAGCGCGCCGAGGGGTCCGTCCAGGACATCGGCGAGCTGCCGGAGGAGAGCCGCGCCCTGTTCCGCACGGCGTGGGAGCTGCCCCAGCGCGCCCTGATCGACCTGGCCGCCACGCGCGGGCCGTACGTCGACCAGAGCCAGTCGCTGAACCTGTTCATGGCGAGCCCGACGATCGGCAAGCTGTCGTCGATGTACCGCTACGCCTGGCAGAGCGGCCTGAAGACGACCTACTACCTGCGTTCGCGGCCCGCCACCCGCATCCAGCAGGCGACCACCATCCAGGAGCCCGAGGCGATCGCCTGCTCCCTGGAGAACCCCGAGACCTGCGAGGCGTGCCAGTGACCAGCCTGCTCGACCCCGGAATGGACCTGACCCTGCGGCCCATGCGGTATCCGCGGTTCTACGACCGCTTCCGCGACGCCATCAAGAACACGTGGACCGTCGAGGAGGTCGACCTGCACTCCGACCTGGCCGACCTCGGCCGACTCACCCCGGCCGAGCGGCACCTGGTCAACCGGCTGGTCGCGTTCTTCGCCACCGGCGACACCATCGTGGCCAACAACCTGGTGCTCAACCTCTACCAGCACGTCAACGCGCCGGAGGCCCGCCTCTACCTGTCGCGGCAGCTGTTCGAGGAGGCCGTGCACGTCCAGTTCTACCTGACCCTGCTCGACACCTATCTGCCGGACGACAGCGAACGGGTCGCGGCATTCGCCGCGGTCGAGAACATCCCTTCCATCCGGGCCAAGGCGGAGTTCTGCTTCCGGTGGATCGACTCGATCAACCATTTGGATCAGCTCCACACCCCGGCCGACCGACGCGGGTTCCTGCTGAACTTGATCTGCTTCGCCGCGTGCATCGAGGGGCTGTTCTTCTACGGCGCCTTCGCGTATGTGTATTTCTTGCGATCCCGCGGGCTGCTCAACGGTCTCGCGTCGGGGACGAATTGGGTGTTTCGGGACGAATCGATGCACATGGCGTTCGCCTTCGACGTGGTCGACACGGTGCGCGCCGAGGAGCCTGAGCTGTTCGACGACGAGCTGCACGAGGAGGTGCGGCGGATGCTGCGCGAGGCCGTCGACGCGGAGACCGCGTTCGCCGAGGACCTGCTCGGATCGGGTGTGGCGGGCCTGCCGCTGACCGACATGCGGACCTACCTCGAACACGTCGCCGACCGCAGGCTCGCCGCGCTCGGCCTGCCCGCCGAGTACGGTTCGCCGAACCCGTTCACGTTTATGGAATTGCAGGACGTGCAGGAGCTGTCCAACTTCTTCGAACGCCGGGTGTCGGCATATCAGGTCGCGGTCAGCGGTACGGTCAGATTTGATCAGGATTTCTGACAAAACCCGACGATCAGACTGCGCCATTTGGTCTATCAACGCATGTTATGGATAAGTTGTATGGCCTGAATCCCGGCATGTATTCAAGTTGTAATAAACGAATGGACGTATCTCACATACCTTCCCGCTGCAGACAGAGCAGCAAATCTTTGGGAGGACGAGTGCGTCGCACATTGGTCGTCGCGCTGGCGGCGGTCGCAGGAATCAGTGTTCTGCCGGGGGTGACCGGCGCCAGCGCGGCCCCCCAGCCGTCCACGGCGCCGGTCGCCTCGGCGGACAACGCGCCGGACGAACTGGTCACGCCGCTGGAGAAGAAGCGGCGCGACATGCGCCAGACCGGTCTCGCCAAGGTGCTCAGCGGCGAGGCCAAGGCGGAGAAGCGCGGTGCGAGCACCGTGGTCAAGGTCAACAAGCCCGCCGCGAAGACGATGGCGGCCACGGGCACCCGCGCCCCGGCCGACCAGTACGTCGAGCTGGCCCGCGAGAAGACCGACAAGATCTTCGTCGTGCTCGCCGAGTTCGGCAACGAGCGGCACCCGGACTTCCCCGACCGCGACACCGACCCCAACACCCCGGGGCCCGCGCGGTTCGACGGTCCGGCGCACAACGAGATCCCGCAGCCGAACCGGGCGGTCGACAACAAGACCATCTGGCAGGCGGACTACTCCAAGAACCACTACCAGGACCTGTACTTCTCGGGTGCCGCGGGCGTCGAGTCCGTCAAGGCCTACTACGAGAAGCAGTCCTCCGGCCGCTACTCCGTCGATGGCACCGTCACCGACTGGGTCAAGGTCAAGTACAACGAGGCCCGCTACGGCCGCTCCAACGGCTACCCGTGCGCGGGCCGGATCTGTGGCAACAGCTGGTTCCTCGTCGCCGACGCGGTGAACCAGTGGGTGGCCGACCGCAAGGCGGCGGGCGCCACGTCCGAGCAGATCAAGACCGAGCTCGCCGAGTTCGACACGTGGGACCGCTACGACCACGACCACGACGGCGACTTCAACGAGCGCGACG